>NZ_ADGX01000025.1 GCF_000177675.1 Parafrankia sp. EUN1f
CGAGCACCCGGACGCTGAGGTCCTGCTGTCCCAGCCCGGCCTGGGCACGGTCCTCGCTGCCCGGGTGCTCGCCGAGTTCGGGGACGACCCGAAGCGCTACACCGACGCCAAAGCCCGCCGCAACTACGCCGGCACCAGCCCGATCACCCGCGCGTCAGGCCGCAAGACCGTGGTCATGGCCCGCTACGCCCGCAACAACCGGCTCGCCGACGCCCTGCACCAGCAGGCCTTCTGCGCCCTGAACGCCTCGCCCGGCGCCCGTGCCTACTACGACACCGTCCGCGGACGCGGCAAGTCCCACCACGCCGCCCTCCGCCAGCTCGGCAACCGCCTGGTCGGCATCCTCCATGGCTGCCTCAAGACCCATACCCCCTACGACGAGGCAACCGCCTGGCCGCGGAACGTCACGCTCGCACCCGCCGCTTGACATCCAAAAACATGGGATGTCTGACCTGATGCCGCGTCCTGCTTGGCCCCGCGTGTCGCGCCTGCGCGGGAGCACCGCCGGGCGACTCGCGTCAGGGCGCCTACCCCGCCCCCGTGAGCAGCGGGGCCTCCGCGACCAGCGCGTCGGGTGAGCTGTCCTGTCAGCGGATCGGCAGCGTCAGGGAGGGTCCGGGGGAGGCCATGCCGCGGCGCCGTCCTGACGATCCGGTGCCGGCACCGGTGCTGGTGCCCGTGTCCGCGGCGCGGGGCGTGGGGACGGCGACAGGTAGCGGGCCGGTGGCCAGGCCGGCGTAGCGGGTCTCCTTGCGGACCTGGTAGACCCAGCTCTTGCTGACGGTGACGCCCCACCGCGCGAGCAGGGCCACGGCGGCCGTGGCCGAGCCGCCGGACTCGTCGAGGGCGCGGATGATCGCCGCGCGCTTCACCGACGGGTCCGTCGCGTCGAGGCCGGTCAGTGGCGCTGGTCCGGTCCGGGCGTCGAGTCTTCCGGGCGCTGGCTGGCGTATGGCGGGCGCCGCGGCCCTGAGCTCGCCGGGGCCGGGGAGGGAACGGACGGGGCGGGCTGGTCACCTGCCGCCGGGTCGTCCGGGCCGGCGGACGAGCCCGACGTCCCGGCGTCTGCTGTCGAGGTCGGCGGTGGCGATGCCTGCGTCGCCCCCGGCGCTGGCATCGGGGGCGACGCAGGTGCCGGCGTCGGCGGTTGCGCGGGTCGCGGACCCGTGGCCTCGGGTGGTGCCGCCGCGGAGAGGGCGGGCGTCGCTGGCGGGTCTGCCGGCGCCTGGGCAGGCGGGGGCGCGAGCCGCCGGTCGGGATGGATCTGGCGCATGAGCAGCTCGTACGAGCCGAGCAGGGCCAGCGGCGGCCAGCCGGCGATGACGCGGGCGCTCATGGTGGGATCCGCGTGCAGCACGTTCGCGGCCAGGGAGGCACAGGCCCCGGCGGCCAGCAGGCCGGCCGAAAGCCAGGATCGGCGCCGCCCCGCGCGCCGGTCACCGAGCATGGCCATGGACGCCGCCACGATCAGGCCGTCCACGCTGAACGGCAGGACGGTCGCCGTCATGGGGTCCTCGCCGTACTGCAGGGCGACACCGCGCATGTGCCGGTAGGAGACGAAGGCCGCGACCGTGGCGACCGTGGCCACCGCGACGACCGTCGTGATCCGGATCGCCCGTTCGGACCGCGCGCCCACCCGCGGAGGTTCCGTCGTCGCCTGTTCGTCCACCACACCGATCACCCAGTCTCCGGGCCCGGTCCCGGCGGTCTGGATCGTCCGTGCCGGGAACTTCTTGGGGCAAACCATGGCATGAAGTGTGGATTTTGCGAAATCCGGGTCCGTTCGCTCGACACTCTGGTGCCAGCCGCAGTGGCCCGGCGGTGTTGCGGCCGTGTTGCGGCGGTTGTTTCGCGGGGTGCGGTGCGCGACGCGAAGAGCGTCCAGCACCCAAATACGGGATGAATCCTGATTCGGCCGTAGTCTTCTTGTCTACGGGGCATAAGGGTGCACGGGATGTCCGGAGGGCGTAGGCTGCCCGTCCTCCGTGAGGCCGGCGCGCGACCGGGGAGCGAGGATGCCGTGAAGGTCGTGACGATCGCCAGCTACAAGGGCGGTGTCGGCAAGACCACGTTGACCGCGAACCTCGGAGCGGCCATCGCCCGCCTCGGCCGGCGGGTCCTGCTCGTCGACCTGGACCCGCAGACGAACCTGACCTTCAACTTCTACGGCGCCGACCAGTGGCGGGAGGATCTCGCCGACCGGCGCAGGACGGTCAAGGCCTGGTTCGAGTCCTGGCGGCCGGGTACACCGCCGCCGCCGCTGGCCGGGTACGTCACGAGCCCACCCGTCGCCCAGGCGGTGGTGGCCGAGGGCGGGGGCACCCTGGACCTGCTCGCCTCCCATCTCGCGCTCGGCGACATCGAGATGGCGCTCGTCGGCCATCTCGGCGGGGCGCAGGCGCACCGGTCCACCCGCTACTACTTCGAGGTGTACCAGCAGCTCGCGGCGGGGCTCGCCGCGCTGTCCCCGACGGACTACGACCTCGTCCTCATCGACTGCCCGTCGCATTTCGGGGTCATCACCCGGGCCGCGGTGGCCGCCTGCGACTACCTGCTCATCCCGTCACGGCCGGACAACCAGTCGACGCTGGGCGTCGAGCACCTGATGGCGCGGCTGGGGCGCTTCGTCTGGGAGTACAACCGGGTCGCGGAGCTGCAGTCCGGCATCCACCAGGCGGTGAAGCCGCTCGAGCCGCGGCTGCTGGGCGTCGTCCTGACGATGGTGCAGTACTACCGGGGCACGCCGACGAGCTTCCTGCGCCCGCACATCGAACGGGCCGAGGGGCTGGGGATCCCGATCTTCTCGTCGATGCTGCGGGTGAACAACCGCGGGTTCGCCGGCGGCGCGGGAACCCCGCTGCCGGCGGTGCTCTCCCCGGATCTCACCCCGGAGCTGGCCCGCGAGCTGCTCGACCTGGTCGAGGAGTTCCTGCTGCGGATGGGCGCGGCCGGCCGGGGCGCCGCCCGGGTGTGCGACGACGCCGTGCCCGTGACGTCCGGCTGGAAGCGGTGACCGCGCCCGGCGCGGTGTGACGCGTACGCGTCACACCGGCCGTGGCGTGGTCGGGTGGTGCGGTTACCTCGGCTACTTCCTGATCCACAGCCGGTCGGGCAGCAGCGAGCCGAGACCGTACTGGGTGACGCCGCCGACGTCCTCGGCGGCCATCAGGCCCGGGTTGGCCCGGACGGTGAACACGCCCGGCACGAGCGCGATCAGCCGCTGCTGGAACGTCTCGTAGGCGGCCTTGCGGGTGGCCGTGTCGGTGGCGGTGCGGCCCGTCGCGAGCGCCTCGTCGAGCTGCGGGTCGTCGACGCCGGGGAAGTTGCCGCGGGAGTCGCTGCGGAAGGCGGTCCACACCCGCGGGTCCGGGTCGACGAAGCTCGAGGACCACACGAGCATGTCGAAGTCGCCGGCCATGCCCAACTTGGTGGCCTCCGGGAAGTCGACCACGCGGATGTTGACCTTGACGTTCTTGTAGGCGCTGAGCTGCGCCTGGATGTTCTCCGCGGTGTCCTTCATCTCGGACGTGGTGTAGGCGGTGAAGGTGAACTCGACCGGCTTGCCCTCGGCGGCCAGCTCGTCGAACAGCCGTTGCGCGGTCGCCTTGTCGGTCCTGCGCAGTGGGGCGTCGACATAGAGCGGGGAGGAGTCGGAGAAGAGGGTGTCGACGGTCTTCCCGGCGCCGTTGTAGACGGCGAGGTTGAGGGTGTCCATGTCGATCGCGGCGGCGATCGCCTGCCGGGCGCGCAGGTCGTCGAACGGCGCCTTGCGCATGTTCATCGCCAGGAACAGCCCGCCGTTGAGCGGGGTGACGTCCGTGGTGTAGCCCGCGTCGGCGGCCTTGTCGAGGCTGTCCGCGTTCGTCTCGATGACCACGTCGGCCCCGCCGCTGACGAGAGTGTTGTAGCGCTGGCTCGCGTCGTTCGAGGTGCGGACGGTGATGGTGTCGAGGTAGGGCCGCGGCGCGTCGTGGTAGCGGGTGTTGCGGGTGAGCTCGATGCGGTCCTGGCGGGTCCAGCTCTTCAGAGTGTACGGACCGGCCCCGACGGGGTTCCTGTCGAAGGAGTCCTTGCCCTTCGCCAGCGCGGCCGGCGAGGCGATCCAGTTCATGGACGTCGTGAGCATCGCCCGCGGGAAGCTCGGCGTCGGCGCCTTCATCTTCACCGTGAGGGTGGTGGCGTCCACGACCTCGATGGCGGCGACCAGGGAGGCCTCGGACAGGTACGGCGAGGCGTTGGCCGGGTCGCGGTGGCGATCCCAGTTGACCTTGACGGCCTCGGCGTCGAGCGGGGTGCCGTCGGAGAAGAGCAGGCCGGGCCGCAGCTTCAGGGTGAACGTGGCACCCTGGTCGGTCGTGTCGAACGACTCGGCCATCGTGTAGCTGAGCTCGTCGGTCTTCTCGTCGTTGACCATCAGGGTGCCGTACAGGGCGTTACCGACGAACCCGCTGATCTGCCAGGCGTTCGTCATGGTCACCGGGTCCATCGAGCTCGGCTCCCGGATCTGCAGGACCTGCGCCGTGCCGCCCTGCACCGGCGCACCGGTGGGCCCGCTGGCCGTCGGACCCGCGCTGGTGTCGTCGCCACCCCCACAGGCGGCACCCAGGGTGAGCGCCGCGCAACAGGCGATGGCGGTGGTCAGTAATCGTGCCCGCCGAGCCATGAGTCGTCCCCTTGTCCGTGTCGCGGCAGCCCGCGGGTCCGGGCGTGCGCCTGCGTCCGAACAGGCGCAGGCAGGCGCGGACCGGCGCGCCGCCATCTGGTCGAGTTCCCGCAGCCGTCGGTCGACGCCCAGGCGTCCACCGGCCCGCCCGAGCAGCGCCGGTAGGCGCGTTCTCTCATGGTGAGACAGCTGTCTTTCACAGGAAGATAGCGAGCTTCTCGCCACGTTGTCGGTCGTTTGCGTAACTCTGGCCTGGTGTTTTCGCCCGATTACCGGGCTGGCGCGCGGTCGGCGCGCAGTCACGGAACGGGTCGGCACCGTCGCGGCCGCGGGCGCCACGGTGGGCCCCTGCGTGGGCCTGGAGCCACCACGTTGCATACTGACGGCGATGAGCCAGTCATCGGTTCCCAGACGCCACCTGCCGACCAGCCCCTTCAAAGCACCCGTCATCGTGCCGACTCCGGAGTTCGCCGAGGGAGACCGGGTCGTCCACGACGCCTTCGGGCTTGGCCGGGTCACCCGGGTCGAGGGCACCCACGCCGTCCTGGTGGATTTCGGGTCAAGTCAGAAACGCATCGCGAGTCCGTTCGAGGGCATGTCACACCTCTGAGTCTCGGAGGCCCGCTGCGCGCGCAGCCCGCCTCCGAGACACGCGGCCTGGAGGTTTACTCAGGCTGGTCCGGCTGCGCCGCCGGTGCGCCCAGGTGCTCCGCCGCCGCGGCCCGCGCCAGCTCCAGCACGACCTTCGGCGCCAGCCCCCGGGCGGCGGCGACCGCGAGCACGTCCTCGTGCTCGACCGAGGCGTTGACGACCTCGCCGCGCGACGAGGCGACCTTCACCCGGACCTGCCCACCGGCGACGGGCACCCGCAGCTCCCGGCGGGCCAGCGCCGTCTTCGTGACGACGTACTCACGGACCCCGATCGAGGACGTGTGGCGGAACAGCACGTCGCGCACGCGGTCGGTGTCGGCGGGGGCACACAGCGCGCAGACGGTGTGCGCCGGCCGACCCTTCTTCATCAGGATCGGCGTGAGCCAGGCGTCCAGGGCCCCACCCGCGAGCAGCGCCGCCAGCGTCGACGGCCACAGCCGCGGATCCAGATCGTCGACGTTCGCCTCCAGCACGACGTTCTCGCCGTGGCGGGCACCGTGTGCCACCGCCGCGCCAGCCAGGTTCTCCTGACCGACGACGAGGCGGGTCACGTTCGGGTGCTCGGTGAGATCCCGCCGGCCCGCGCCGAGCCCGACCGCGGTCGTGCGCATCAGCGGCATGGCACCGAAGCTCTCCGCGAGGGTGACGGCGAGCGCGACGCCGGTCGGTGTCGCGAGCTCCACGTCGACCGGACCGCCCGCCGCGGGCGCCCCGCTCGCCCGCAGCAGCTCCAGCACGGCCGGCCCCGGCAGCGGGATCGCCCCGTGCGTGGCGTGGACCCGCCCGCCCCCCAGCGAGATCGGGCTGCACACCAGCCGCCCGACACCCAGCGCGTGCAGCCCGACGACGGCGCAGACGACGTCGGCGATGCTGTCGAGCGCACCGACCTCGTGGAAGTGGACCTGCTCGATCGGCCGGCCGTGCACCGCCGCCTCGGCGGCACCCAGGGTGCGGAACACGTCCGCGGCACGCCCGCGCACCCCCGGGGCGAGCGTGGACGACTCCAGCAGTCCCAGAATGTCGCGCAGTCGCCGGGCCGGCTGGTCCGGCGCGCAGCGCACCAGCACCTGGGTCGCCCGCAGCCCGCGGCGCGTAACGGTCCGCGCGGCCAGCTCCACGTCGTCGGCCAGGCCCAGCGCGGCCACGGCGGCGCGCAGGACGTCCAGGGGAGCCCCGGCGTCCACGCAGGCGCCGAGGAGCATGTCCCCGCTGATGCCGCCGGTCGCGTCGAGCCAGCCGACGTTGTCCGCAGAAGTCGTCTCGCCCGCCATGTCCCCATCATCGTGGGCCGCGGCCGGCGGCCGGCGTGCCACCCGCCCGAGCACGTCCCGGTCGGGTCCGGTTCCGGTCAGATGTCGTCCCAGGGCACCGCGGCGTACACCTGGGCCAGTGTGGCGACCGCCGCCGGCGCGGCCGGGAACGTCGTCGTGTCGATCCGCCCCACGGGCGCGAGGCCGCGCCCGTTCGCCACGAAGGCGGCCTGGAAGCGGCCGAGGTCCGCCAGCGGCACCGGTTCCCGCCGGGAGCCCGGCAGCCGCTCGTCGAGCAGCGTCATCGTGACGCCGGTCAGCATCGGGGCCTGCGGCCAGATCACCGTGGCCGGCCCGGCCGTGTCGGCAGCGGTGTCACCGGACGGGTCCCCGGGCACGTCGCCGGTCGTCAGGAAGCCGATGTTGGCGACGGTGGTCTCGCACACCAGCCCGTCCGCGGTGACGAGCAGCGCGTCGTCGAACCCGCGGCGGCGGGCGAGCCGGGCGCTGTGCAGCTGCCCGAAGGTCCCGACATGCTTGAGGTGCGGGAACGGCCGCGGAGAGCACAGGGAGCTCAGCCGCAGCGGGGTGACGGCGGGTTCCGCCGGTGCGCTGACCGAGACCATGACACGGACCGCCCCGGTCGCGTCCGGGAAGACCACCACCCGTACGGTCGCGTCACCGCGGTGCGCCGGACCATGCGTTGCGGTTGCGGTTGCGGTCGTTCCCGGTGTCGGCGTCGTGGCGAGGGCGTGTCGGATCCGGTCGCGCAGCAGGTCCGGGTCCAGGCCGGTTCCGTAGAGCTCCTGGTTCGCCTGGTCCAGGCGGCGAAGGTGCAGCGCGAGGCCGCGGACCCGGCCGGCCCGGACCTGCATGGTCGTGACATGCCCGTCGTTGGTCAGCGCCAGCCGGCGCAGGTCGGCCGGGCCGGCCGGGCGGGCATCGACCTCGACATGCGGCGACGGCGTCTCCACGGCGTCCACCGTAGTGCCGCATCCGCGCCGCGGTGACTGTTTCCGGGTCGGCTGGTCCGGCACATGTGGAGGCCCGATTCGTCCGCCCCGCCGCTGGGCCCGTGATGTTCGCGGGGGAGGATGTTGTTCCGCCAGCGGCGAATTCCGGTAGCGCGTACGGTGTCGTCGCGACGACGATCTCCCGCCACCCTGGCCGGGCGCGGGCGACGACTGCGGGCCGTGAACGAATGGGGGTCTTCGGTGACGTCCGAGACAAGGCACGTTGAGGCGGCGGGCCGGCCCTGGTCGCGCGGCGGGCTGGGCCGGGCGGCCACAGCGGAGACCTCCGCGGTCAGCCTGCTGGACACCCTGAGCGAGGTCGTGTTCCGGACCGACGTGGACGGCCGCTGGACCTACCTGAACCGGGCCTGGACGACGCTGACCGGCTACGAGGTCGGCCCGAGCCTGGGCGCCCGCTTCCTCGACTACGTCCACCCCGACGAGGTGGAGTACGCGGCCACGGTGTTCGCCGACATGGCGCGGGCCGGCACGGACCAGTGTGTGCACGAGGCGCGCTGCCGGACCCGCCACGGTGGCTACCTGCGGGTCCGGATCCGCGCGAGCGTGCTGCGCGGGCCTGCCGGGGAGGTCGTCGGCAACTCGGGGACGATCGTCGACGTCTCCGGGTCGCGCTCGCACGCCCAGGTCGTCGGCGAGCAGGCCACCCTGCTGGAGTCGGTCGGCACCGGGAGCGCCTTCGAGGACCTGCCGACCGGTGTCGCCGTCTACGACCGTGAGCTGCGGGTGCGCCGCTCCTCGATCGCCGTCGACCGGATGGTCGGCGCCGCGCTGCGGGTCGGTGAGCCGCTGGATCGGCTCGTCGAGCGGGTCCGGCCGGCCGACTGGCGCTCGCGGTCCCTCGGCGGTGAATGGGGCCTGGTCCCGGTCGCGCTGCGGACGGGCCGCAGTCAGCTCGGGGACCTGGAGCTCGACGTCGAGGGCGGGTCGGCCCGCTCGGTGCGGGCGACCGTCATCCCGTTCCAACAGGGCGGCGAGGAACTGGCGGCGCTGGTGCTGTCCGACATCACCGACCTGCGCCGCGCCGAGCGGCAGCAGGCCGGGCTCGCCCGGCTCGGCCAGCGGGCACTGGCCGGCGTCGACCTGCCGACCCTGCTGGCAGAGGCGGTCGAGCTGGTCGCCGGGGCACTCGAGGTGGCCGTCTGCGAGGTGATCCAGCGGGACGTGGACGGCCGTGAGCTGGACCGTGAGGTGGACGGCGGGCCCGAACCGGGGCCGGACCGGGACCCTGCCGGCCGGCGGGACGCGACGCCCGCCGACCCCGGGGCGCTCCTGACCGACCTGTCGGCGGCAACCGCGGCGCTGACCGACCCGTCGGCGCCGACGGCACCCACGGCGCTCGGTGTCGGCCCGATCTATCTCACCGGGCCGCTCGCGATCGAGGCGCGGTCGCTGGTCCATCTCGCGTTCGACGTCGACGAGCCGGTGGTGGCGAACAACCTGGACGCCTGCCCGCACCTGCGCAGCGGCTGGTCGGACGCGGGCGGCGCGCAGGCCGCGCTGGCGTCCCGGGTGGGCAGCGCCGGTTCCCCGTACGGGGTGCTCGCCGTGGCCAGCCTGCTGCCGCGCCGGTTCACCGGCGACGAGGCGCGCTTCGTCCAGGCGGTCGCGAACACCCTCGGCGCGGCCATCGACCGGGAACGCTCCGAGCGTCGCGCCCGGGCGCGCTACGAGGCGGCCCAGCGGGGCCGGGCGTGGCTCACGGCCAGCGCCGAGATCACCGCCGGTGCCATGGTGGCCGGCCAGTCGCAGCAGGCGCGCATGTTGCTGGCGTCGCTGGCGCGGGCGGTCACCTCCGCGGACGTCGGTGCGGTCGCGCTGCCCGACGAGGCCGGCAACCTGGTCGCCACCGAGGTGGACTCCGCCGGCCATCGGCATTCCGACCCTGAGACCCTGCACAGCCTCGCGCTGGCGCTGGAGGCGGCCGAGAGCCGGTCCGAGTTCCTCGCCGGTCGTCCGGTCCTCGTCGACGGCCTGGACGATTCCGATGCCTGGAGTGGCCCGATCGCCCTGGCGCCGCTCGCGGAGGCGGCGGCCTCGTCGGATCTGGCGGCGGAGCCGGGGAGCGAGCGGGACGCCGGCTCGGTCCACGGTGGGGTGGACGAGGCGGGCGACCTGCTGGTGGCGGTGCCGATCCCGCCGATTCCGCCGGGGCCGCGGCTGCGCGACGCACTGGTTGTCCCGCTGACCGCCGCCGGCCAGCAGCTGGGTGCGCTGGTGCTGGGCAACGCTCCGGACGGCGTTCCTTTCGCCGCCGACGATCCGGAGCTCGTGGGGGCGTTCGCGAACGACGCCGCGATGGCGATCCACCTGGCCGAGGCGCAGCGCGAGCGGGCCCGGTTCGCGGTGTTCGAGGACCGTGAGCGCATCGCCCGTGACCTGCACGACCTCGTCATCCAGCGGCTTTTCGCCATCGGACTGCACCTGCAGTCGCTCACCCGGGCCGTCGGTGACGTGACGGCCGCGCGGCTCAACGCGGCCATCAACGGTCTTGATTCAAGCATCGAGGACATCCGGCGCACGATCTTCAGGCTTCAGCCGACGCCGGTCGGCGCCTGAGACGAAGGGGGCAGGCCCGGATTCGGGCCTGCCCCCACCTTCCCGGCGCCTGGAGGCCTGCGGTCAGGCGCCGGCCGGGCAGCCGGGGCTGCCCGGCTCATCCGACCCGGTCGCACCGGTGCCGACGAGCTGCCCGAGGAAGAGGCTGTTGTCGTAGAAATGTTCGGTTTCCAGCAGCTTCAGGTCGTCGGAGACCCGGGCGACGCTGACGCCGAACAGCTCGATCCGCTCGCCGGTGGGGGCGTTGCCCTTGTAGGGGCCGGTGAAGCTGCCCCAGTGCCGCCATTTGAAGGAGATGACGGGCGGCGGCGAGTACACCTCGAGGACCTCCCAGAAGAAGCCGCCGGGGAAGGCCGTGTGGAAGACCTCGTGCGAGGACTCGAACGTCTCCTCGCTCGCCTTGTAGTAGGGATTCTCCCCGATCAGGATGTTGTAGCTGCCGCGCTCGGCGAGCTCGGCGCTGCCCGCGGGCGGGCCGCCGTTGAGGCTCACCTTGATCCGGTCGACGACCATGCTGACCCACTGCGCCGGGTCGGCCTTGTGGGACAGCTCCATCTCGAAGACCTGCACGAGGTTCTCGACGATGTCCGCGAGCGAGCCCGGCTCGTGGCGGGTGGTCCGTTCGCCGGGCATCACCTCGCGGGAGAAGTGGTAGTCCGGCGGGGCGCCGTGGCGCCATTGCGTGTCCGCCGCCGCGGCGGCGGCGAGGACCGCCTCGCGGCCCTGTAGATGCAGCGGAGTCGTGCCGGTCGGGCCGTTGTCGGTCACCGTGTCGTCCTCCGGAGGTCTGGCTGTCTGGCTCTGACGGTCTGGCGGGTTCTGGCCGACTGATGCGTCGGCCAGGGAGGGGCTGACGCAGACCTCGATCGGTGTTCCCCAGGTGGTCGTCTCGACGGTCCGATCGGGTGCCGGAATGCGTCATTTGCGACGTAACGGGGTACTTCACGAGTCTGGTCGCGGAACAACCTGCCAGGCCCACACCGTTCGTCCCCGGAGGAACGTCGAAAGTCCCGATGGGACAGGAACATCTGCCGCCGTCGGGGGCCAAAGGGTAGCCCAGGGGTGACCTGAATTATCCCGGCGCGGGCGGCAGGGACGGCACCAGGGCCGCACCCGGGTGGCCCGCGATGTCGCCCGTCCGTGAGCGGAGACGACCGAAACCCGGCCATGCCGCCGCGGCTTGCCTAAGATGTCGGGCGACTGCCACGGTCCCCTCCCGCGGTGACGGACGGGCCCGCTCGGCAGCGGGTCGGATCTTGGGTTCCTCAGGGGTTGTGGGTGAGTTGTGAGCACGGGTAAAGTTCTTCGTTTCGATCATGTCCGTGGCTATGGGTTCATCGCGCCGAGCGACGGCGGCGAGGACGTCTTCCTGCACGCGAACGACCTCCTCGTCGAGAAGAGCCTGGTGGTGCCGGGCGTGGTGATGGAGTTCGACGTCGAGGACAGCGATCGGGGGCGCAAGGCGTCGTCGGCCCGGATCGTGCGGGGCTCGGCCCCCGGCGGGCCGTCGCCGTTGGCGGGTCCGGGGCCGGTGTCCGCGAGGGCGGACGACGGTGGTGACGGGCTGTGTGACGTCCTGCCGGTGGAGGAGTTCACGCAGGAGGTCACCGAGGTGCTGCTGCAGACCGAGCCGCCGCTGACCGGCACGCAGATCCTGCACGTGCGTCGCCAGCTCGCCAGCTTCGCGCGCAAGTACGGCTGGGTCGAGAACTAGCGCGGCCGGGAACCGGGCAGGCGGGGAACCAGGGCCCTCGACCGGCATGGCGTCCGGAGTCCCGGCCGGTGAGCACGCGGTGACCGTGCTGACCGGTGCCCGGGTGATCACTCCCAGTGGGATCCTCGACCCCGGCTGGGTGCGGGTCCGCGGCGGCCTGATCGCCGGTGTCGGGCGGGGGCGGGTCGAGCTCCACCCCGAGATCGCGGCCGGAGCGGCCGCGCCCACCGAGGTCGTCGACCTGGGCGGGGCGTGGCTCGTACCCGGCTTCATCGACATGCACGTGCACGGAGGCGGTGGCCACGACGTCACCGCCTCCCCGGCGGACCTGGCGGCGGCGGTCGCCTTCCACCGCGCCCACGGGACGACCCGAACACTGGTCTCCCTCGTGACGGCGCCGGTGGCGCGCCTCGCCGAGCAGCTCGGCTGGATCGCCGCCCTCGCCGCGGCGGGACCCGGCCCGGGCGGCCATGTCGTGGGCGCGCATCTGGAGGGCCCGTTCCTCGCCGCGGCGCGCCGCGGCGCCCAGCCGGCCGAACACCTGCGCCGGCCCGACCGGGGGGTGTACGCGGAGCTGGCCGCCGCGGCGGCCGGAACGCTGCGGGTTGTCACCGTCGCCCCCGAGCTGCCCGGTGCCGGTGACGTCGTCGCCGCCGCGCTCGCCGACGGCGTGATCGCCGCGGTCGGCCACACCGACGCGACCTACGACCAGGCCACCGGTGCTTTCGCGGCCGGTATGACGCTCACGACGCACCTGTTCAACGGCATGCGGCCGCTGCATCACCGCGAGCCCGGGGCCGCCGGCGCCGCGCTCGACGCCGGGGTCGTCTGCGAGCTCATCAACGACGGTGTGCACGTGCACCCGGCGCTGCTGCGGTTCGTCGCCGCCCAGCCGGACCGGCTCGTGCTGGTCACCGACGCGGTCGACGCGGCCGGGGTGGGCGACGGGGACTATCGGCTCGGCGGCCAGCCGGTCCGGGTCCGCGGCGGCGAGGCCCGGCTGGCCGCCGACGGCGCGCTCGCGGGGAGCACCCTGACGATGGACGCCGCGGTGCGCCGTGCCGTCCGGGCCGGTCTGCCGATCGAGACCGCCGTCGCCGCGGCGGCGACCACTCCGGCCCGGGTCCTGGGCCTGCGGGGCAGCTGCGGGGCGATCGAGCCCGGTCTGGCAGCCGACCTGGTGGTGCTCGACGCTGACCTGGCCGTCACCGGAGTCCTGGCGGGCGGGCGCTGGGCGGGTGCGGGGCCGCCCGGCGCCGGGTGACGTCCGGTCAGGCCTCGTCCCCGCCGTGGAGGCGGCGGGGGTGATCCAGCGGTGGGCGGAACAGCGCCTCCTGGACCAGGCTCGCGCCGAGGCGGCCGTCGCGGGCGTGGATGGTGCCGGTGTACCAGCCGCGGCCGCCCGCGACCGTGCGCGGCACATGATCCATCAGCACCCATTCGTCCAGGCGGATGTGCCGGTGGAACCAGACGGCGTGGTCCAGGCTGGAACCCGACCGGGCCTGCGCGGTGTGGTACGGCGCGAGGCCCGCGACCCCGTCCGACAGGTAGGTCAGGACGACCGCGTGGACCAGCGGGTCGTCGGGCAGCGGGTCGGTGCACCGGGCCCACAGCCGGATCGGGAAGTCCACGCCGGCCGCGAGCGGCTCGGCGCGCGCCTCGAAGGAGATCGGGCGCGCGAGAACGAACTCGTCGAGGCCCTCGGGGGCCGCCAGCGGTGGCATCGGATCGCTGGTGAGGTCCACCCCCGGCTCCGGTGTCTGGAACGACGCCGACATGTTGAAGATCACCTTGCCGCCCTGTACGGCGACGACCCGGCGGGCGGAGAACGACCGGCCGTCGCGGTCGCGGTCGACCCGGAACACGGTCGGTCGGGACGCGTCGCCCAGGCGCAGGTAGTAGCCGTGCAGGGAGTGCGGCACCCGGCCCTCGGCGACGGTGCGCCCGGCGGCGAGCAGCGCCTGGGCCGCGACCTGGCCGCCGTAGAGCGCGTAGCGGTCGTCGAACACCTGCTGGACCCGGAACAGGTCGCGATCGATCTCCTCCAGGTCCAGCAGCCCCAGGAGCGTGGACCCGGCCGGGTCCACGCTCCTGGGGCTGATCTCGCTTGCCGGCCTGTCATCGCTTTCCGACATGCTGTCGGCAGTTGGTCGCATGCTCCGCCCTCGCCCTCCGCCGCGGGTCCGGGTCGCCCCGGACCCCGTACCCGCCCGCGCTCCCGGTCCCGCCGGGCCCCGGCGCGGCGGGACTGCCCTGATCGCGGCGCTGTGCCCGCCGTAGATCCGGGATACTGCATTGCTCGGCCCGGCACCCGGTGGTGTGCCCCAGCACACCTTTCGCCAGCCGTCCCACCAGCGTCCCGTCAGCCGTCCCGGTGGGGGTCGTCGCGGCGGGTGTCGCCGTGCGGGGAGAACCAGGCGTCCGGTGACCAGCCGCCGTCGATGGGCTGCCGTTCGCCCAGGGTGGGCAGGTGATGCCCGGCGGATCCGTCCACGGGCCCGGCCGGGTCGAGGGCGCCCTCCGGGTCCGGGCGCGGGTCCGGTGACGCCGGCGGCGGGGACGACGCCGGCGTGGTGGTGGCGGGGGGCCCGTAGCCGTCCGGATCGAACAGACCGTCCTCCGCGCGGCCGTAGGTGCTGGCGGAGAAGAGGGCCTTCGGGGCACCGGCGCGGGGGTCGGTAGGGGTTGTCCGGGGCGGTCCGAGGTCGGGCCGCACCGGCGCCGCGTCGGGCCGCACGGGAACCCCCAGCCGTCCGGACGCCACCGGAAGCACGGCCGGGAAGACCCCGCGGGGGACGGTCAGGGCGTCCGCAGGCTCGCCCGCCGCCTCCCCGCCGGCCTCGCGCAGGCCGAGGCGTTCGTGCACCGCGCGCAGCGGCCCGGGCGCCCACCAGTTGTAGCGGCCCGCCAGGGCCATGAACGCGGGCACCAGCACGGCGCGGACCACGGTGACGTCGAGCAGCACAGCCAGCGCCAGGCCCACCCCGATCATCTTGATGAGGCTGATGCCGGACGTCGCCACCCCGACCATGACCACGATCAGGGCGAGCGCGGCGCAGGTCAGCAGCGGGCCGGTCGCCGCGAGCCCGCGGGCGACGGCACGGCGGTTGCCGGACCCGCGCAGGTGCTCCTCCCGGATGCGGGCGAGCAGGAAGATCTCGTAGTCCATGCTGAGGCCGAAGGCGATGCAGAACATCAGCACCGGGCTGGTCAGCTCGACCGTCCCGGAGACCTGGAAGTGCCCGACCAGGTTCTGCAGGTGCCCGTTCTGGAAGACGAACACCATCACGCCCATCACCGCGGCCAGGTTGAGCGCGTTGAGCACCAGCGCCTTGAGCGGCAGCAGGATGCTGCCGGTGAACAGGAACAGCAGGACGAACGTGGCCGTCACCACGACGGCGATCGCCCCCGGCAGGCCGCGCAGGACGGTGTCGCGGGTCTCCACCAGATGCGGTGCCAGCCCGCCGATCTCGACCGGGTACGGGGCGGGGATGTCGCGCACCAGGTTCACCGTGCGCTGGGTCGCGCTCGAGATCGGGTCGGGCTCGGTCGGCCACAGCGACAGCCAGGCGCCGCCGTGGGTCCCGACGAACTGCTGGCCGGCCTCGGCGGACACGGCGGCGACGAGCCCGCCGTCGGTGTAGCTGCCGGCCACGGTGTCCACCCGCGCCATCCCGGGCACCCGCGACAGCCGGGCGGCGTACCCGCCGAGCTCGGCGACCACCGCGGGCTCCCGGGCGTCCACCCCGGGCACCACGACGGGGATCTGGCAGGGCAGGCAGACGGTGAAGTCGTCGCGCATGGCGTCGTTCACCAGATGCGAGTCCGCGGTGGTCGGCAGCACGGTGTCGTCGGCGAGGGCGACGCGCAGGTTGCCCAGCGGCAGCGCCAGCAGCACCATCAGCGTGACCGCGGCCCCGCCGAACAGCACCGGATGGGCCATCACCCGCCGTGCCAGCCCCATCCACGCCGCTCCCGGCTCGCGCCGCCACGCCGGGCGCCGGCCCGTCGGGTGCTCGCCCGATGCCCGCTGGCCTGATGCCCGCTGGCCTGATGCCTGCTGGCCTGATGCCTGCTGGTCCGATGTGCGCGGGCGCGCCGGGCGTCGGCGTGGTGACCACCGGCGGCCGCGCTCGACCCGCTCGCCCAGCAGCATGATCGCCGCCGGCAGCACCAGAAGCGCCGCCACCTCCGAGGTGATCACCACCGCGATACCCGCGTAGGCGTAGGAACGCAGGTAGGGCAGCGGGAACAGCAACGCGCCGGTCAGCGACAGCGCGACCGTCAGGCCGGAGAACAGCACGGTGCGACCCGCGGTGCGCAGGCTGGTACGCAGCGCGACGGGAGCCGGCGCACCGCCGGCCCGCTCCTCCCGGAACCGGCGCAGCAGGAAGAGGCAGTAGTCCACGGCGAGGGCGAAGCCGAGCGCCGTCGTGAGGTTGAGCGAGAACACCGAGATGTGTGTGATCTCGGAGAGCAGGCGCAGCAGCGCGAGACTCGCGACGACCGCGGTGCCGCCGACGACGATCGGCAGCAGCGCCGCGGCCACGCCCCCGAACGCGAACAGCAGCACGACGAACACCAGCGGTGCGGTGACCAGCTCGGCCCGTTCGAGGTCGGAGCGGCTCTGCTCGGTGACGTCGCGCATGACCGCCGGTGCGCCACCGAAGCGCACCGTGACTCCCGGGCCGTCGTGGGCGTATCGGTCGTGCAGCGCCTCGATGTGCCGGGCGATGGCGTCCTCGGTGCCGGTGAGCCGGAACAGCACGAGCCCGCTGCGGCCGTCCTCGGAGCGCAGCAGGCCGGCGGTGGGCTCCTGGGACCAGTAGGAGACGATTCCACTGACACCCGGTTCGCGGCGCAGCTCCCCGGTGACGTGCTCGCCGAGGCGGCGTGCGGTGGGTCCGTCGATGGTGCCCGGCGCGGTGACCATGATGGCGACGTTGGGCGGCGCGCCGGGGAACTCGGCGTCGAGCATCGCCTCGGCGCGGGTGGCCGAGTCGCCGGCCGCGTAGAAGCCGCCGGTGGCGAGCCGGTCGAAGACCCCGCCAGCCCAGGGGAGCAGGCAGGCGATGACCAGCCCGGTGATGGTCAGCACCCGGCCCGGGCGATTGATCGCGATCCGGGCCAGCAGCGCGAACAGCCCGCCGCGACCGCCGGCCGGCATGCTGGCCGGCCCCGGCGAGCCACCCGTGCCACCGTGGCGGCCCGAGTTCCCGGAGCTGCCGTAGTTCCCGGCGTTTCCGGCGCTGCCCGCGCTTCCCGCGCTGGGGGTGTTTCCCGCGTTTCCGCGGTTTCCGTTGTTGCGCGGGTTACCCATACCGCCCGCGCTTCCCGCGCCGCCGGTGTTACCGGGGTCACCGGGATGTCCCGGCACGCGGCTCGCCTGCTCGTCGGCGGGAGCGACCGCGCTTGCCCGCACCGTCCGTGCCCGTGCCGGGGGGAGCGCGACTGGCCCTTTCGGGCGGCTTTCCGGTAGTGCCGGCAGAAGGCGGTTGGTGGGCGGTGGCATCGCGAGTGGGGTCAGTGGCGGCGACGACACCATCGCCGACGCGGCCACGGTTCCCGCGTGGGCGGGTGACCGGTGGCTGTCGGGGCGCCCCGTCGAGCCCCTGAACCGCCGCGTGACTTCGACGGGAAATGACATGCCTTCAACGTAGAAGTGCAAAAGATTGGGTGATACCCCCGTAGAGGGGTACCAAAGTCGTGAATACCTCTTTAATGTTCACGCCGATGGCGCCTGTACCCCGATGACGTCGTGAGTCACGCCAGTCGGGTATCCGGAGGAGGGGGAGTTCGTCGTGACAGACAAGTTCGAACGGCACAACAACGGCGGATCGCCATCGCAGCGGGAGAGGTGCCCCCGGCCGCAGTACGGGGCACAGCCACGCGGGGGTGGCCCGGCCGAGTCGGCGGGTCGTCCGGAGGGTTCCGAGGGGGCCTGCGGGCCTGCGGGCCCAGCCGCCGGCGGCGGGCGTTCCGGGGGCGAATCGTCCCGTGGCGGGGCGGGATCGGCGCCGCCACCAGGGCAGGAGCAGGCTGGGGCGGCCGAGACCGGCGGCGGTGCCTCTCCAGCGGCCACCGGCCCGCTGGCGCTGCCCGCGCCGGGCGCGGCCGCGACCAGCCCCCGGCGGGCACC
The DNA here is from genome assembly GCF_000177675.1 of Parafrankia sp. EUN1f. Lineage (GTDB taxonomy): Bacteria > Actinomycetota > Actinomycetes > Frankiales > Frankiaceae > Parafrankia. The sequence goes on from NZ_ADGX01000025.1 coordinate 18,008, forward strand.
GGTCGGGCGCACCTTCTGCCCCAGGCCGACACATCGGCGGTGATATCCGTCCCGGGACGGCGCGCATTCGGTCCCGGGCTGCACGGGAACTTTCGACCACGCGAATCCGCCGACGGGGTGCGGGCGATCTCCACGCCCGCACCCCGTCGGTATTTTCGGATTTTTCCTGCGCCGCCCGCGCGGGTGCCGGCCGGCACGGCCGGGAAAGCTCGGGTGAGCACCGCCGGAGAAGCCTGTGGCTGGTCCGGCGCCGGTGTTCACGGCAGCAGGCTGGAGCGGCGCGCGACATTCACCGCCGCGGTGCGGTTGTGCACACCGAGCTTGTTCATGATGCTGCGCAGATATGCCTTCACCGTCTCCGGGCTGACCGCGAGCCGGCGCGCCGTCTCGGCGTTGGACATGCCCTCCGCGACGAGCCGCAGGACGTCGAGCTCACGCGGGGACAGCCCGAACGGCTGGGCGCGGGTCGGCGGCGCGGTGTCGGGGAACAGGTCCTCCAACAGGTCGCGCACCGCGATGATCCGCTCCCGCAGCGCCTGGTCGCTGGTCTGGTAGGTCAGCTCCTCCAGCTCGGAGTCCACCCGGCACAGCACCCGCAGCCGGGACGCGCCCGGGGTGGCCGCGGCGCCGTCCGCCCGGGCGGTCGTCGTGCGATCGGCCAGCATGGCCTCGAACCGGCGCGCGACACCGAGCGCGGTCTCCACCGCGGCCGGCGGCACCGGGTTGTCGGCCCGCACCCCGCAGTACAGCACCGCGTGCACGATGCCGCCGGCGCGCACCGGCACGGCGACCACCGAGGAGATGTCCTCACCCAGGACAGCCCAGTCGCGCTGGTCCTCGGTGTAGCGCGGGCGGGTGCCCGCGTCGATCACGACGGGCCGGCCCAGGGCCACCACCCGTCCGCCCACGCCGTGGCCCGGCGGCAGGGACATTCCACGCAACGCGTTCGTGCGGTTCCCGTCGAGCGCGCTGATGGTCAGGTAGCGCGAGCGGGGGTCGACCGATCCGCCATAGGCCAGATCGGCGCCGGTACGGGCGCGCAGCCGGGTGACGGCCCGAGGCAGCATCGCCTCGACCGAGCAGCCATCGGTAGTGCCCGATGTCATCGTCTTCCTCTCGTCCGGGGGTCTCGCGGACTAAGAACGAACAAAACTCCGAAACGGCAAATGGTGCCGCCGTCCCGCCCGATTTCCGCGGTCTGAAGCCGACCGAAGACAAGGCGGGGCAGCGAAACCGGCGTCGTGCCGTGCGGTGTCCACGCAGCCGGGTCGGCGTGGCCCTTTACGGCAGACAAATCTCCTTGCCGGGAATTGAGACTAGCAAGGGGATCTTCGTCCCGGCAATCCGCGCATTGTGCACCGTGGTGCCGAACGCGGGCAGTGAGGGTTGTGATCGGCCGCGGGTGTAGGGAGTGGCCCGGTGGCGCTGACCCGTGGTGACCCGGCGGGTGGGGGTGGCGCCGGAGGTGGTGGCCGGCCGGTGGTGGGTCGGCGCACCGGGCCGCGCCCGGTCGCCGCGGCCGACCGGTGGACCGGGAAGCCGATGATCGGACGTTCGTCCTCCGTTGATATTGATCCGCTCCCCCGTCGGCCGATGGCCGTTCTCGCGGGTCGAGCGGTCGTTGGTTGTGTTTCCGGTGATCGAAGTGTGGGAATGTGCGCCAGTACGGTTGGGTAAAAACCGGTTCGGTGGGTCCAGTGCCGGGGTGGTGCGGACGTTGCCGTCGTCACCCCTGGTCGTGGGTGGGCGCCGGTGGGCGATCGTCGGTGCGATTCGTCGGCCGAGGCGGGCGAGGGTGTACCGGCCTGCCGGTCGGCCGGTCCGTTCCGCTCGGTCACCGCACCACCCCACAGGGCATCCGTGCCGAATGCGTGACCTACGCGGGAGGGCTGGAACAAAAGTGCCGGTTATCGACTGGTCGAAACGGGCGTGAACACTTCGGTGCCATGCCCGTTTTGCCTTTTGTTGAGATGGGGGTGCGCTGCCGCCATGGGTTCACGGACCCCGCGGGGCCCGCGGGGTCCGCGCACCCGAAGGTCTACAACTGGTCGACCGCCGTCACGCGCACGACGGCCGTTCCCGCCTCGTCGGAGGCGGCGAGATCCACCTCGGCGCTGATTCCCCAGTCGTGGTCACCGGCTGGGTCGTCGAAGATCTGGCGAACCGTCCAGCGGTCGGCGGCCGTGGTGACGAGCAGCAGTCCCGGGCCACGCGCGTCCGGCCCCGTGCCGATCTCGTCGTGCTCGGCGTAGTAGCGCTCCAACGCCTCCTGCCAGGCGTCGGCGTCGAAACCGGCGGCGGCGTCGAGCTCGCCGAGCAGGTCGTGGCGGCGCAGCGCGGCCAGCTCCACCCGGCGGAACAGCGCGTTGCGCACCAGCACCCGAAACGCACGGAGGTTCGCCGTGACCGCCGTGGTGCGCTCCACCAGCGCGATCGCCGCGCCGGCGGAGGCGTCGGGGGCGGCGGTCGGATCGCGCAGCGCCTCCCACTCGTCGAGCAGGCTGGAGTCGACCTGGCGCACCAGCTCCCCGAGCCACTCGGTCAGGTCACCGAGCTCCTCGGTGCGGGCCTCCTCGGGCACCGTCTGGCGCAGCGCCTTGAACGCGTCCGCCAGATAGCGCAGCAGCAGCCCCTCGGAGCGGGCCAGACCGTAGAAGTCGACGTACTCCGCGAAGGTCATCGCCCGTTCGAAGATGTCCCGGGCCACCGACTTCGGTGCCAGCTCGTAGTCGTCCACCCACGGGTGCCCGCGCCGGTAGGTGGCCAGCGCGGCGTGCAGCAGCTCGTCCAGGGGCTTCGGCCAGGTGACCTCGTCGAGCAGCTCCATGCGCCGGTCGTAGTCCACGCCCTCGGCCTTCATCGCGGCCACCGCCTCGCCGCGGGCCCGGAACTGCTGGGCCGACAGGACCTGACGCGGGTTGTCCAGCGTCGACTCGAGCAGGCTCAGGACGTCGAGGGCGTAGCCGGGGGAGTCGCGGTCGAGCAGCTCGATCGCGGCCAGCGCGAACGGTGACAGCGGCTGGTTGAGGGCGAAGTCGAGCTGCAGGTCGCCGGTGAGCCGAACCGCGCGGCCGGTCTCGTCCGGTGTGTCGAGCTTCTCCACCACACCGGCGGCCAGCAGCGCCCGGTAGATCGCGATCGCGCGGTGGATGTGCCGGCGCTGCGCCGGGCGCGGCTCGTGGTTGTCGGTGAGCAGATGGCGCATGGCGGTGAACGCGTCACCCGGCCGGCTGATCACGTTGAGCAGCATCGAGTGGCTGACGGCGAACTGGGAGACCAGCGGCTCCGGCTCGGCGGAGACGAGCCGGTCGAAGGTCGGGACGCCCCAGGAGACGAACCCCTCCGGTGGCTTGCGCCGCACGACCTTGCGCCGCTTCTTCGGATCCTCACCGGCCTTCGCCAGCGCCTTCTCGTTCTCCACCACATGCTCGGGTGCCTGCACGACGACGTTGCCGACCGTGTCGAAACCGGCCCGCCCGGCCCGCCCGGCGATCTGGTGGAACTCCCGCGCGGTCAGGATCCGGGTGCGGGTGCCGTCGTACTTCGACAGCGCGGTGAACACCACGGTCCGGATCGGGACGTTGATGCCGACCCCGAGGGTGTCCGTCCCGCAGATGACCTTGAGCAGCCCCGCCTGCGCGAGGAGCTCGACGAGCCGGCGGTACTTCGGCAGCATCCCGGCGTGGTGCACGCCGATGCCGTGCCGGACCAGGCGCGACAGCGTCTTGCCGAACCCGGAGGCGAACCGGAACCCGCCGATCATCTGCGCGATCGCGTCCTTCTCGGCGCGGGTCGACACGTTGATGCTCATCAGCGACTGGGCCCGTTCCAACGCCGAGGCCTGGGTGAAGTGCACGACGTAGACCGGGGCCTGCCGGGTCTCGAGCAGCTCCTCGATCGTCTCGTGCAGCGGCGTGATGACATACCTGTGGAACAGCGGGACGGGCCGCTGCGCCGAGCGCACGACGGCCGTCGGCCGGCCGGTGCGCCGGGTCAGGTCCTCCTCGAACCTGGTGACGTCGCCGAGCGTCGCCGACATGAGCAGGAACTGGGTGTTCGGCAGCTCGATCAGCGGCACCTGCCAGGCCCAGCCCCGGTCGGGGTCGGCGTAGTAGTGGAACTCGTCCATGACGACCTGACCCACGTCCGCCTCCGCGCCGTCGCGCAGGGCGATGTTCGCCAGGATTTCGGCGGTGCAGCAGATGATCGGCGCGGTCTCGTTGACCGAGGCGTCGCCGGTCATCATGCCGACGCTGGCGGCGCCGAACACCGCGCACAGCGCGAAGAACTTCTCCGACACCAGCGCCTTGATCGGCGCCGTGTAGAAGGTGCGCCGGCCCCAGCCGAGCGCGGCGAAGTGCGCGCCGGTCGCCACCAGGCTCTTCCCACTGCCGGTCGGCGTCGCCAGGATGATGTTCGAGCCGCTGACCACCTCGATGAGCGCCTCGGTCTGCGCCGGGTAGAGGGTCAGGCCCTGGTCAGCCACCCAGGCACCGAACGCGTCGAACAGCGCGTCCGCGTCCGCGGGCGTGTCGGCACCGCAACCGGCCGGCAGCCGCGAGGTCAGCGTCGCGGACGCCGCGACCGTCGGTTCGGTGGCGGAGGTGCTGGCGGGCGGGTCGCTCGCGGGCGAGGCGGCGGGCGGGACGGCGACGGGTGGCTGGCTGTGCTGCGTCATGGTGCTCTCGATCGTGCCGTACGGACCGGCTGGCCGGGGCGGCGGCGTGCCTGCCGGCGCCGGGCGGGTCGGCTGTGACGGAGTCGTCACGGTCGTCCCATCTACGGGCGGAGGTCCCCGGCGACCAGGGTCTGTGTTCCGGCGTGTACCGTCCGTTGGTCCCGGCGTGAGATTGCCGCCCCACCTACCGGCGTCCGGCGACAGGCCGCTATGTCCTGTTTGCGGTTAGCGTCTGCGAGGTGGATGAGCTCCCTCTGCTCGTCGGGTCGGGTGACATCGCCCGCGCGCTGGGCGTGACCCGACAGGCTGTCGATCACCGTTTGCGCAGTGATCCGGCGGCGCCCGCGGCCGCGGGGGTCGTGAACCGGACCTCCGCCTGGAACGGGACCCGGATCTGGTGGCGTGAGGACGTCGACCGGTGGCTGAACCTGGAGCCAGACCGGTGGCATCGCCTGCTCGCCTCGACCGCGCGGGGCGGGTGATCGGCGGTGGGCTGACCGTCCGGCCGCCGGTGCGTCCACCCGGCACAAGATAGTCAACGGTGTTGACGTCGCCGTCTGACCATAGATGATCTTGAACTTTCCTTTCCGTCCCGGGCGGGACACCGGCCCCGAGGCCCCGCCCCGCCCGGGACGGACCGATCCACGGTCAGGCTGGCAGCCCCCGGGGTCGCAGCCGGTCGAGTACCGCCGGCAGCTCCTCGACATGCACCACACCGAGCTGGTTCGTCGGCCGGGTGAGCGCCACGTACAGATCGCCGGCTCCCCGCGGGGACTCGGCGAGGATCCGTTCGGGCTCCACCACGATGACGGCGTCGAACTCCAGCCCCTTGGCCTCCCGCACCGTGAGCACCACCACCGGGTCCTCCGCGCTGGAGTCCTCCCCACCGGCTGTGCCTGCCTTGCCTGCGGTGCCCGCACGTGTCGTGCCCGCGTCTGTGGTGCCGGCGTCTGTGGTGCCCGGGTCGCCGGAGGCCGCCGGGCCGGCCGCGGCGGAGCCCACCACCCCGGCCAACTGCTCCCGCCGCGAGGTCGGGACGATCACCGCCAGGCGCCCCCCGCCGCACGCGGCGTGTTCCTCGGCCACCAGCCGGGCCAGCCGCGGCTCCAGATCGCCCTCGGGGACCGCGAGGCGCCAGGGGACGTGCCCGGAACGGCGCACCGATCGCGGCGCGCGCAGCCCCCGCCCCTGCATGGCCAGGACGTCGCCGGCCACCGCCATGATCTCCGCGCCGGTGCGGTAGTTCACCGTGAGCCGCTCCAGCACGAAACGCGTGCCGACGTAGGGGGCGAGCACCCGTGCCCACGAGGACGTCCCGGCCGCGTCGCCGGTCTGGGCGACGTCCCCGACGATCGTCATCGACCGGCTCGGGCAGCGTCGCATCACCATCCGCCAGGCCATCGCGGACAGCTCCTGCGCCTCGTCCACGATGACGTGCCCGAACGTCCAGCCACGGTCGGCGGCGGCGCGTTCGGCGGTGCTGCGGGTGTCGATCTCGGCGTGGCGTTCACCGAACCGGTCGGCGTCGATCAGGTCGGTGGCCATCAGGACCTCGCCGTCGGGGTCCTCGGTGTCGCCGCGGGAGAGGATGTCAAGGACCCCACCGGCGTACTCGGCCCGTTCGCGCCGTTCCAGCTGTTCGGCCACCGCGGCGTCGATCGCCAGCCGGGGGTCGTCGCCGAGCAGCTCGGCGGCCTCGTCGAGCAGCGGGGCGTCCGCCGGGGTCCAGCCGCCGCCCGGCTCGCGGCGCAGGGCCGCCCGCTCGGCGTCGGTCAGGTCCGGCGCGGCACGGCGCAGCGCGTCGTCGTCGGCGAACAGGTCGGTGAGCAGCTCCTGCGGGGTGAGCAGCGGCCACAGGCGGTCGATCGCAGCGGCCAGGCGCGGGTCCGAGCTCAGGTCGCGGCGCAGGTCGGCGAGGTCGGCGGCGTCGAGCACCGGCTGGCTGGCCGCCGCGGTCGCCGCCGCCCGGGCCGCACTTGCCCAGTCGGCGTCGTTGGCCTCGCTGTCGTCGAGGTTGTCGCGGGCGGCGTCGGTGTCCGGCCAGAGCATGAAGTCGTCGACGAAGTCCGGGATGTCGACCTCGTCGATGGACGACTCGTACCGGTCGGCGATCTGGCGGGTCAGCGCGGCGATCACCTCGCGGACGAACACCGGCCGGGCCAGGTTGTGCGGCCGACCGGTGAGCCGGGCCGCGGCACGGGCCGGGACGACGATCGTCTCGTCGAGGCGCGCGATCCCGTCCGCGACGGTGATCTCCAGCGGGATGTCGGGCAGCCGCTGACGGTCGCGCACCGCCGCGGTCAGGACGTCCACCATCGCCGACCGGCCCTTGACCGCCGCGGCGAGCGTGCTCTCGGGCTGGCGGCCGCGGACCCCGGGGAACAGGTCGCCGATCGTCGACAGCAGCACCCCGGTCTCGCCGAGCGAGGGCAGCACGTGCTCGATGTAGCGCAGGAACGCCGGGTTCGGCCCGATGATCAGCACACCGCGGCGGGCGAGGTGCTCGCGGCGAGAGTAGAGCAGGAACGCGGCCCGGTGCAGCGCGACCGTGGTCTTCCCGGTACCCGGGCCGCCGTCCACGACGAGGATTCCGTCCTGGTCGGAGCGGATGATGCGGTCCTGCTCCGACTGGATGGTCGCGACGATGTCCCGCATCCGGCCGGTGCGGTGTGCGGCGAGGGTGTTCAGCAGCGCGGCCTCGCCGACCAGCGTGCCGCGGGCCACCTCCCCGGACGGGGTCTGTGCGGACGCGGGGGACACGGCCACGGTGGCCCAGGCCGCCTCCCTGTCCTCGCCCATCTCTTCGGCTGTGTCCTCGGCGGCGCCCAGGCCGTCGAGGGTGAGCAGGCCCAGGACACCGTCGCCGAGCGCGCCGGTGTCGAGGGTCTCGTCGTCGAGGTGGGTCACCCGGCGCCCGACGGTGCGGATGTGGCGGCGGCGGGCGACGCCCAGCGGCGTCGCTCCGGTGGCCAGGTAGAACGGGCGCGCGGCCGGCGCGCGCCAGTCGATGAGCAGCGGGTCGTAGTCGGCGTCGGGGTCGAGCAGGCCCATCCGGCCGATGTAGCGCCGCTCGCCGTCGGCCAGGTCGAGCCGGCCGAACATCAGCCGGTCGCGAACGGCGTCGACCCGGGTGAGCTGGTCGGCGTGGCGGGCGGCGACCGCGTCGCGGTCGGCCCGGGCGCCGGGCTCGGGATCGTCACGCAGGAGCGCCTCGGCCAGTCCGGCCGCGGCCGTGGCGCGCAGGCCGTCGAGCCGTTCGTGCAGCATGGTCAGGTAGCGTTGTTCCAGGGCCCGCTCGTCATCCGCCTTCTGGTTTACCCGGGTCTCGTTGTGGATCACCCGGGGCTCGTCGCGGGGTTCGAGTGAGTCGGCCGACCTGGCCGGCACCGTTTCCTTTGACAACCCCAGCCCTCTCCGGTTACTATCCCGCGTGGCGCGTTGTTTTTCGTGCGCCCGCGTCCCGGCTCTCAGCTTAGCCCAGGGCCGTTCTTTTCCCACAGCCACGCCGCCGCACAGCCACGCGCGGGCTGATCCACCAGCGGCGGCTCTGCGCGGACCGGCTCTGCGCGTCCCGGACCGGCTCTCAGCGGACGAGGTGGCGCAGCGCGGCGCGGGCGAGCGGAGCATAGGCGCGGATCACCGGCGCCGGTGCGGTGATCCGCACCCATGCCGCCGTCCCGCCGTCCAGGCAGGCGTCCACGCCGTGGTCGAGCTCCAGTCGTACCGGGCCGACTCCCACCCGCCAGCTCCAGGTGCGGTCCGTCTCGTCGACCGCGGTGATGACGAACCGGGCCGCCGGTGGGAGGAGCCCGCGGATCCGGCCGCGCAGCCCGGGGAAGATCCGGACCTCGGTGGCCGGCGCCCCCCGGGCGCCCGGCCAGCCCGGGGAGGGGGCATGCCGCCGGCGCCGGAACCCACCGGTACGGCCGCCCGGCGCCGCACGCCGGCGAGGACGTCCTCCAGCGTGACGGTGTGGATCTGCGGCGCCCAGGTAGGCCAGGCCGCCGGCACGGCATACCGCTCCCAGCACACCTGCGGCGGCGCCGGCCCGGACGCGTCCAGGAAAACCACGCTCACACCTACCCACGGTAGGCCGGGTGCGGCCGAACTTCATCCGTCGCCCGCACCCTACGCATCCACCTGTGGACGCAGCGTCGGTATGGCGGTGGAGGCCAGCCCGGCCGCGTCCGGCGTGGTCAGCAGCCGAAGGCGTCAGCAGCCGAGGGCGTCAGCAGCCGAGGGCGATGGCCGTCACCAGCAGACCGCGGCCGACGACCCACCGCCCGGTGAACCCGGTCAGCTCCTCGCCGGTGGGCAGCGTCGGGCCCGCGACCAGCAGCCTGGCCTGGAACCCGCCCCGCGCGACCAGGCCGTCGCCGCCGACCCCGAAGCCCGGGTCGTCGTCGTGGCCGCCCTCGACGGTGAGGGTCAGGTCGGCGTCGGCGAAACCCAGCCACCGGCGGGCGAGGGGGAACCAGGCCTTGTAGACCGATTCCTTGGCGCTGAACAGCAGCCGGTCCCAGGCGACCGCCGGATGTGCCCGCCCCAGCTCCGCGAGCCGGTCCCGTTCGTCGGGCAGCGAGATCTCCCGCAGCACACCGCCCGGGGTCGCCTCGTTCGGTTCGGCGTCGATACCCACGCTGACCGCCCGGCCCGCGACCGTCCGCGCCACCACCGCGGCCCGGTAGCCGGCGGTGTGGGTGATGCTGCCGACCACCCCGTCGGGCCAGCGTGGTTCGCGGTGCTCACCGGGCAGGATGGGCACCGCGACCTCTCCCAGCGCCCGCAGTGCCCGGTGCGCGCAGATCCGCCCGGTGGTGAACTCGCGGCGCCGCTTGTCGACGGCGCGGGTCAGGACGGCCGCCTCGGCCGGGAACAGCGCCGCGTCCGAGTCGCCCCCGAAGTCGTCGTCGTACTTCTCCACCGCGGCGAGCGCGGGGTCGCCGGGGCCGGCTGAATCCGCCGACGGCCCGGGCGCAGGCAGGACCGCGCCCAGCAGCACGGCCCCCCGGCGATGGCGGCGACGGGGGGAAGGCGCCACTCGCCCGGTCGCTACGGCCTGTGGACGGCATGGGGCACGACTCCTCTGCTGCGCTGTGCCTCACCGGTGGGCTCTCACGTCGCCGGTGGTGGCTTCTGCGACACCTGTGGCTCTTGCGACACCTGCGGGCAACATCATGCCCCTGCTGGGAGAGGGTGAGGGCATGGACGGTTCAGACCTCGTCGCGCGTGACCGTGCGGTCGTCTGGCATCCCTACGGCTCGGTGCGCGACCATGCGCCGCTGTTCGCCGTCGCGTCCGCCCGTGGCGTGCGGCTGACCCTGACCGACGGCCGTGAGCTGCTGGACGGAATGTCGTCGTGGTGGGCGGCGATCCACGGCTACCGCCACCCGGTCCTGGACCAGGCCGTGCGCGACCAGCTGGACCGGATGGCCCACGTGATGTTCGGCGGGCTGACGCACGAGCCGGCGGTGGCCCTGGCCGAGCTGCTCGTCCGGATCACCCCGCCGGGCCTGGACCGGGTCTTCTTCTGCGACTCCGGTTCGGTCTCCGTCGAGGTCGCGATCAAGATGGCGTTGCAGTACCAGGCCGGCCGGGGCCGGCCCGGGCGCACCCGGCTGCTCACGATCCGCCGTGGCTACCACGGCGACACCTCCGGCGCGATGTCGGTGTGTGACCCGGACACGGGCATGCACCACCTGTTCACCGGCCTGCTCGCCCAGCACCTGTTCGCCGCCGCCCCGACCAGCGGCTACAGCGATCCGGTGACCGACAACGACCTCGCCGACGTGGAGCGGCTGCTCGCCGCCCACCGCGGCGAGCTCGCCGCGGTCATCTGCGAACCGGTCGTGCAGGGGGCCGGGGCGATGCGCTTCTACCCGCCCGGCTGGCTCACGCGCGTGCGTGACCTGTGTGACCGCTACCAGGTCCTGCTGATCGCGGACGAGATCGCGACCGGCTTCGGGCGCACCGGCGAGCTGTTCGCCTGCGACCATGCCGGGATCACACCCGACATCATGTGCGTCGGCAAGGCCATGACCGGCGGCTACCTGACCATGGGCGCCACCCTGTGCACCGAGGAGGTCGCCGACGGGGTGTGCGCCTCCGCGGCGGGCGCGTTCATGCATGGCCCGACGTTCATGGGCAATCCGCTGGCGGCGGCCGTCTCCCGGGCGAGCATCGAGCTTCTGCTCTCCTCACCATGGCGGGAGCGGGTGCGGGGGGTGCACGACGCGCTGGCCGACGGCCTCGCCGCGGCCGCCGACCTGCCCGGGGTGGCCGAGGTACGCACCCTCGGCGCGATCGGTGTGATCGAGACCCGTGAACCGGTCGACATGGCGGTAATCCAGCCGCTGCTGGTGGAGCTGGGGGTGTGGGTGCGCCCGTTCGGGCGTCTCGTCTATGCGATGCCACCGTTCGTGATGGAGCCCGCCGAGGTGGCCACGCTGGCGGGGGCCATGGTCGAGGCGGTCGCAGCCACCACGAGCACCACGGGCGTCCCGAGAACCACCCGGTAGGCCCTCGTCCCGGCTTCGGCCGGGTCGGCGACTGTGGTCTTCCTGCTCCCGGGCGGGCGCTCGCCCGGGCCGTCCGCGTCGCCGCGCCAGCCGTCGCCGTTGCGACGACAGCGCAGGTCAGGTGGTTACCGCGGCGGAACCGCCAGGGCCCGGCGCGGTGCCCGGCCGCCGCCCGGCATCCGCACACTGCATATCCGACATCGGGGAACTAGTTGCGGATGCCCGAAGAGCCTTCATACCCTTCGTTCACGGGGTTTCACTGTGTGTAGCGGTCGGCGTGTCGTTGTCGGGTACCGGATGGCCCGGACCCGGGGAAGGGGGCGGCACCATCGCCGGCCTGGTCGACGAATGCCCTGAGTGATCTGGATATCGCCGGCAGGCGGGGTGCCGCGGGCGGTGAACGAGAGGGGCCGGGTGCGGATGCCGTTACGACAGATGTCACGACAGGTGTCAGGGGGGCCGGGGGCCGGGTACGCCCCGGCGGGCCTGCGGGCCGTGGTGAACGCGGCCCGCCGCGGATGGCGTCGTGGCCGCCTGTCCGCGGAGGCCCCGATCGATCCGCCGCGGGTGGGCAGCCCGCTGGAACCGGCGCCATCGCCCGGTGGGCCCACCGGGCACCCGCCCACCGACCCCACCCTGTGGCCGGCCGAGCCACTGCCGCTGGCCGCCGTGGCCCGCCGCCCGGTTCCGGCCGGAGCGTCCGGCCACACAGCACCGGTCACGACCACGCCGGCCACGACCGTGCCATCCGGCGCGGCGCCGGGCGCACTGCCCGGCTCGTCTCCCGGCCCACCGCACAGCGACACGGGGCTGGGCGCATCACTGTTCCTGCGCGCCCGGCCCACCGATCCTCCCCTGGAGCACATCCGCGCCGGCAGCCGCTGCGGGGCACCGGCCCCCTGCCCCAGGCACTGGTGGTGGATGCCCTGTTCGGGCTCAGCGTGGCCCTGCTCGTAGCCGAGGGCGTCATGGGCGCGGGCGCACCGCGGGCCACCGAGCTCGCGACCTTCGCGACCTTCACCGGGCTGGCCGTCCTCACCAGCCTGCTCGGTACCAGTCCGGTCGGTGCCAGCCTGGCCGGCGCCACCGGCTGGGCCGGCGGAGCGCGCGGCGAGGGCAGCATCGAGGCCGGCCGGGACGCCTACCCCGCCATGACCACCACCTGGACGCTGCCGGTAGCCCTGTTGCTACCCCCGCTGTATGCGCTGCTCGCGCACGTGCCGCTGTGGCTGGCGGCCGCGCCCCGGCGCGCCCGACCGGCCCGCCGTGGGCGGACCGGCGGCGACGGCCCTCCCACCCACAACCTGTTCCACGACAGTGCCGCGCTCGGGCTCGCCGGTGCGGCCGCCGCCCTCGCGCACCGTCTGCTCGACCCCGCCATCGACCCCGGGTCCGCCGACCGGCTCGCCGGGTCCGCCCGCGGCGTCACGGCGCTGTTCGCCGCGGTCACCGTCTATCTGGCCGTCGACCGCCTGCTGCGGCCCCGCCGCTGGGCGGCCGGCCGCGACCACATCGCGACAGTGATCGTCCAGCTCTGCGCGGCGCTCGTCCTGGCGGTGATGTGGGCGGCGAGCCCGGTGCTGCTGGTGATCGCGGTGCCACTGGTGCTTCTGCTGCGTCGCGGGCTCGCCCATGCCGAGCTGCTGTCCGCCGCGCGCACCGATGCCAAGACCCGGCTGGCGACCCTGGGCTACTGGCGGCAGGTGGCAACGGCCGAGACGGCCCGAAGCCATGGGCTCGGCCGGCCACTGGGGGTGCTGCTGGTCGACATCGACCATTTCAAACAGGTCAACGACCGGCATGGCCACATCGACGGCGACGTGGTGCTGCTCGCCGTCGCCGACGCGCTGCGCCACGCGACCCGGCCGCAGGACCTCGTCGGGCGTTTCGGCGGGGAGGAGTTCGTCGTGCTGCTGGTCGGCGTCGACCTCGCGGCTGCGGCCGCCATCGCCGAACGTATCCGCGACAGCGTCGCAGCCGTCCGCGTCCACCTCACCCGCGGCGAGCAGAGGGTCACCGTGTCGGTGGGTGTGGCCAGCGGCGCACCGGCCTCCCACGACGACCACGGGGTCGTCACCGACCTGCTCGAACGTGCCGACGCGGCGCTCTACCGTGCCAAGCGGGAAGGGCGCGACCGGGTGTGCCTCGCCGCGGCACCGGTCCCCCGGAAGCCACGGCCCACCACCTGATCTGCGGGCCGGGCGCCGACCGCGCGAGCGGCCAGGCGCCCGGCCCGCAGGCAGAAGCAGGTCAGGCGTGCGGGTCAGAGGTGCGGTGTCAGACGTCGGCGGCTCGGACGGTGTTGCGCAGCAGCAGCATCGTCGTCACCGGCCCGACTCCGCCGGGGACCGGGGTGAGCGCGCCCGCGACCGGAGCCACCGCGTCCGCGTCGACGTCCCCGACCAGGCCGGCGTCGGTCCAGTTGGTACCGACGTCGATGACCACCGCGCCCGGGCGGACATGCCCGCTGCCGACCATCTTCGGCCGCCCCACGGCGGCGACGACGACATCCGCCTCGTGCGCCACCGTCGTCAGGTCCTTCGTACGCGAGTGGCACACCGTGACGGTGGCGTGCTCGGCGAGCAGCAACAGCGCCGCCGGCTTGCCGACCACCGAGCTGCGCCCGATCACGCACACCCGCGCCCCGTCGAGGGGCACCTCGGCCCGGGTGAGGATCTCCAGCACCGCCGCCGCGGTCGCCGGCGCGAACGCGGGCAGGCCCAACGCGAGACGCCCCAGGCTCAGCGGGTTCATCCCGTCGACGTCCTTGCCGACCGGGATCCGCGCACCGACATCGGCGGCCGTCAGGTCACCCGGCAGGGGAGTCTGCACGATCATCCCGTGCACCGAGGAGTCGGCCGCGAGCTCGTCGACGGTGGCGATGAGCTCGTCGGGATCACCGGACAGCTCATGCACCACACAGCCGACCCCGAGCTTGGCGGCGCCGCGCTCGATCACCCGCACATAGGACCGCGCCGCCTCGTCGACGGTCGGCAACACGACCGCCAGGGTCGGGGTGACCCCGGTCGCGACCAGCCGTTCGACGTCGTCGACCACAGTGCGTCCGATGTCGGCGGCCATCGACCGCCCGTCCAGCAACCTCATGACCCGATCCGTTCTCCCACGGCGCGCACCACGCTGTCCGCGCCGGCCAGTGACGACAGGTACTTGTCCAGCTCGGCCGCGGTCGCGTCGCGGGTGGCGGCGTCGGTCATCGACGCCAGGTTGATCCGGACGTTGATCGCGGCCGAGTCGAGCGCCGCGCGGGCACTCGCGGCCGCCACGGCGACGTCGGACAGGACGTTCACGTTCGCCCCGTCGAGAATCAGCTGGCACAGGCCGACCACCTCGGCCGCGGCCGCGGCCGTGCGCAGCGGGACGTCCGCCGCACCGATCAGCGCCTGCTGGATCGCCGCGGTGCGGGCCGCCTTGTCCTCGGGGGTGTCCTTGGGCAGCCGGTAGGCGTCGGTGACGGCGGTGAAGGCCACGGCGTCCGCGTCGGCGAGCCTCAGCGCGTCGAGACGCAGCCCGGTGGCCTGGTCACGGGCGGAGATCATGGTCGGCTCGTGCTCGGCGTAGCGCGGCTTGCCGATGGTGAGGTTGGCGACCATGCTCACCAGGGAGGCACCGATGGCTACCTGCAGCGCTGCCGCGGCGCCACCACCGGGCGCGGGCGCCGCGGAGGCGAGTGCCTCGAGGAACCCGTCGAGCGTTTCGTTCGCCATCGTTTCCGACTCCCCGCCTCGATCCGTCTCGCCATCCGTACCCGCCCCGGCGGTGAACCGCCCCGCCATTGCCGGGCCCGGTGCGTTGCCCGCACAGCGCCGTGCGGCGTCGGCGGTACCCGGAACCACAGGGAACCGAACCCCGCGCCGCGCTCGACGACGCCCGGACCCCCGCCCCTGCCAGGGCCTGCGCGGAGGTCCGACCAGCCGCCACCAGCAGGTGACGGAAATGACGTCGGCCGGAGTGCACCGTAGCAAGTGGATCGACGTGCTGGGTGCGAGGAGGGCCGGCACACGCCGGTCCGGCACGATTTTGTGAGGTTCGCCGCGTCTGCGGGCAGATCGTGGTGCGGTACCGGGAGGCGGTACTCAGCCGGGCGCGGGCAGCGAGCAGAGGATCAGGTCCAGGCCGTCGTTGAACTGGGCGAGCGTGTCGGCCCGTAGGAACGGGACGGCGGCGGCGAGGTCCGGCAGCTGGTGCGCCGGGGGATTGAACGTCGCCGTCGGCGTGCCGGGCCGACGGTCGCGGGCGACGGCGGCGGCCACCGCGCGCGCCTCGGACAGCACGTGCCCCAGGCAGTAGAACAGCAGCGTCTGGTAGACCGAGGTGGCCGCCTCCGCGCTCAGCCCCAGCCCACGCAGCAGGCCGATCGCGTGGTTCGCCCGCTCCCAGTACGCCCGCCCGCCCGGGGGCCGGCGCAGGATCACGGCGGCCATCGTCGGGTGCCGCAGCAGGCAACGGCGCAGCTGGTGCAGGCTCTCCCGCAGGTCCGCCCGCGCGTCGCCGGTGGACGGCAGTGGCTCGTCGCCGGCGATCAGGATGTCCGCGAGCGCGTCGAGCAGCTCGTTCTTCGTCCGGAAATGACGGTAGAAGGCGGTCGGGTCGACCTCGAGGCGGGAGCCCAGGGCCCGCATGCTGAACGCGTCGGCCCCGCCGATCCGGACGATCTCCATCGCCGCGTCGAGCAGGAGCTCCCGGGACAGGGTGCCACGGGGAGTGCGGTGGGGTGGCACGGGCGCGCCGGTGCGCGGCGCGTCCTCCTGCGAATCCGGTGCTGTCACACGGCTGATCCTAACGACGCCAGCACTGTGGTCAACAACGTTGACAGCCCCGGCCGCTCCTGTTGATCAAGACTCGTCTCTGGACGCCGTTGGGCTCGACCGTAAAAGGACTGAATGCCCGAAAAATGGGATGCGTGCCTTGGCGGCGGTTGCGACCATGGGCTCATGATCTGGTCGGTCACTGACGACGCAGGCGATTTCCTGGCCGAGGCAGGCGATTTTCTCCGAACCGCGGCGGCGGAGAACACCGTTGTGCTCACGGTCGCGGCGGACGTCCGTGCGCGGGGTGCTGGCGCCTTCGGCGGAGCCGAGACCCTGTTCGGCTGGTACAGATCCATCGGTGGTCCGGTCAGCGGCGTCTTTCTCCACACCCAGGGCAACCCACTGCATCTGGGCGTCATGCCGGTCGAGGCGATCGGTCCGCTGGCCGACAGCCCTGCGCTGGCCGAGCGGAAGGTTTCCAGTGTCAACACCGACGAGCGGGCTGCGGCGGCCGTCGTCGCCGCGTGGCGCGACCGGGCCGGGACATCGCTTCGAGTCCAGGACCGTGAGCGTCTCTACCGGTTGGGAACGCTGACCCCACTCGAGCGGCAACCTCCCGGCCGGGCGCGACCGGCGACCGCCGCGGACCGGGATCTCCTTGTGGTCTGGCATCAGGCGTTCAACGACGAGGCAGGCCGGGGCGGCGATCCTTCGGCGCGGGTCGATGACCGGCTCAGCTATGGCGGTCTGTACCTGTGGCACGTCGACGACACGCCCGTATGCATGGTCGGCCACAGCCGCGTCGTCGGTGGCATGGCGCGGATCGGACCTGTCTACAGCCCGGCCGAGCATCGGCGGCGCGGCTACGCCGGGGCGCTGACCGTCATGGCCAGCCAGGCGACCCGCGATGGGGGAGCCACGACGACTGTTCTGTTCACCGACCTGGCGAACCCGACCAGCAACCGTCTCTACCAGCGGCTCGGATACGTCCCTGTCGCGGACAGGGTGCTCCTGGGCCTGGATCCGCCTACCGCCTGAAACGCACCGGACCCGGGCGCCCCGTGGAGGTGGACCGGGTCCGGTGGGGGAGTGGGGAGCCCAGCGGACCCGGTACGACCACTCCCCATCAAGATAGTCAACAGTGTTGACGCGCCGTGCTCTGCGATTTTGATCTTGAATCGCCGTTAAAGCAAGACAAACGTTAAAGCAAGACAAAACGGAACAAAAACATCCCTCTCCAAAAAGAGATTCCTGCCTGAGTCGGAAATGGTCACTGGTGGGTGTGTTCCGATACGGGCCGAGCCGGCAGAGGCCGCGGGCCACGCCGTTGCCGGTGACGTCCGGCCCGATCCCGTCCACCAGATACTTGACATAACGTGCCTGGAGGCGATCAAGGAAGTAGGTAGATAGATCGGCAAGCCAGCGCTCGCTACGCCCCTACGGCAGTTCTCGTGGGCATCTGGGTGGCGGGAGGCGCAACGGGCGCCCAGACTGCCTCCCCCGAGGCCCGGAACGCCCAGCCGTGTGCCAGACCCGGCTGCCGGGGATGCCGCGCCCGGCGGGCGGTGCGGTGGCGAGGGGTTGAGTCGGGCCCGCCCACGTCGGTTCCCAGGGCAGGCTGCCGGTGTGGTCGGCCCAGACGGCCTGCAGGCCGGGTACGGCCGGCCCGTCGGGGTGGCGGTACAGCGAGTTCGCGCCGAGCAGGAGCTGGTCGCTGGCGAACGGAGTGATCTCGCGGAGCTCGACAGTCAGCAGGGGTGCGAGCGTGAGGCGTTGGCCGTCGTGCAGGCGCTCGTGGCGGCGGACCCGCTCCCCGAGCAGGTCGAGGACGCTTGTGGCCTGGTCGTCACGCAGGCCACTCACGACGAGCTCGGGGTGGCTGTCGAAGGCGAACAGCCCGATCGTGTAGGCGTAGGCCGGTTCGTCGGGCCCGTCGTCGAGCACCGGCTGTACGGCCCACCCGCGGGTGCGCAGAATCTGATCGAGTAGCGCATCCTGGCTGGCGATCCAGGCGGCGGTGGCGGCGGGGTCGTTGTCCGCCGCGCAGGTCTCGCCGTCGCAGGAACCGTCGTCGCGTGGTGGGTGACGGGCAGCCATCGGTTCACCTCGGTCCGTGTGGGGGGGTGGGTGAACCGTATGCGGGTGGGATCAGGCGTTTTCGGCGGCGAACCGGCTCCGTGACCATTGATCTTGGTGGGGTCACAGCGGTTGACGTTTCGGACACTGCCGTGGGTGCCGGCCGCCGCGGCTGTGGCGCTTGTTCAGGCGGATTCGGGTGACCCGGTGGCTTCGAGGTCGAGGGCGAGGCTGTTCATGCAGTAGCGCTGGCCGGTGGGGGCCGGCCCGTCGTCGAAGACGTGGCCGAGGTGGGAGTCGCAGCGTGCGCAGCGGACCTCGGTGCGGACCATGCCGTGGCTGGTGTCGTCGACGAGGGTGACGGCGTCGGGTGAGACGGGCTGGGAGAAGCTGGGCCAGCCGGAGCCGGAGTCGTACTTGGTGGTGGAGGTGAACAGCGGTGCGCCGCAGGCTCCGCACTGGTAGGTGCCGTCGGCCTTGTTGTAGGTGTAGGCGCCGCTGAAGGGGGCTTCGGTGGCGGCCTGGCGCAGGATGGCGTAGCGCTCGGGGCCGAGCAGCTCACGCCATTCGCTGTCGGAGCGGACGACTTTGCTGCTGGTCGGGTTGTCGCTCACGGGTTGGGTCCTCTCCTGTGCGGGCGGCGCGCGTTCGGTTCCGCGTGTCCGGTCGGGGCACCGGGGGCCGGCGGGCTGGGTGCGGCCATGTCGTCGTGTGGTCGGCGGTCTCGGGTTCGTGCTGGTCGGTTCGTCGTGGTCAACGCGGCGGCTGGCCGGTTTGTTCTTTGCTGCGCCGGTGGTCGCGTTCGGTGGCGAGGGTGGTGGTGGCGAGGGCTGCCCCGCTGCCGGCGGCGAGGGTCATCACGGCGCCGTAGGCGGCTGGGAGCTGGTGGTGGGCGGTGGCGTGGGCGAGGACGGCCGTGTCCGCGGTGTCGCTGAGCAGGCCGGCGACGAGCCAGGGCCGGGTATGTCCGCCGGTGGTGTGGGCGTGGAGCAGGCCGAGGCCGAGGGCGAGGTCGCGGATGCCGGCGAGGCGTGCGATCCAGGCAATTTTCTCAGCTGTGACACGGTCGACGCCGGCGAGGCGGATGATCGGTACGGGTCTGGTGAGGGCGGTGAGTCCGACGGCGGAGCGTGCGAGGCTGTTCAGCAGGATCTGGGCCCGGTTCGTCACCCGGCGTGTATCCTTTGCAGTCGAGGGAACACGTAGTGTGATCACGATCTCGTTACCTGGCCTTCTGGGGTGGGAACGACTTCGCTTGTTCGTACGTTGGACTCGATTGAGGTCAACATGCCACGACGCTCTGAGGAGTCATATGGGCGAGCGCATTCTGCGGGGCAGCCGTCTCGGTGCAGTGTCCTACGAGACTGACCGCAGCACGGAGCTTGCCCCGCGGCAGACAGCGTCGTACGACTGCCCCAACGGGCACCAGTTCGCCATGCCGTTCGCCGCCGAGGCCGAAGTGCCGTCGGTGTGGGAGTGCAGGGTGTGCGGGTCGCCTTCGGTGATTGTGGACGGTGAGCGGCCGGAGCCGAAGAAGAGCAAGCCGCCGCGGACGCACTGGGACATGTTGATGGAGCGTCGTACGACGGACGATCTGGAAGAGGTGCTGGCCGAGCGGCTGGCGGTGCTGCGGGGCACTGGCGAGGATCGCCGGTCGGCCTGAGTAAGGCTGCCTTCGGTGCCGGGCGCGGCGCCGTTGGGCTTGGTTGGCGAAGGGGTGACAGCGTTTGACGCTGTCACCCCTTCGCCATGTCTGTGGCCTGATGGTGCCCCGGTGTGACGGCTGGTCCCCCGGTGGTGGGGGGTCGGGTTCCCGGAGTATTGCGGGCCCCCGGCCCTGATCCGGGTCAGGACCGGCCGGCGGGGGTGCTGGTTGCGGACGGCCCGGTTTCGGTGGTGCTGTCTGTGGGTGCGGTGGTGCTCGTCGCGGGGGCGGGGTCGCCGGGGGGTGCTGGTGCGGGGATGGCGGTGGTGGAGGGCCCGTGTGGGGTGCGTGTGGTGGCGGGGCCGCGGCGGCGGGAGGACAGTGCCCACCAGCCGACGCGCCAGAATCCTTCGGCGACGATCGAGCGGTTCATCTTGGAGGCGCCGCGTTCGCGTTCGACGAAGTCGATGGGGACCTCGATGACGCGGAAGCCGGACTGCCAGGCGCGCCAGGCGAGGTCGACCTGGAAGCAGTAGCCCTGGGAGGCGACGAGGGTGAGGTCGCGGGCGCGTAGTACGTCGGCGCGGTAGGCGCGGAATCCTGCGGTGGCGTCGCGGAGGGGGACGCCGAGGGCCGCGCGGACGTAGGCGTTGGCGCCGCGGGAGAGGATCAGCCGGCTGCGTGGCCAGTTGTGGACGGTGCCGCCGGGGATCCAGCGGGATCCGATGGCGAGGTCGGCGCCGGTGAGGGCGTCGAGCAGGCGCGGTAGCTGTTCGGGCTGGTGGGAGCCGTCGGCGTCCATTTCGACGATGACGTCGTAGCCGTGTTGGAGCGCCCAGGTGAAGCCGGCGATGTAGGCGGAGCCGAGGCCGGATTTGCCGGCGCGGTGCAGGACGTGGATGTGGCTGTCGGCGGCGGCGAGTTCGTCGGCGATGTCGCCGGTGCCGTCGGGGCTGGCGTCGTCGATGACGAGCAGGTCGACCGCGGGGTTCGCCGTGCGCAGGCGGCGGGCGGTGTCCGGCAGGTTGTCCCGTTCGTTGTAGGTCGGGACGCAGACGACGACGCGGGTGGCTTCCACGCCTCTCCTTTTCTGGTCGGTTCCGGTTGGGGTGGTGTCGTGGTCGTGCGGGGTGGTGCGGGGGCTGCGGCGGGTGTGGAGCAGAGCGCCGAGCATGGCGATCACCGCAAGGGCGGTGAGGGCCATCTCCGGGACGATACCGAGCCGGGTGGCGAGGGTGTGTGTGGTGCGTAGCGGAAGCTGCGCGGTCAGTACGCCCGGTTCGTACAGGCCTGTCTGGGACAGGATGGTGCCGTCGGGGGCGATGATGGCGCTTTGGCCGCTGGTGGAGACCTGGACGGTGGCGCGGCCGTGTTCGACGGCGCGGAGGCGGCTCATCGCGAGCTGCTGTTCGCTTTCGCCCTTGCGGCCGAAGGAGGCGTTGTTGGTCTGGATGACGAGGAGTTCGGCGCCGCGGTTGACGTTGTCGCGGACGAGTCCGTCGTAGGCGACTTCGAAGCAGATGACGTCGCCGATGGTGGTGCCGGCGACGGGCAGGGCGCCGGTGCCGGTGCCGGCGATGAAGTCGTTGGGCATCTCGTCGGCGAAGCGGGTGATGAGTTTTTCCAGGAGGGCCCGGCCGGGGAGGTATTCGGCGAACGGGACGGGGTGGCGTTTCACGTACATGTCGCCGGTGGGGCCGTTGGTGGTCCAGATGAGTCCGGCGTTGCGGACGTGCCGGTCGCCGGGGCCGTCGAGGACGGCGCCGACGAGCAGTGGGGCGCGGGCGACGGTGGCGGCGTGGGTGAGGGCGGTGGCGGCGTCTGGGTCGGTGAGGGGGTCGAGGTCGGAGGAGTTCTCGGGCCACAGGACGAGGTCGGGTTGGGGGTGGTGCCGGCGCGGACGGCGGCGGCGAGGTTCTCGGTGCCTTGGACGTGGTTGGTGGTGACCTGCATGGCTCGGCCGAGGGCGTGGTAGCCGCCTGCTTCGGGGACGTCGCCCTGGATGGCGGCGACCTGCAGGGTGCCGTGTTGGGCCGCGGTGGGCAGGGGGATGGCGAGTCCGGCGAGGGTGAGGGCGCCGGCTGTGGCGGCGGTCGCGGTGAGGGCGAGGGTGGGTCGGCGTGTGCCGTGCGGGGGTGTGGGGTGGCTGGGTGCGGGGCGAGGAGGCCGTCGCCGGCCCCACGCCGGGGCCTGGGTGTGGAGGTGGATGGCGGTGGTGGCGAGCAGGGCGGCGGTGGTGGCGACGGCGAAGGTGACCAGGGGGGCGCCGCCGAGGGCGGCGAGGCCGGTGTAGGGGCTGTCGGGCTGGCTGAAGGCGAGCCGGCCCCAGGGGAAGCCTCCGAAGGGTGCGCGGCCGCGGAGGGCTTCCTGGGCGACCCAGGCGGCGCCGGTCCACAGCGGGGCGGCGGGTAGCCGCCAGGCGAGGGTGGTCGCGGGGGCGATGACGGCGAGGATGGCGGCTTCGGCGGTGGACAGGACGATCCAGCCGTCGGCGCCGACGAAGGAGACGAAGCGCAGCAGGGGTAGCAGGAAGCCGAGGGAGAACAGCAGGCCGAGTCCGTAGGAGGCGCGTAGGCGGCGGCCGCGGACGGTGAGGGTGAGGACGGCGACGGCGACGGGGGCCAGGGGCCACCAGCCGATGGGGGGAAGGCGGTGTAGAGCAGCAGGCCGGCGAGGGTGGCCAGGGCGGGCCGGGTGAGGCGGCGCGCGGTGCCGCTGGTGGGCTGCTGGGGTTTCTGGGTGGTCGCCGGGGGTGTGGGGGGCGCGCCTGCCGTGGCCGGGTCGTGCGGGGGTGGTGTGGCGGGCGCGTGGGTCACCGGTCCAGTGTCCGGTACGCGGGCGGGGTCGGGTAGCCCGGGCTGTGTGCCGTCTGTCGTGGGTGGTCGGCTGTGGGTCTGGTGGTGGGTGGTGTAAAGGGTTCGGTGTCCTCCCCTGTCCGCGGTGGTTCGCCGTGCGGACCACATTGGGACTACCTGGAGGTTTTCGGGTCGGGGTGGGGTGCTTCCGTGGGTGGGACGTGTGTGGTCGAATCTCGCGGTGCCCCGCTGTCGGGGTGCACCGCGCGTGTCTGGTCTGGTGCCGCGGGGGGTGGGGTTCCGGACCGTTCGTTAGACAACGGTGCTGGCGTGGCCGGGTGCGGTGTGCGCGGTGCCGGTCCGAAGGACGGTCCGGATCCCGGCTGCCTGGATGCTGCGAGCTGGTGGGGTTCCCTGCTGTTCCCGCCTCGGTGGGCGGGTCAGAGCTGGTCGTGGATGATCTGCCCGCGCAGGACGGTGCGCAGGCAGGTCGGGCGGGTGTGGGCGGCCCAGGCCAGTGGGTCGGTGCCGGGCGGTGGTGGCTTGAGGTCCCAGACGGCGAAGGTCGCGGGGGCGCCGGTGGTGAGCTGGCCGGAGCCGTCGGTGTCGGCGCGGGCGGCCTGCCAGCCGCCGCGGGTGGCGGCGGTGAACGCCGCGGCGGGGCTGATCCTGGATGTGACGGTGTGGTGGTGGGTGGCGGCGTGCACGGCGCCCCACGGGTCGAGCGGGGTCACGGGGCTGTCGGAGGACAGGGCGAGGGTGACACCGGCGGCGGTGAAGGCGGCGAACGGGTTCATCAGTGCGGCTCGGGTGGCGCCGAGGCGGGTGGTGTAGAGCCCGCCGGGGCCGCCGTAGCGGGCGTCGAAGGCGGGTTGGACGCTGGCGACGAGGCCGAGGCGGGCCATGGCGTGGATCTGGTCGGGGTGGGCGAGTTCGGCGTGTTCGACGCGATGGCCGGCGGCGGCGATGGTCGCGGTGCCGAGCTGGTCGGCGGCGGCGCGTAGTCCGGCCAGGACGAGGTCGAGGGCGGCGTCGCCGATGGCGTGGAAGCCGGTCTGCAGACCGGCGTGGGTGGCGTCGCGGACGATGTCGCGGATGTCGTCGGCGTCGCGGTGGCGTTGGCCGCTGTGGGCGGGCTGGTCGTGGTACGGGCTGCGCAGGGCGGCGGTGTGGGAGCCGAGGGAGCCGTCGACGAACAGGTCGCCGCCGTAGCCGACGGGTCCCAGGCCGGGTTCGGCGGTGAGGGTGAGGGCGGTGGGCAGGTCACCGGCCCAGTAGCCGTGGATGGCGGGGCCGGTTTCGTCGCGGGCGAGGGTGAGCAGGTCGGCGAGGTCGTCGGCGCTGGAGACCTCGGGGCCGGCCATCTCGTGCAGGGCGGCGATGCCCAGGGCGGCGGCGTGCCTGCGGACCCGGCGGGCGGCGTCGAGGCGGGTGGTGCGGGGCAGGTCGTGGTAGGCGGTGGTGCGGGCGCGGTGGTGGGCCTCGTCGCGGCACAGTCCGTCGCCGAGCCAGCCCGGTGCCTGGTCGGCGCCGGAGCGGTGGGCCAGGGTCGGGGAGATGACGGCGGTGTGGCCGTCGGCGCGGGCGAGGTAGACGTCGACGGGTCCGGCTGCGCGGGCGATTTCGGTGGCGGTGGGTGGGCGTTGCTGTGGCCAGCGGGTCTCGTCCCAGCCGGTGCCCAGCAGTGGCCGGCCGGGTCGTCGCCGGGCCGCGTGGGTGAGCTGGTCGAGGGCGTCGGTGAGGGTGGGGGCGTCGGTGAGGTCGACGCCGTCGAGGGCGAGCCCGGTGGCGGTGGTGTGGATGTGGGCGTCGACGAACGCGGGGGTGATGGTGGCGCCGTGCAGGTCGATGGTGGTGTCGACGGCGCCGGGTGGGTGCTCGTCGGAGGTGCCGATCCAGGTGATGGTGGCGTTGTCGACGAGGAGTGCGGTGCGCTGGGCGTGGGGGCTGTGGGGGGCGAGCAGGTGGGCGTGCCGGTAGAGCACACGTGTGGGTGTGTGGTGTGGCTGGCGGTGGGTGGGGTGTGTGCTCACCGTGCCCAGGGTGGCCTAGCCCGGCCCGTCACAGGTTCGGGGGGCGCCCTTCGTAGGGGGTGGAGAGCACGACCATGGTGCGGGTCGACACGTTGGCCGCGGCGCGGATCTCCTGCAGGAGCGCTTCGAGGGCGGCGGGGTCGGAGACGCGGACCTTGAGCAGGTAGCTCTCCTCCCCCGCGACGCTGTAGCAGGCCTCGATGGCGGGCAGGTGGGTGAGCCGGTCGGGTGCGTCGTCGGGCTGGCTGGGGTCGATCTCCTTGATGGAGACGAACGCGGTGAGTGCCAGGCCGACCTGGGATGGGTCGACGAGGGCGACGTAGGACGTGATGACGCCGCGCTGCTCCAGGCGACGGACCCGCTGGTGCACGGCGGACACCGACAGGCCGGTGGCGCGACCGAGGTCGGTGAAGCTCATCCGGCCGTCGCGGCACAGCAGCTGCACGATCTGACGGTCTAGATCCTCCAACACGTTCCGGAGGTTATGCACAGAACGGCCGGTCGTGACGGGAGTTTCTGGTCCCGTCGGGACTTTGCGTGGCGGGTGGGCGTGTTCTGGTGGAGGTTCCGGTGACGGATGGTGATCTTCTCGGTGCGTGGTGTGGATGATGGTCGGGTGCCGGTGCGGTGGGGGGTCGGGGTCCGGTGCGGGTCCGGTGCGGGTGGGAGGGGTGGTGGTGGGGGTGGCCGTTGGCTGGTTGGGGCTGGTGGGGTTGGGCTGTCGGCAGGGCATGCCAGTCTGACAAGATGACCATCGTGGAGGTTCCGGTGGGTGAATTCGGGGTGTCCGGCGGTGGTGAGCGGCTGCTGCTCGCGGACACCCCGTCGTTGTATTTCCGTGCCTTTCACGGGGTGCCGCGGTCGGTGCGGGCGCCGGACGGGATGGTGGTGAACGCGGTGCGGGGGCTGCTGGATGTGCTGGCCCGGCAGATCGTCGACCTGCGGCCGCGGCGGCTGGTGTGCTGTTTCGACGCGGACTGGCGTCCGGCGTTTCGGGTGGCGCTGATCGCGTCGTACAAGGCGCATCGGGTGGCCGATCCGGTGCCGGCTCCGGTCGCGGTGTCCCCGGTGGCGGATGCCGGTGGTCTGGGCCTGGGGGGCCCGCAGGCCGGTGGTGTGGTGGTGGAGGAGGTGCCCGACGAGCTGGAGGCGCAGCTGCCGGTGATCGATGCGGTGCTCGCGGCGTTCGGGATCGCGCGGGCGGAGGCGGCGGGGTTCGAGGCCGACGATGTGATCGCGACGTTGGCGACCCGGCACAGTGTGGGCCGGGTGGGTCCGGTGGACATCCTGACCGGGGACCGGGACCTGTTCCAGCTGGTGTGTGACGACGTCGGGGTGGCGGTGCGGTACGCGGTGGAGAAGTTCGCGTTGGTGGATGAGGCGTCGGTCAGCGCCCGGTATGGGATCCCGGGCCGGGCGTACGCGGATTTCGCGGTGCTGCGGGGTGATCCCAGCGACGGGCTGCCCGGGGTGGCGGGGATCGGTGCGAAGACGGCCGCGGCGCTGCTGGTTCGGTTCGGGTCGCTGTCCGCGGCGCTGGCGGCGTTGGACGCGGGGGTGGTCGAGGGTTTCCCGGCCCGGGCGGCGGCGCGGCTGCAGGCGGCGCGGGACTACCTGGCGGCGGCGGTCGAGGTGGTGGCGGTGGTGCGGGATGTGCCGCTGGGGGCGGTGTCGGGGGTGTTGCCGACGGCGCCGGTGGATCCGGTGGCGTTGGCGGAGCTGACCGCGCGGTACGGCCTGGCCGGGTCGGTGGGGCGCCTGACGGCGGCGCTGGCGGCGGTCGCCCCCGCCTAGCCATCTGACGGGTGCCTGACGGGCACCTGACGGCCGTCGGATGCCGGATGGGGGGCGCGACCGCGTCGGGCGGGTGGTGTGGGGAGTGTCACGGTGAGCGCCGCGTGGGTGCCGCTGGGGACATCCGGGATCGCCCGTGCTCACGCGGAGGGGGTCTGCGGGGATCTGTTCCGGTCCGGCAGGGTGGATGTGTTGCTGCGGACCGTGACGTGAGGGCGGTGTGGGTGGATCGGTGCGGGCCGCCGGCACGGCCGAACCGGCGGTGACGGTAGGTTGCCCCTCATCTGACAGCGTGGGTGTACACGCAGGTGACCGACGGGTTCGTTCGTCGACGGTCCGGGGTCGCCTACTGTTGCGCACCGAAGGCCCCGCGTGGGCGTCGGGTGCGGGTGAGGGTGGAGGTGACCTGGTGGGGCTGCGCGAGCGGCTCGCGGGCAGGCGTGTGTTCATGACCGGGGTGACCGGGTTCGTCGGTGAGGCGCTGCTGGAGCGGCTGCTTTCGGACTTCCCGGACACCCGGATCGTGGCTCTCGTCCGGCCCCGGGGTAGCCATTCGGGTGCGGCCCGGCTGGCGCGGATGACCCGTAAGCCGGCGTTCGCCGGGCTGCGGGAGCGGCTGGGCCGGGAGGGGCTGGCCGCGCTGCTCGCCGAGCGGGTGCAGGTCATCGAGGGTGACCTGGCCGACATGGGGGCGTTGCCCACCGACCTGGATGTGGTGATCCACTGCGCCGGGGAGGTGTCGTTCGACCCGCCGATCGACGAGGGGTTCGCGACCAACCTGGGTGGGGTGCAGGAGCTGCTGCGGGCGGTGCATGCCAGTGGTGCGCGTCCGCATGTGGTGCATGTGTCGACGGCGTATGTGGCCGGGTTGCGGTCGGGGCACATCGCCGAGGGCCGGCTGTCGCACGAGGTGGACTGGCGGGCGGAGCAGTCCTCGGCTGAGCGGGCGCGGCAGGCGGCGGAGGACGCGTCGCGGTCACCGGAGGTCTCGGCGCGGCTGCGGGAGCAGGCAGCTGGCGAGCATGGTCGGGCCGGGGCGCAGACGGTGTCGGTGGCCGCGGAGGCGGCGCGGCGGGACTGGGTGGCGCGGCGGATGGTCGCCGCCGGTGCCGAGCGGGCGCAGGTGCTGGGGTGGACGGACGCCTACACGTTCACCAAGGCGCTGGCGGAGCGGTATCTGGAGGAGTCGCACGGCGATCTGCCGTTGACGATTGTGCGTCCCTCGATCATCGAGAGTGCGGTCGCGCGGCCGTTCCCCGGGTGGATCGAGGGGTTCAAGATGGCCGAGCCGCTGATTCTCGCGTTCGGCCGTGGGGAGCTGCCGGACTTCCCGGCGTCCCCGGACGCGGTGGTCGACATCATTCCGGTGGATCTGGTCGTCAACGCGTTGCTGGCGGCGGCGGCGTCCCCGCCGCCGGTGGACACCCCGGCCTACTACACGGTGTGTTCGGGGTTCCGTAACCCGTTGCTGTTCCGGGATCTGTACGAGTACGTGCGGGGCTATTTCCTGGCCCATCCGCTGCCGAAGCGGGGCCGGGGTGCGATCGCGGTGCCGGAGTGGCCGTTCGCCGGTTCGGTGGCGGTGGAGGCGAAGCTGCGCCGCGGGGAGAAGGCGGTGGAGTGGGCGAACCGGGCGTTGGGGCATGCGCCGCGGTCGGAGCGGGTGCGCCGGTGGGCGGTGGATCTGGAACGGTCCGAGAGCCGGGTGGCGTTCCTGCGTCGCTATTCGGATGTGTACCGGGCGTACACGAGCGCGGAGCTGGTCTACGTCGACGATGCGACCGCGGCGCTGCACGCGGCGATGGAGCCGGCGGACCAGGAGGAGTTCGGGTTCGATCCGGCCTGCTACGACTGGCGGCACTATCTGCAGGATGTGCACTGCCCGGCGGTGACGGCGGTGCTGCGCCGGCCGCGGGATCCCGCCCCGGCGCGGCGTGGGGCGGGGAACCTGTCCGCCGGCGACGGGGTGCTGGCGGTGTTCGACCTGGACGGGACGCTGGTGTCCTCGACGGTGGTGGAGTCCTACCTGTGGCTGCGGCTGGCCGATGCGGGGCCGGCGGAACGGGCGCGGGAGATCGCGTCGTTGGCGCGGGCGTTGCCGGGGTATCTGCGGGCGGAGCGTCGGGACCGGGGGCATCTGATCCGTTCGGTGTACGGCCGGTACGCGGGGGTGGACCCGGCGGAGCTGGCGGAGGTGGTGGCGCAGGCCGGGGCGGATGTGCTGCTGCGGCGGGTGAAGCCGGCGGCGGTGCGCCGGGTGCGTGAGCATCGGGCGGCGGGGCATCGCACGGTGCTGCTGACGGGGGCGGTGGCGCCGCTGGTGGCGCCGCTGGCGCCGTTGTTCGACGAGATCGTCGCGACTGATCTGGCGGTCGGGGCGGACGGCCTGTACACGGGCCGGTTGTTGGCGTCGCCGCTGGTCGGGGATTCCCGGGCGGCGTTCCTGGATCACTACGCGCGCCGCCGGGGGGCGGATCTGGAGTCGTCATGGGCGTACGCGGACAGCCTGTCGGACCTGCCGATGCTGCGCACGGTGGGTAATCCGGTGGTGGTCAATCCGGATGTGGCGTTGCACAAGGTGGCCCGGGCGTCGGGGTGGCCGATCGAGGAGTGGCCGTCGACGCCCGGTGAGTCGCGGCTGCTGGTCGGTAGCCGGGTGGAGCGGGGCCTGTTCGCGGCGGCGGCGGTCGCCCAGGGCCGTGGCCGTGGTGCCGGTGGCGCGGG
Source organism: Parafrankia sp. EUN1f (assembly GCF_000177675.1). GTDB lineage: Bacteria > Actinomycetota > Actinomycetes > Frankiales > Frankiaceae > Parafrankia. The sequence continues at coordinate 47,040 of NZ_ADGX01000025.1, forward strand.
GCGTGCCGGTGGTCGCGGTGACGGTGGGAACGGTGGGGATGCCACGGTGGTTCGGGTGGGAGTGGGTGAGGGTCGGTGACCCGCGGTCTGGAGCTGTACCGGTCGTTGCCGCGGTATGCGGCGGCGCGGGTGGTGTCGGGGCGGCTGCCGCGGCTGTCGTCGATGGCGGCGACGTCCGCCGCGCCGCTGCGGCTGGTGGACCGGGGGGATCCGGCGTTGCCGGGGCCGGGCTGGGTGACGGTGCGCCCCCGGCTGGCGGGGATCTGCGGGTCGGATCTGGCGACGGTGACGGGGCAGAGCTCGTTCTACTTCTCGCCGCTGGTGTCGATGCCGTTCACGCCGGGCCATGAGATCGTGGGTGATCTGCAGGAGGCGGTGACGCTGGCGGACGGGCGGCGGTTGGCGGCCGGGTCGCGGGTGGTGATCGACCCGGTGCTGGGCTGTGCGGCGCGGGGTCTGGAGCTGTGTCCGTCGTGTGCGGCGGGCCGGTCGTCACGCTGCGACTCGATCACGGTGGGTCATCTGTCGCCGGGGTTGCAGACGGGGTACTGCGCGGATACCGGTGGCGGGTGGAGCCGGGCGATGGTGGCTCATCACAGCCAGCTGCATCCGGTGCCGGACACGCTGGTGGACGAGCGGGCGGTGCTGGTGGAGCCGCTGGCGACGGCGGTGCACACGGCCGGGCGGGCGCGGATCGCGACCGGGGACCGGGTGCTGATCGTGGGCGCGGGGGCGGTGGGTCTGCTGACGCTGCTGGCGGTGCGGGCCTATACCAAGGCCGAGCATGTGACGCTGGTGGCGAAGCATCGCCGGCAGGTGGAGCTGGCCCGTCGGTTCGGCGCAGACGAGGTGCTGGCACCGGACGACGCGGTCGGTGGGGTGCGCCGGGCGAACCGGGCGTTGCGGCTGACTCCGCAGCTGGGTGGGGATTTCCTGCTCGGTGGGGTGGATGTGGCGATCGACTGCGCGGGCAGCGCGTCGTCGTTGTCGACGGCGTTGCGGGTGACCCGTGCGGGGGGCCGTGTGGTGCTGTCGGGGGTGCCGTCGGGGTCGGTGGATCTGACCCCGCTGTGGTACCGGGAGCTGGAGCTGGTCGGCACGTACGCGTCGTCGGGCGGTGCGCGCCGCGGCGACCCCGACCTCGATCTAGATGCGGGCATGGCCGCCGGTGCGGCGGATGCGGAGGGCGGGTTCGACGACGGGTCGGATTTCGGGCGGGCGTTGGCGTTGGCCGCGACCGCGCCGCTCGACGGGGTGGTGTCGGCGGTGTATCCGCTGGCACGGTGGCGGGAGGCGTTGGATCACGCGTTGTCGGCGGGGAGGCTGGGTGCGGTGAAGATCGTGTTCGATCCGGCGGCGTCGGCGTGATCGGGGTGAGACGCGCCGGCGGGTGCGGGGGCAGGTGCCGGGGTGCCGCGGGACGTGGCACGGTCGGGCTAGTCGAGATTTTCGAGATTGTCGTCCCAGGCGGCGGGTTCCGTCGCGGGCCGGGCGGGTGCGGGGGCACCACGTCCGGTCGGGGTGACACACAGACGAGGGGAACGTGCAGGTGAGACCGGGGTTCGTGCTCGAGGTCGACGAGCGCACACCTCCGCTGCTGGTGCACCAGGGTGAGGGGCTGACGCTGGAGCGGTTCCCCCTGGGTACCCGGGTGGTGTATCCGCCGGAGTCCCTTCCGGGGGTGGGCGATGTGGACGCGGCGATCGCGGACGCGTTGGAGCATCCGTACAACTGTGAGCCGTTGCGGGAGCTGCTGCGGCCGGGGATGCGGCTGACGATCGCGTTCGACGACCTGTCGATTCCGCTGCCGCGGATGCGCCGTCCGGATGTGCGTCAGCGGATCATCGAGCAGGTGCTGACGCTCGCGGCGGCGGCCGGGGTCGACGACGTGCAGCTGATCGCGGCGAACGCGTTGCATCGGCGGATGACGGCGGCGGAGATCGAGCACATCGTCGGGGAGCGGGTGTTCCGGTCGTTCTGGCCGGACAACCTGTACAACCACGACGCCGAGGACCGGGACAACCTCCTGCACATCGGGGTGACCGATCACGGTGAGGATGTGGAGATCAACCGGCGGGCCGCGGAGAGCGACCTGCTGGTGTACGTGAACGTCAACCTGGTCGCGATGGACGGTGGGCACAAGTCGGTGCCGATCGGGCTGGCGTCGTACAACAGCATCCGCCACCATCACAACTCGCACACGATGGTGCGTTCACGGTCGTTCATGGACCACACCCGTTCGGAGATGCATTCGTCGGCGTGGCGGATGGGTCGGCTGCTGGCGAACCATCTGAAGATCTTCCATGTCGAGACGACGCTGAACAACGCCTGTTTCCCGGACAAGTACAGCTTCCTGACCCGCCGGGAGTGGGAGTGGTCGGTGCGGGACCAGGCGATGGCGTACGGGATGAGCCGGGGGCTGTCGGTGATGCCGTCCCGGCCGCGGCGCAGGCTTTTCCATGACCTGCTCGCCGACTACCAGGTGACGGGGGTGTTCGCCGGGGAGACGGAGACCACCCACGACCAGACGATCGCCAGTGTGCACCGTCAGCAGCTCGTCGAGGTGGACGGGCAGTCCGACGTGCTGGTGGTGGGCCTGCCGTATGTGGGCCCGTACAACGTGAACTCGGTGATGAACCCGATCCTGGCGACCTGCATGGGGCTGGGATATTTCTTCAACATGTACCGGGGTAAGCCGCTGGTGCGGCACCAGGGTGCGATGATTCTCTACCACCCGGTGACGCCGGAGTTCTCCCAGCTGCACCATCCGTCGTATGTGGACTTCTTCACCGAGGTGCTCGCCGAGTCCACCGACCCGGCGACGATCGAGGCGAAGTTCGAGAAGCAGTACGCGACGGACCCGTGGTACATCCACCTGTACCGCACCTCGCACGCCTATCACGGCGTCCACCCGTTCTACATGTGGTACTGGGCGGCGCACGGCATGGACCACCTGGGTGATGTGGTGTGGGTCGGGGGGGACCGGGCGGCGTGCGCGCGGATGGGTTTCCGTGCGGCGTCGACGCTCGCGGACGCGCTGGAGATGGTGTCGGGCACGGTGGGCCGTGACCCGTCGATCACCTACCTGCACACCCCGCCGCACACGATGGCGGACGTGCGATGAGCCCGGCGGGCCGCTTCGGTGGGCCGCCGCGGCCGGGGCTTTCCGCGGCGGAGGCCGTGCGGGGGTTCCGCTGGGGTAACCGGTCGCTGGTGCCGGCCTCGGCGCAGGCGCACCGCCTGCCGACGCCGGCGCGGGAGTTCCCGACCGCGTGGGCGCGCAGCACCCCGGCGCGGGTGGCACGTACCGCGTTCCTGGAAGGGGCGATGAACCCGCTGCTGCACGCGGCGCTGACCCCGACGGTGGCCGGGGCGGAGGTGTTCGACGAGGTCGGTGACGGCCCGGTGATCGTGGTGTCGAACCACTCCAGTCATCTGGACGCCCCGCTGCTGCTGTGTGCGCTGCCGCGGAAGGTGCGGGAGCGTACCGCGGTGACGGCGGCGGCGGACTACTTCTTCGAAAGCACCTGGCGGGGCCTGTCGACGGCGTTCGCGTTCGGGACGGTGCCGATCGAGCGCCGGGGCGGGGTGCCGTCGACGTTGCCGCTGGATCTGCTCCGTGACGGGTGGAACCTGGTGGTGTTCCCCGAGGGCACCCGGTCGCAGGACGGGGCGCGGGGCCGGTTCCGCCTCGGTGCGGGGTATCTGGCGGCGACCGCGGGGGTGCCGGTGGTGCCGGCGGCGTTGCGGGGCGCGTACGCGGCGATGCCGCGTGGGCGGGCTTGGCCGCTGCCGGGCCGCCCGCGGGTGTCGGTGCGGTTCGGGTCGCCGATCCGGGCCGGGGATGGTGAGGATGTGCGGGCGTTCACCGCCCGGCTGTCGGCGGAGGTGGACCGGCTCGGGGTGGAGGACTCCACCAGCTGGTGGGCGTCGTTGCGGGCGTCCGGTGCTGGCGAGGGCACGTCGACGTCGTCGGCTCCGGGTTCGGTGGCGGTGCCGCCGGCGCGGGCCGGTCGGGGTGAGGCCCCGGTGGCGCGGTGGCGGCGGGTGTGGGAGGCCACCGAGCCGCCGGCGCCGGTGCGGTCGCGGTCGCCGTGGGAACGCTGATCACACCAGCCCGGTGATGTGACTCTCGTCACATCAAGATCGTCTTGTGGATAAACCTGTTCATGGTGCGGTGGGTAGTCGGGGTGGGCCTGGGGATGACCTGTGGGTCAGGGCCTTCCCCGCCCCCGCGCCCGAAGTCAAGGCGTTGCATCACGCTGTGTCACAGGTATGACTGGATACATGGCTCTGCTGCACCGCTCCGACCGCCCCGAGCGTCGTCCCGTCGACCGGCCCGTACCGGCCGCGCGCCCCGCCGCGCACATCGGTGGGCGTCCCACCGCCGCCGGTCATCCCACAGCGCTACCGGCCCGTCCGGGCCCGGACACCGCGGGAGATCGCGATCTGCGGGTCCGCTCACGTCGAACTCAGGGCGCGGTCCTGGCGGTCCGCCGGCCCGCCGGCACCACGACCGGGCCAGCCGCCGGCACCGGTGACGGTGCGGCCCCACCCGCTGGTCCTACCGGGCGGGCGTTGCCGCCGAGCGTGGCGCGGGTCGCCGCGCGGACCCGGCTGTCCGCCGAGCTGCTCGCCGCGATCCTGGAGGTCGAGGACCGCACCCGCGCCACCCTCGACGACATGGAACGCGCCGACGCGCTGGCCGAGCGGCTGCTCGCCCGCCGCCGCGACCGGCTGGCCGCGGCCGGGGTGACCGCCAGCCCCGCGGGCCGGCTCTCCGCCTGAGGGGCCGGCTCGTCAGCGCTCGGCGGGGTCGATGAGCGCGTTCGGCAGGGCGACGGCTCGAAGACGCCGATCCGACGGGGCACGTCCACTGTCATCACTGCCCCCGCCCGCAGGTTTCTACAAAGCGTAGAAGATGTGGGTGGCTGTCGCCGGTGTTCTCCCGGGCCCGACGGTCCGGAAACGGCGGACCCGGCGGCGCCTCAGGCGGAGGCTTCGGCCGGGCCGGTGTAGGGGATGAGTGGCAGCAGCCCGGGCCCGGCGACGGAGACGATCTCGTTGACCCGGCGACTGAGCATCCGCGAGGGATGCACGTCGAGGATCGCGACGATGTCACCGAGCAGCCGGGAGGCCTGCGGCGGGTCGTCCGGTGCCAGGGCGCTGGCCAGGCAGGCCAGCGCCCAGCCGCGTTCGATCGTGCCGGAGCTGGTCAGGTCGACCGCGATCCGGGCCAGGTCGGCGGCGCTGTCACCGCCCATGCGGGCGACCACGTCGGCGACGGCGCAGGCCTCCCGGACCTCGTCGAACGCCGGCCAGCCCGGATGGCGCAGGCCCTGCACGCAGGGCCGGGTGGCGAGGCGGTCCAGCGCGATCAGCGCGGTGTCGCTGTCGCCGAGGGTCGCCGCGGCCGCCGCCTCGATCGCGGCCGCCCACCCGCACAGGTAGGGGTGCCCAGCCGCGGCGGCGCGCCGGGCGGCACCGGCGGCGGCGTCGTAACGGCCGGTGACGAACGCGACGAGCGCGTCGAGGGTGGCCGCCGTCCCGGTCAGCAGCGGATCGTCGAGCTGGGCGGCGAACTGGTCGGTGAGGGTCGCGAACCGCCGCGCCGAGGGGTCGTCACCCGACTCGACGGCGAGCACCCCCAGGTAGAAGGACAGGAAACCGGCGATGCTGGTGAGCTCACGGTGGGTGGCCGGGGACAGTCGCCGGCCCAGCGCGGCCTGCGCGCGGCGCCAGTCGGAGATGACCGGGCGCAGCAGCAGGGTGGGCGGGGTGGTCAGCAGGGTGGTGGCGTAGCGGTGCAGCCGGTCGTCGAACTCCGCCATCGTCAGCGGGTCCGGGTCGGCGTAGGCGATCTCCCGGGAGAGCATCGCGGCGGCACGGGACGCCGCGGCCAGCCCGTGCCGGTCGCAGTGGACGGACTCGGGCAGTTCGACCCGACTCATCCCACGTCCTTCCCGCCCCCGGCCCGCGCAGGGGCTGGTGGGGCCGTTACGTCCCCGGCGGGGCCGGGGCAGTGCCGGTGCTACGTCCTGCGACGGTCCGTGGCGTGGCGCCGACCGGTTGATCCGAGCCACCGGCGATCCGACCGGTTCGGTGCGTTGCATGACCATTGCGGCGCTGCGTCACCATTGTGGCAACGATCGGTGACCATCGCACGCTACCGCGTCCGGGGTCGCAGCGCGCAGTGGATATGTGATGTCGTGGTGGCCTGGCACCATCGCGCTCCTGCTGCCAGGCTTGGCTCCTGCTGTACGTCGATTGTTGTCCACGTCCTGGTGTGGAGTACAGGTTTCAGCGGGAATGTGGTGTGTTACGGCGTTACGAGGGGCGTCCCTCTTCGCGTCGTGCGCCCGCGGAACGCGAGATCCACCGATGAGCAGGTGCTCACTAACTCTTGGCGGCGGGGTGAACGGTCGCCTAGTGTTGGCCTGCCTCGAACCGCGGAGGTGGCCGGTCGGCGTCGGGCCTTGCAACGGGCGCCTCGCGATCCCAGGAGGCAGCAATGATCACCCAGAAGCTCGCGGCGGCGTTAGCCCGGCACTGGGAGGACGGATTCAACCAGTACGACGTCGACATCGTGATGGAGCCGATCGGCACCGACATCGTGTTCAGCTCGCCGTTCGTCCAGCGGCGAACGGGTGACCCGCAGAAGGTGACCGTCGAGGGCTACGACGCCTTCCGCGACTACATCGACGACTCGATGCGCCGCCTGCCCGGCATCCGGTACAGCATCGAATCATCCCTGGTGAGCACCCAGACGGTCGTGTTCGTCTACGGCTTCACCTTCGCCGACGGCACGTCCGCCAGCGGCGTCGACTACCTGCGTCTCGACGAGGCCGGCAAGATCGTCGAATGGCGGTGTCACTACCCGCAGGCCTTCGTCGACGCCCGCCTGTAACGGCCGAGGGCACCGGCGGGAGCACCTGGGAACAGCACGTCGTGGGAACAGCGCGTCGGAGGTGGGCGGATGTCGGTGCCGCGTCCTGCGCGGCTGGGAGACCATGCCCGTCCACGTCGGGACGTCGGCGTGCACGGCCCGGTAGGCACGGGATGCGCCGCGGCGTAGGGTCACCGGCATGAGACTGCGACGATGTTGATGCTCCGGTCGCTCCCGGGCTGAGGCGGGCCTCGCCCGCCGGTTGTACGCGTACGCGGCGTGCGAGGACGCCGTACTGCTCTACCCGCTGTACGCGCTGCTTTTCACCGAACACGGGCTGTCGCCGGCCGCGGTGTCGTCGCTGTTCGCGCTGTGGTCGCTGACAGCGTTTCTCACCGAGGTCCCTTCCGGCGTGCTCGCCGACCTGGTGTCCCGCCGGCTTCTGCTGGTCGTGTCGCCGCTGCTGTCCGCGGCGGCGTTCGCCCTGTGGACGCTGGCACCGGGCTACGGCACCTTCGCCGCCGGCTTCGTGCTCTGGGGTGTCGGCGGCTCATTGCGGTCGGGTACCTGGCAGGCCCACATCCATGCCGAACTGGCCGTCCTCGGCCGCGCCGACGCCTACCCGCGGCTGATCGGACGGGCCGAGGCGGTCGGCACCGTCTCGGCGCTGGCATGCGCCCTCGCCGCCGGCCCCGTGCTGGCCGCGGGCGGATTCACCGCGGTCGGACTCGCCAGCGTCGCCATGCCACTGATGGCCGCCGTCGTCGCCCTCGCCCTGCCTGACACGCGCGTGCGCCCACTCCCAGCACGGGATCACACGGCACCCGATGACGCCGGTGAGGGTGTGGACGAGCCGGGAGCGCGCCAGGTTCTGCGTGAAGGGGTCGCCGCACTGCGCGGGGCGGCACCGGCGCGGGCGGCCGTCGTGGCGGTCGCCGGTCTCGCCGCGGTGCTCTCCCTCGACGAGTACCTGCCGCTGCTCATCGCCGACACGGGTCTCGCGCTCACCGCGGTCCCCCTCGGCTACGGGCTGATCCTGGCCGGCGGCGCCGTCGGAGGCTGGCTCGCCGACCGCGGCACCGAACACCCCGGCCGGGTCCTGGCCGGCGGCGGCTGCGCGCTCGCCCTCGGCGCGTTCAGCGCCACACCGGCCGGGCTGGTCGGGGTGGCGGTGGCCTTCGGTGTGCTGCGGTGGGCCGCCGTGCAGGCCGATACCCGCCTGCAGCGCGAGACCGCCGACTCCTCCCGGGCCACGGTCAGCTCACTGGCCGGCTCGGCCGCGGAGGTCACCTCGCTGGCATCGTTCGGGTTGTGGGCCCTCGGGTCGGCCTGGGCCGGGCCGGCGGTGCTGTTCGGCTGCGCCGCGCTACCCATCGTCGTGCTCGCCGTGACCTGGCGCCGCTGAGACAGGAGCAGAAGATCGACCCGGTCGGCCCGCCGCCGCAGCCACCCGTCCCTGAAACCGCCGTCCCGATCCGACGAGGAGTCGCTGTGTCCCCGATCCAGAACAGCCCGCGGGAGCCTGTGGGGCTTCCGCGCTATGCGGGCCTGGGAACGTTCGCGAAACTGCCCCGGCTCGACGAGGTGAGCCGTGCCGACGTCGCTGTCCTGGGAGTTCCTTTCGACTCGGGGGTGAGCTATCGCCCCGGTGCCCGGTTCGGCCCGAATCACATCCGGGAGAGTTCACGGCTGCTGCGGCCGTACAACCCGGAGCTCGGTGTCGCGCCGTTCCAGACACTGCAGGTCGCCGACGCGGGTGACGTCGCGGCCGGGCCGTACGACCTGCCCGCCGCGCTCACCGCGATCGAGCGCCGCGCGCGGGACCTGCTCGACGGCGGCTCCCGGCTGCTGACCATCGGCGGCGACCACACCATCTCGCTGCCGCTGCTGCGCGCGGTCGCCGCCGTGCACGGGCCGGTCGCCGTCGCCCACTTCGACGCCCACCTCGACACCTGGGAAGGCTCCTACGGCAGCGTCTTCAACCACGCCACACCGTTCCGCCGCGCCGTCGAGGAAGGGCTGATCGACATGGAGGCGAGCATCCACATGGGGGTCCGCGGTCCCCTGCCCGCCGACACCGACCTCACCGACGACGCCCGGCTCGGCTTCACCGTCATCACCGCCGCCGAGATCGAGCTGGACGGCGTCCGCGCCGCCGCGGAGCGCCTGCGGGCCCGGATCGGTGGCCGGCCGGTGTACGTGTCCGTGGACATCGATGTCCTCGACCCGGCCCACGCACCCGGCACCGGCACCCCCGAGGCGGGCGGCCTGACCAGCCGGGAGCTGCTGATCCTGCTCCGCGAGCTCGCCTCGGTGGACGTCGTGTCCGGTGACATCGTCGAGGTGGCACCCGCCTACGACCACGCCCAGATCACCGGGATCGCCGCGGCGCACACGGCGTACGAGATCGTGTCGACCATGGCTGTCGCCCCGCACCCGGCGCAATCCCGACCCACCGACGCCGTGCCCACCGACGCCGTGCCCGTGCCCGCCGCGACGGCATAGGCGGACCTCGGAAGGCTCAGCGCACGGTCACAGGCCGACCCGCCCGGACGGGTTGTCCGCGTCGAACAGCCGCCCGGCCCGGACATACGACTCCAACGACGCCGCCGACCGCCACCGGCCCTGCCGCATGATCGACCGGTCGTTCACCCCGGCGCGGGCCGCGGCCGTCGCGAACCCCGACCGCAGCGAATGACCGGCGAAGTCGGCCGGGTCCAGCCCGGCGGCGGCCACCCGCCGCTGCACGATCCGCGCCACCGACCCCGGGTACAGCCGCACCGTGCCGACCTGCCCGTGCCGGTTGATCCCCCGAAACGCCGGCCCGTCGGCCAGTGGGGTGCCCGCCGCCGCGGCCGCCGCGACCCAACCACGCCACGCCCGCACCGGGCACGTCGGCCGGTACGACCCGTACGCCAGGCCGACCTGCGCCCCGGCGGCCTCCTGGTCGGTCTTGGACCGGCGCACCGTCACGACCAGCCCGTCGTCGGTCTCCACCACGTCGGCGGTGTCCAGGCCGACCAGCTCGCTGCGGCGCAGGCAACCGGCGAACCCCACCAGCAGCAGAGCCCGGTCCCGCACATCGGCGAGGTGGGTGTCGTCCAGCCCGGCGACCACCCGCGACAGCAGCGACGTGTCCAACGCCGCCTTCCGGCTCGGACGCACCCCGCGAGAACGGCGGATACCGTTCCACACCGCCGACACCTCCGCCGCCGCGGTCGGGTTCGTCACCCGGGCCAGCTGGTGGGCGACCGAGATCGCCGCGAGCCGGCGGCGGATCGTCGACGGGGCGTAGCCGTCGTCGGCGAGCGCGGCGATGTAACCGGCGACGGTGACAGCGGTGGCGGGGACGGCGACCAGCGCCACCGGCTGGCCGGCGCACCAGGCCCGGAAATGACGCAGGTCCGCGTCGTAGGCCCGCCACGTCGCCGCCGACCGCGATGCCCGGGCATAGTCCCCGACCCGCTCGGCCAACGGCTCCGCGAGCTCCCCCCCGAGCTGCCCGCCGGGCACCATCGCACCGCCGGCGCCCACCACCTCGCCTTCCAGCACCTCATCCGCGAGCGTCTCGGACGTGCCGGACGGGTCACCCAGGTCGGTCGGTGCTGGAGGGTCGGCCATGGTGACAGCAGGGGAGGGAGTCACCAACGCGCCGTCGCGACCGTCGCCGTCACGACGGTCGTCGACACCCTGCCCGACCACCACCAGCTCCCTCCCGCCCCACCGCGCCGCGCCGTGCCCCTGCTCGATGATCGTAGGCTCCGCCGCGGCGCGGGGCCGGCGGCGACCGGCCCCTACCGGCCGGCGTGGCGCAGGGCGTCGATCCCGACGTCGAGCGCGGCCTGCAGATAGGTCAGCCGACCGGTGGACATGAGCATCAACACCCCGCCCTGCACGCCGGCCAGCGGTGCGGCGGCGTGGCGGGCCGGGTCCACCTCGGCGCCGACCTGACCGGTGGCCCGCATCGCCGCCACGCCGGCGGCCAGTTCCGCCTCCCCAGCGGCCCATCAGCTCCGCCACCACCGCCTGCGCGCCGGGAGTCGCCCGCCCCACGTGGGTGAGCAGCCCCCCGAGCGGACAGTCCCGGCCGACGGCGGCTGGTCCGCGCTGTAGTCCTGTCGCCGGCGGGCTGCGCCGCAGGGTGCGGCGAGACGACGCCGGCGGGAGGGCAGGGGAGTGCGCCGGCGGCGACGGACACCAGACCTGCCAGATTTCTTCAGTAAATCTGTCGACTAGGTCGAATTATCGGCTGCCGCGGGCCTAGCATGAGGCTCATGAGCCGCAGGTCACCCCTCGCGCGCCGCATGCACGTGGACTGCGTCCGCGTCGCGAGCGCCCTGTGTCCCACCCGGCCCTGACCTCCACCCGGCCCTGACCGGCAGGCGCCGGATCTCCACGGCCTGTAGGTAGACCGGCGTGCCCCGCCGCCGGTCACACCGCCGACACGCAAAGCCCCGACCCCGTCGTGGCTGTCTGCCACCTCGCTGCGCATCGCAGGAAGGCCCGCCTGCGCCGCAAGGCCACGCGGCCGCGCCGTACCCGCAGCAGCCCTACCGGCACCCGCAGCACCCCGCCCCGAGGAGCCCACCGATGACCACCGCAGCCCCCGCCCAGGCCCTCACCAGCCGGGCGGCACTCACCATCACCCAGCTCACCCCCCGCATCGGCGCCATCGTGGACGGTGTGCGCCTGGGCGGCGACCTCGACGCGGACACCGTCACCGCGATCCGCGCCGCGGCCCTGCAGCACCGAGTGATCTTCTTCCGCGGGCAGGACCACCTCGACACCGCCACCCAGATCGCGTTCGCGCGGCTGCTCGGTCCGCTGACCCAGGCCCACCCCACCCAGGCGCCGCTGGCCGGCGAACCCCTCGTGCACGAGCTGGACGCCAGCCGCGGTGGCCGCGCCGGCGCCTGGCACACCGACGTCACCTTCACCGACCGGCCGCCCGCGTTCTCCATCCTGCGTGCTGTCACCGTCCCACCCCAGGGCGGTGACACCCTGTGGTCGAACACGGTCGCCGCCTACCATGAGCTGCCCGCCGAACTGCGCGAGCTCGCCGAGAAGCTGCGTGCCCACCACACCAACCAGCACGACTACGGCCTGCGTGAATCCGACCTGGCCGGCCTGCCCCAGGAGATCATCGACCGGTTCCTGGAGTTCCGTTCCGTCGAGTTCGAGACCGAACACCCCGTCGTGCGCATCCACCCCGAGACGGGGGAGCCGTCCCTGCTGCTCGGTGGTTTCGTCAAGCAGATCAAGGGCCTGTCACCCAGCCAGTCGACGAACCTGCTGCGCACCTTCGGTGACGCGGTCGCCCGCCCGGAGAACACCGTGCGCTGGCAGTGGAAGACCGGCGACGTCGCCATCTGGGACAACCGGTCCACCCAGCACTACGCCGTCAACGACTACAACGACGCCCCCCGCGTGGTGCACCGCGTCACCGTCGCCGGTGACATCCCGGTCGGACCCGACGGCCGCCCCAGCGTCGTACGCGCCGGCGACGCCACCGCGTACTCGCCGATCGCCACACCCCCGGGCGCGGGTAGCTGACCCGCCCACCGGCCGCCGTTGCCAGGGTGGGGTTGCCTGTCCCGCCACCCCACCCTGGCAACGGCACCCATCCCTCCTCCAGCCCGACCGGGGGAGGGAAAAACCCATGGCCTCGCCGCACCCTGTCTGCCAGGGTGATCCGATGATCAAAGGGGATCTTCCGGGCGGTCTGGCGGTACGTCGCCCCCGCGCCGACGACCAGCCGCGGGTGCTGGCCGTCCTGGACGACTGGTGGGCCGGCTTCGGCGGTGACGCGGGCTCCCTGCAACGCAGCCGGCTGCTGCCACGGCTGTTCTTCGAGCACTTCACCGCCAGCAGCTACCTGGTCGAACACGCCGACGGCACGGTCGCGGCGTTCCTCATCGGCCTGCTGTCACCGTCGCAGCCCGACGTCGCCTACATCCACTTCGTCGGTGTCGACCCGGCGCTGCGCCGCCACGGCGTCGCCGCCGCCCTCTACCGCCAGTTCTTCGCCGACGCGGCACGGCACGGCCGCCGGCAGGTCCGCTGTATCACCAGCCCGGGCAACACCATCTCGCTGGCGTTCCACACCGCGCTCGGTTTCCGCGTCGAACCCGGTGACCTCACCCTCGACGACCGCACGCTCGAGCGCGACTCCCCGTCCCCGCAGGGCGGGGTCACCGCGCACCGGGACCATGACGGGCCGGGACTGCACCGCATCGTGTTCACCCGTCCCCTCACCGGAGAACCCCCCGCGGCACAACCCGCGACCGCATCCGGGACGACGGCAGCGCATCCCCGCCCACACACCAGTCGTGATCTTCGGGTGTGCTTCCTCGGGGACTCGTTCACCGCCGGTGTCGGTGACCCCACCCGCCTGGGCTGGGTGGGCCGGCTCGCCGCCGCCACCGACCCCGACGGCCTGTACCTGACGACCTACAACCTCGGGATCCGCCGCGACACCTCCACCCAGATCCACGCCCGGTGGAAGGCCGAATGCCTGCCCCGGCTGCCCGCGGGCGCGGACAACAGGCTGGTGCTGTCCTTCGGCGTCAACGACACGGCCATCGACGGCCAGCAGCCACGGGTGCCGTTGGAGGAGTCCGTCGCGACCCTGCACGCCCTGCTCACCGAAGCACGTCCGCCGCTGCCGGTGCTGGTGGTCGGCCCGCCGCCGGGCCTCGACGAGACCCGCGACGTCCGCATCCGCACCCTCGACGCGCGGTACGCAGCTGTCTGCGTCGCACTCGACGTCCCCTACGTCAGCGTGTTCGACACGCTCACGGCGCTGCCGGCGTGGGCAGCCGACCTCACAGTCGGTGACGGGGTACACCCCGGGGCCGCCGGCTATCAGATCCTCGCCGATCTCGTGGCCATCCCCTGGCGGAGCTGGCTGGATGACGGCGACCAGGCCGACGGGTCCAGCGCCGTCCGCGGCTGAACCCCGCCCGACCGCCGCACGTTCCGCCGCTTCGCCACAGCGGACTGCTCCGGCCACCTCTCCAAGAATTCTCCAATCCGGCCGCGGGAACGTGGCAGCGGTGATGACCGGCCCGGCTGTCCAGCTGTCCGGCCGGCGCAGCCGAGTGATGGGAGAGCGTGATGTATCTGCGGATTCACGGGTTGCCGGCGCATCCACTGGTGGTGCACGCCACCGCCGTGGTGGTGCCGGCGGCGGCGCTGATGGTCGCGACGGTCGCGGTGTGGTCGGGGCTGCGCCGCCGCGCCGGGCTGGCGCCGGTGCTGCTCGCCGCGGCGGCGCTCGTCGGGGTACCGGTGACGACGTCGACCGGTGAGCAACTGGAGGCCCGGCTGCCGCCGTCACCGCTGATCGAACGGCACGCCGAGCTCGCGGACGGGCTGTTGCCCTGGGTGGTGGGGCTGTTCGCCGCCGCGACGGTACTGGCGGTCATGGACTGGCGTGACGGCGGCTGGACGGTGTGGCCGGGGCGGCGCCGGGCGGTCGCGGCGCCCACCACGGCCACGACGGATCGAGCCGTGTCGGCGACGACTCTGCCCGCGGCAGGAACGCCGGTGGCGCTGCGGGTGATCGCCGCGATCCTGGCGCTGGTGGCCGCGACGGGTACGGTCGTGCAGGTGGTGCGGATCGGGGATGCCGGCGCGCGGGCGAGCTGGTCGGATGTTCCCGCGGCGGCCCGGCCCGGCCTGGGTGACGGCTGACGGCGGGGGCCGGTGTGACAGGTGGCATGGCGCGCAGCGCGCAGCGTCCAGGTGATGGCGCCGGTGGGACGGACGCCCGCCCTCGGGTCCTTCTCGTCGAGGACGAGCAGGAACTGGCCACCCTGGTCGCAGGCGTGCTGCACGGCGCCGGATATGCCGTCGACCTTGCCGGTGACGGGCAGCGCGGCCTGCATCTGGGCCTGACCCACCACTACGAGGTGATCGTCGTGGACCGTGGGCTGCCGGTGGTGGACGGTCTGGAAGTACTGCGGGCGTGGCGCCGCTGTGGCGTCGGCACACCCGTCCTCGTGCTGACCGCCCGCAGCGCTGTCGCGGATCGGGTGGAGGGCCTGGATGCCGGTGCCGAGGACTATCTCGGCAAGCCGTTCGACCTCTCGGAACTGCTCGCGCGGCTGCGTGCCCTGCGCCGCCGGGGTCAGCCCGACGCGGCGGCCGAGGCGCTGGCGTTGCCTGGAGGGCGGCGGCTCGACCTCGCCAGCCGCACGGTGGAGGGGACGGATGGTGCTGTGGTGGCACTGTCAGGGCGGGAATGCGCGCTGCTAGCGCTGCTTGCGGGCCGTCCGGAGCAGGTGTTCGAACGCCAGACGTTGGGCGAGCGGGTGTTCGGGGACGCCGATCCGGCGATAGTCGACGTCTACGTCCACTATCTGCGTCGCAAACTGGGCCGCTCGGTGGTACGCACGGTACGCGGGGTCGGCTACCGGCTGGGTGGCCTGCGGTGAGTGGCCTGCCCGCGCGGATGCGGGTGTTGGGCTGTGCGGATCGGTGGGGGTTCGCCGCCCGGCGGGCGGTGCGGCGTGCCGATCCTGAGCGGGGGATGGTCGCCACGGCGCGGCGGCGGCTGACCGTGCAGGTGGCGGTGGCGGTGACCGCGGCGATGCTGCTCGTCGGCGCGACGGCGTTTCTCATCGTCTCCCGCACCCAGAGCCATCAGGTGGACCGTCAGCTGTCCGTGGCGGTGCAGCGGGCGGAGGACGTGGACGATCCACCGGCGGCGGTCACGCTGATGGTGCGCCGAGCGGACGGTTCGGTGACGGCGACACCAGGTGCAGGCGTCGCCTGGGAGGACCGCGCGGCGCTGGCGGCGACCGCCCGGGACGGTGTGATGCGCTGGTCGACGCGGCGATCTGGGGACGACGGCGCCTTTCGTGTCCTGACGGTGCGCCGCGGGGACGGGATCGTGGTACAGGCCGGATACGACCTGGGAGTGCTGCGGGCGGGGCAGCGGCAGCTCGCCGTGGGACTGGGGCTGGCGGGCGTGGTCGGGCTGGGTGCGGCGGCCGCGATCAGCATGCTGGTGGGGCGGCGGGCTGTGGGCCCGCTGCGGGAGGCTCTGGTGCGCCAGCGGCGGTTCGTCGCGGACGCGGCCCATGAGCTGCGGACACCGTTGACGTTGCTGCATACCCGCGCCCAGGTGCTGGCACTGACCGCCGGCACGGCCGGTGCGCCCGACGCGGCGGCCCGTGCCGCGGTGGCGGCGGAGGCACGGGCGGTGGTCGAGGACAGCAGACGCCTCGCCGAGGTTGTGGAGGATCTTCTGGTCTCGGCCGAGCTGACCCGCCATCCGGCCCGGCGCGAGCCGGTGGATCTCGGTGCCGTCGCCGTCGAGCTCACGAGAGCGGCGGCGGCCTACGCAGACACCCTCGGTGTCACCCTGACGGTGGCCATCCGCGGCAGCGGTGAGGCGGCCGGTGAGGCGGAGCCGGTCGTTCTGGGAGCGCCGACAGCACTGCGGCGGGCGCTGGGCGCGCTGGTGGACAACGCGATCGCGCACACCCCAGGCGGCGGGGAGGTCACCGTCACGGTGACCTCGTCCAGGACGCGGGAGGGCTCGGGCCAGGTGGCCGTGCGGGTCGCCGACACCGGAAGCGGCGTGGACCCGAGCCTGGTCGAACAGATCTTCGACCGGTTCCATCGCGGTCAGCAGGACGGGGACCGCCGGCGTTTCGGGCTGGGGCTGGCGCTGGTGCGGGAGACGGTCGCCAATCACGGCGGGACGATCGACATCGGGACCAGTGCCAGTTCACCCACCGGCGGTGCGGCGTTCACCATCACGTTTCCTGCCGCGGTCCCGGATCCTGCCCGGCCGCCTCGCCGCTGGCGGCGGTAGCCCCTCCGCCATAGCTCTGGCGCCGACCGGGCCCTGGTGATGCGCGACGGCCGCATCCACGCCGACCCGCCCGTACAGGTACCCCGGCCCCGTGACCCCACCGACCTGCGGATGTCGGCGCTGCGCGTCCACCTGCTCGACCTGCTCGGCGTCCGCCTGGCCGCGGCCCCGCAGGACTGACCAGATGATCGACATCGGGCTACGGTGAGTGGATGCAGTTCGATCCCCAGGACCGTCCGTCGCGGGCCTACGTCAGCATCCTGGACATCACCTTCGACGAGCAGGAGCCAGCGGCCGGCACTGCCCCGCAGCCACCCCTGCTCGCCGACGAACACCTGGCCTCCGCCCGCCGCCGGGTCACCGACCTGGTGACGGCGGCACTCACCGAACTGCAGCCGTTCTCCCGCCAGCTCACCGTCGGCGTCGCCGCACCGGGCAACGCCGACCTCGCTGCCGCCGCGGACTGGCTGGAACGCAACCCCGCCGCCGTGGCCTCACTGCGCGCCCACATCGGCCCCCCGCAGCCCCCGCCAGCCCGACCCGTGTCACCCGACTCGGACTCCGAGCCCGGCCCGGTTGATCGGCGAGGGCAGGCTGATCAGGCCGAGCTCGTCGGTTGGCTGGGTCTCTGGCTGGTCACCAGCACCGACCCGTCCGGCGCCAGCACCGTGCGGCGCGTCCAGCCCGCGGCCGACCCAGCCGAGCTTGCCGTCGACCTCGCCGGCTGGCTGCAGGACGCCCTGGCCGACGCCTGGATCTCCGATTCGGCCCCGGCCTGCCCCGGCCACCCACACCCGCTGCGCCCCGAGGTCCACGACGGGGCACCCTGGTGGGCCTGCCCGGCCGGTGGACTCGTCCGCCCCTGGCACACCGCCACCGTCATCACCGCGCGCCGCGCCTGCTGCCCCGAGGAAAGGCTCCGCGGGGAGCACACCCATGGCGAGGCCACCGGCCGAGACATGAACGACGAGAACCTGACATTGACCAAGGTGCGGATCAGCCTTCTTGTCGTCTACTGCGTCGACCTGCCCGCCTGCCTCGATTTCTACCGAGGCCTGGGCTTGCCGTTCGAGCGTGAACGTCACGGTCGCGGCCCCGAGCACCACGCCGCGGTGCTGGCCGGCGGTGTGGTCCTCGAGCTGTACCCGGCGGGCACCGGCGGATCCACCGGGCGGACCAGGATCGGTCTGGTCGTCGCCCGCACCAGTCTGCGAACCGCCTGGGAACCAGGCGTTCATGTGCTTCGCGACCCCGAAGGTCGTGTCGTCGAACTGCACGTCACACCCTGAGACCGCGCCGAAAAGTCCACGGACGTGGGTTTGCTTCCCTGCGGCACGGTTTCCTTACAGCACCGTGAGTACCGCGGGCTACCGCGACGGGAGCGCCCAGGGGCTGACGGTCAGCTTCCCGGTGGTGCCGAGGTCGAGGTGCAGTGTCACGATCACCGGATCGGCGCCCTGGCGGGCCCGCACCCTCAGGTACGGGACGTTGACGGGCAGGTCGACGATGGAGTCGTTGGTGTTGCGCCACATGAGGCCCGAGGCCGCGCTGTCGCCCGGCTTCAGGACCAGCGGACGGACCGGCTCGTCGAGACCCGGTACCGAGGTACTGGCACCACCGCTGCCGTGCACGATCTGGACACCGCCGACAGGCGACCGGTCTTTGTCCAGCAGTTCCAACAGCGGGTAGCCGTCGAGGGCGTAGTCACGCGTCCCGCAGTTCTCCAGCCGCAGATCCACCGCGCGCAGCCCCGTCGCGGCGGTGCCATCCCCCAGGCTGAGACGGATGCCGGAGCGCGGGCACTCACCGGGCGCGGGCGGCGCCTCGCTGGCAGGCACCCTGGTCACCTCGGCGACCTTGACGCCGGTCACCCGGTCCTCCGGCGACACCCAGCGGGCCGACGCCGCCAGCCGGACCGTGCCACGCACGGTCGCTCCGGGGCCCACCGAACGCACGGTCTCGGTCTGGCTGCTCATGGCCCCACCGGTGTCCGTGGTGAACATGAACAGGATCGTGTAGGTGAACGCCTCGGTGTCGGAGTTGGTGACCTCGTAGGTGGCCGAGATCTCGGGGTCAGCGGCGCCGGCACTCGGGCCGGGTGCGCTGTTCGGAGTGGATCCCACCGGCGGGATGGTCACCGAGGTGATCCGGACGCCGTCCACGGCCCGGGCCGTGGCGGAGGAGGGTGAGGCCGTCGGCGAGGCCGCGCCGAGGCTGTCCGCGTGCTCGGATCCGCATGCCGCGGACAGCAGCACCACCGCGACGACCGCCGGAAGAAGACGAGCGGCACAGCGCATCTGTCATCCCATCAGGTCCTGGATCGAGCCCGTCGATCCGCCGGAGGCCGGTCCGGTGTCGGCGTACTCGACGCAGTGTGCCAAGAAACGTGTCATCCCGTGCACCCACCGACGGCGTTGTGGGTTTGTATGGCGGGCATGGGTGACGCGCTGGACACGGTGAAGCAGGTGATCGCCGCCTTCGAGACCGGTGACCGGGAGACGCTGCTCGGCCTGCTCGCCGAGAACGTGGTGATGGAGGCGCCCGGCGCGGTGCGCCTCGTCGGGCGTGAGGCGGCGGTCGACCACAGCGACACGTTCCTTTCCGCCTTCGAGGACGTCGAGGTCGACACGCATCTGCTCGTCGAGCAGGGCCCGCTGGTCGTCGAGGAGTCCACGCTGACAGCCCGGCACACGGGCCCGTTCACGGCCACCGGTGGCGAGCCGATCCCGGCGAGCGGCAACCTCGTCACCCTGCTGATCGTCGAGGTGTACCGGGTCGACGGCGGTCTGGTCACGCAGAACCGCATCTACTTCGACGAGACCGACCTTCACCGCCAGCTCCGCCCCGACCGCTGACCGGACATCCCCTCAGCCCGGTTGGAAGAACGCGAGCATTCTGCGGCTGGCGTCCGGCGCTGTCAGCATCTCCTGGACCGCCGCGGACCGCCGGGCGGCCGCGCTGGTGCGTGCGAACATCTCGCGTTCGTATTCCTCGACGGCGGCGGGCAGGTCACCCGGGTGCGCGGCCAGCGCGAGGCCGAGCTGGGCACCGTCGAGCAGCGCCATGTTGGCGCCCTGCCCCACCGGCGGCATCAGATGCGCGGCGTCACCGAGCAGCGTGACGTCCGGCCTCGACGGCCAGGTCAGACCGGCGGGGAGAGCCGTCATCGACCGCGGCACGATCATGTCGTCGCAGGCCGCGATCAGCGCGGTGAACCGGGTGTCCCAGCCGGTGAACAGGTCGATCAGCCGCGCCCGGGCGGCGGCCGGGTCCTCGAACGCGATCCCGCTGGTGGCGAACCAGTCCTCGGCCGTGGAGTAGAAGCTGAGGTAGACACGGACCCGGCCGTCGCCGTTGCGCTGCGCGGACAGGGACTGCCCGTTGCCGAGCACCCAGTAGTTGCCGCGCCCGACCATCGCCGCGAGATCGGGATGGGTGCGGTCGACATCGGGGATACCGAGCTCGACGGCGTTCTGCCCGATGTGCACGGGGCGGGCGTCGGTGAGCAGCCCGCGGACCCGGGAGTCCGCGCCGTCGGCGCCGACCAGCAGGTCATACGGCGCGGTCCGGCCGTCGGTGAAACGTGCCACGCCGCTGTCGGCGGACGCGAACGCGTACCCCCAGCGCACCGTGTGCCCGGGCAGCGAGTCCAGCAGCAGGTCACGCAGATCGCCACGGTCGACCTCGGGCCGCTCGGACGGGGCGTCGTCGGGGGTGTCCTGCTGCAGCAGCAGGGTGCCGTCCGGCTCGAGAAGGCGCATGTCCTGACCTTCGGGCCGGGCGATCGCGTGGAACCGGTCGATCAGGCCGGCCACACGCAGCGCCCGCTGCCCCGAATGGATGTCGAGCATGCCGCCCTGACCACGCGCCCCGCGTGAGGCGTCCCGTTCGTACACGACGGCGTCGATGCCGTTCACCTGCAGCACACGGGCGAGGGCGAGGCCGCCCAGCCCGGCTCCCACGATGGCGATGACCATCGCCGCCTCCGATCCGTCATGGGTCGCGTCCACCACACCGCCGACATCGATACATCGCAGCTTGATCGATACAGTGTATCGATGTTGGCGGCGTATCGTCGCCGGCATGCTGGTGTGGGAGAGGCCCGAACCGCCGGACCGGCCGGTACCGGCCCCGCTGAGCCGGGAGCGGATCGTACGAGCGGCGATCCGGCTGGCCGACGCGGACACCCTGGAGGCGGTGTCCCTGCGCAAGGTCGCCGCCGCACTGGACGCCGGCCCGATGCGCCTGTACGGCTACATCGCCACCAAGGACGAGCTGTTCGACCTGATGGTCGACGCGGTCCACGCCGAGATCCGCCCGAGCGGAGACGGCTGGCGTCAGGTGCTGATCTCCCTCGCCGACACCACCAGGCAGGCCGCGCACCGGCACGAATGGTTCGCCGACCTGATCGGCGGGCGACCGCAGCTCGGCCCGCACGCACTGGCCAGGATGGACGCCGTGACAGCCGCGCTCGGCGGTGTCGACCTGGGCACCGCCGTGCCGGCGATCGCCGCGGTCGACGCCTACGTCGTCGGCGTGGTGCGCCGGGAGATCACCGAACGCCGCGCCGAGCGGGCCACCGGGATGGACAAGCGGCAGTGGCAGCTGACGTACGGCCCCTACCTGCAGCGGACCTTCGCGACCGGCCGATACCCCGCCCTGGCCACCGCCGTCCGCGACGGCCCCCACCTGGACGCCGACCAGACCTTCCAGGCCGGCCTCGACTTCCTCCTCGACGGCATCGAAGCCCGCATCGCCCGCCTCTCACCCTGACCTGCGAAAGCGCCGGCGGCGACGTCTCTAGCTGCCGCCCACCCGAGCCCGGGGGACACCGCTGGCGCGGATCACCACCAGATCGCGGCGCTGCCAGGTGACCGTGGGGTGCAAACCGGCGTCACGCAGCCATCCGAGCTGCTCAGGCAGGCTGCTGGGCCGGTCGTGGTCCGCGTTCACGGGGGTGACCGCGTCGCGAGGGTCGTCGGGGACGACCACGTCGCCGAGGACCAGAGTGCCGCCGGGTCGCAGGACCTCCGCGATCCGGGTGAACAGGTCCGCCTTGGCGGGGCCGTCGAGGTGGTGGACGGCGAGCGCGGACACGACCAGATCGAACGGCCCGGCGGGCAACGGGTCCTGCAGCCGTCCCACCCGCAGGTGAACGTTCGGCAGGCCGGCCGCGGCATGCTGGAGCATCGCCGGGCTCTCGTCGAGGGCCACCGCCTCGGCGTCGGGGTGGTGGGCGAGGACCCGCCGGGTGGTCTCCCCGGTACCCGCCCCCAGATCGAGCAGGCGGGTGACGTGCAGCCCCGCGCTCGCCCGCCCCACCTCATCCTGGAACGTCGCATACGACGGAACCTCGGCGATGACCATGTCCCGATAGGTCGCCGGATCAAAGTGGTACTGATCAGCCATGACAGCCTGTCTACCCGTCCCGGCGGTGACAGTGCGACGTCAACCGGTTCTCGCCCGATCGTTCGGTGTCATCCGCCGCCATCACGAGAATGCGCCGACCTTTCGTAGTCGCCGCTTCTTTGCGGTGGCCTTCCAAGGATGATCAGGTCATGGTTCGCATCGCAGCTGTCGGAGATCTGCACATCAGGCCGGGTGCCGCGGCCCGACTGCGTCCGGTGTACCAGCGCGCGGCCGAGGTGGCCGACATCCTCCTGCTCGCCGGCGACCTCACCCAGGACGGCGGATACGCACGCGGCGAGGAAACGGCGTTCGACCTGCAGGTCGCGCTCACGCACTACGCGCCGACCCGCACCACTCTTGTGGGCGAGCGGTTGGAGCTGTACCCGTTCCTGGGCAGCCACCTGCTCGGCGCGGCGATCGACGGCGAACCCGTGACCTGGCCCGAGAAAGAGAACAGGACAAAACGATTCCAGGCGACCGGTATGCCGAACGACGAGAGGGACGGCGACCCAGCACGCAATCCGGCCTCCGGCGAACGGCAACCGGTGAGGCTGGCCCTGCACGGCCACGCCCACTACGGGACCGAAGCCGGCGTGACGCCCGCCGGCACAGCGGTACGAAACGTGGTCGCGCCGGTCATCGGCGCCCCGTTCGCCGTGTACCGGCTACCGGAAGCAAGCCGTATCGGGTGATGCGCGAACGATCGTGCGGTCAGGCCCGCGTTGGCGGCACCGACGTCACCGTGTGCGGGAGCGCAACGCGACGATGTCGTCGTGGGTGGGGAAGTGCTGCGTCCCGGGGAAACCCACCGTCCAGCCGGCGACCAGGACCGCCTGGTCAATCGCGTCGTCCGGGTCGCCGGAGCGCAGCCAGTAGTGCAGGAAACCGGCGAAGAGCGCGTCGCCGGCGCCGGTGGTGTCGCGTACCCCGAACGGCGCGGAGGCCGGTACGGCTCGCGGCGGCTTCCCGGGCAGGAAACGCACGCAGCCGGCCGCCCCGAGGCCGACGACCACCACCCGCGCCCTGCCGAGCGCGAAGACGTCCCGAGCGAAACGCTCCGGTGAGACCGTGAGGTTCTCCTGCGAGCAGAAGACCACCGTCGCCTGCTCCACCCAGTCCCGGGCGTAGGTGTCCTGAAGGCCCGGTGTCGCCTGCAGGTCCACCGCTATGGGAACACCCGCCTCGACCGCGACCGGGAGAAGCCGCCGCGTGAAGCCGATGGTGGAGATCGCCGCTGCCTGCGCCCCGACCAGAAGGTCCGCGAACACCTCCAGCGGATAGGGGAACAGGGGCAGATCCTTGAGGTCCGTGCTGATCTGCCGTCGCCCGGCCCGGTCCACAAGTACCGCGGACTGTGCGGTGTGCTCGCCCTCGACGACGCCCTCTCCTGTCAGCCCTGCCCGTCCCAGTGCGTCCCGCACCAGCACACCCGCCGCATCCCGGCCGAGGACGGTCGCCAGCCGCACCGGGCGACCAAGCCCGGTCAGACCCCGCGCCACGTTGAGACCCACACCCGACGCCTCCAGCCGCAGACCGTGGGGCAGGTAATGGACGGGTGCGTAGGCGACCGGAAAACCCTCGACCGGAATCGTCTGCTGGACATTGACCACACCCGCGACGACCACCGGAGAATCCACGACCGGCAGCCTGCCATCAGGACCGCTCACCGCCAGACCTCGACAACCGTCGGATCTTCGCCGGGATTGTCATCATGAGTACCGATAACGGTGCGATGGGCTACGGTCGAGATCGTGACTGCTCTGGATGCGGAGGCGGTGCGGGAGGCGCTGCTGACCGAGACCGATCTGCTGGCGGATCTCTATCGCGACCGCGATCCCACCACGCCCGTCCCGACCTGCCCGGGCTGGACCCTGGCCCAGCTGGTCGCCCACGTCGGCGGCGCGCATCGCTGGACCGCGACGATGGTGACACACCGCAGCACCGAGAACATCGACTACGCCACGGTCCCCGACGTGCGGCGGCCACATGATCAGCAGGCCGCGGTCGAATGGCTGCGCGACAGCGCCCGGCAGATCATCACCGCGGTCGACGCGACCGGCGCCGAGGTACCGGTGTGGACCCCGTTCGCAGGGCTGCGCCCGGCCCAGTGGTGGATCCGGCGCCGGCTGCACGAGGTCACCGGGCACCGCGCCGACGCGCTGCTGGCACTCGGCCGCGACGTGGTCATGGCACCCGCGGTCGCCGCCGACGGCCTGTCCGAACTGCTGGACCTGATCGCGAGCGGAGCGCCCTGGTTCGCAACACCACTGGACGATGAGAACACCCTGACCCTGACCGCGACCGACACCGCCGCGGGCTGGTCGATCACCCGCAGCGGTGACACCGTCACATGGACAGGGGTACCCGCCGCGGCCACGGTCACCGTCTCCGGCGCCGCGGTCGACCTGTATCTGCTCGCGCTGCGCCGGATCTCCGCCGCCGACACCCGGCTCACAGTCTCCGGCGACCCGAAGGTTCTCGACACCTGGCTTGACCGCACCGCCTTCTGACAGGCAGACCTGCGGGTTGTTGGCCTCCGCCGCAGGAACCAGATCGGTGTCCTCAGGCACCGGGTTCGGGGCCGAACGGCAAGGTATGGATCGCAGCGTTCACCGGGGTACGCGCGTCACCGCTGCCCGTACACAGGCCCGCGAGCAGGCGCAGCGCGTCCTCCGCAGGGCTGCCTGGGGACGCTGAGAGGACCAGCAGCTCCATGCCCGATTCGTCGGGCAGCGCGAAGTTCTCCTGGTGCAGTTCCAGCAGCCCGACCAGCGGATGCCGGTATGCCTTACGTCCATGGGTGCGGGCGCGGACGTCCGCGCGGGCCCAGAGGCGGCGGAAGCGTTCGCTGCCCATCGCCAGCTCGCCGATGAGGGAGGCCAGGCGGGGGTCCTCGGGATACTTGCCGGCGGCCAGGCGCAGATGCCCGACCACGTCGAGGGTGCACTGCTCCCAGTCCGCGTACAGGCCGCGCTCGGCTTCCTCGAGGAAGATGTGCCGGGCCGTGTTCAGGCCCGGCACCGGCCGGCCGAACAGGAGCCCGGCGAGGCGGTTCCCGGCGAGCACGTCCAGGCGATGGCCCATGATCAGCGCGGGTGCGTCGGTGACCAGATCGAGGACGCGTACCAGCTCCGGTCGGACCCTCCCGCCCGGCGCCTTCGCGCGGCGGTGGCGCTGCCGGGCGAGCCGGTGCAGATGGCCGCGTTCGGTCTCGTCGAGACCGAGAACACGGGCGAGCGCGTCGAGGATCTGCTCGGAGGGCTGGGTCGCGCGGCCCTGCTCCAGGCGCACGTAGTAGTCGACGCTCACTCCGGACAGGTGCGCGACCTCTTCCCGGCGCAGCCCTTCGACCCGGCGGCGCCTGTCCACGGGGATCCCGACGGCCGCCGGGTCGACCCGGGAACGCCGGGTCCGCAGGAAGCCCGCAAGATCGTCCACGCCTTCAAGTATGGCCCTGCGCGATGCCCGTGACGGTGGTCCTGCCGGTACCAGGAAGTCCCCTCCGACGGACGAAGCGCCCCTGAACGCCGGGCGCCGCCGCGCCCAGGATCGGAAGGCACCTGATCCGAAGGAGTTCCGATGAAGACGCTGATCGTCTACGCCCACCCGGAGCCGAAGTCGCTCAACGGCGCGCTGAAGGACCTCGCGGTTTCCACCCTGGAGACCGCCGGGCACGAGGTACGGGTCAGTGACCTGTACGCGATGAACTGGAAGGCGGTCGTGGACGCCGCGGACTACGGGCCCGACGCCTCAAACCCGCTGAAGGTGGCCCTGGACTCCGGCCGGGCCTTCGACGCCGGGACTCTCACCCCGGACGTTCTCGCCGAGCAGGAGAAACTGCTGTGGGCCGACACGATCGTCTTCCAGTTCCCGCTGTGGTGGTACACGATGCCCGCGATCCTCAAAGGCTGGGTGGACCGGGTGTTCACCTACCATTTCGCGTACGGCGTCGGCGAGCACAGCGACATCAAATACGGGGAGCGTTTCGGTGAAGGCACCCTCGCGGGCCGGAAGGCCCTGCTGTCGGTGACCACCGGCGGCCCGGCGTCGCATTACACCGCCCGTGGGATCAACGGCCCCATCGACGATCTGCTGTTCCCGATCCACCACGGCATCCTGTACTACCCGGGTATCGAGGTGCTGCCGCCGTTCGTGCTCCACGGCACCGACCGGCTGACCGACGAGGACTACCCGGACGTCGCCAAGGCCTGGGAGCAGCGCCTGCTCACCCTGGAGTCGACCGCGCCGATCGCGTTCCGGCGGCAGAACTTCGGCGACTACGCGATCCCCTCACTGCATCTGAAGGAGGGACTGGAACCCGCGGGCCGCACAGGGTTCGCACTGCATGTGCGCGGCTGACCGGGGGCCCGGTGGGGATCGTCGCCGCAGGCCTGCGTCAGACGCTTCGCAGGACACGGTCGAGCGCTGCGCGGCCGGCGGGTCCCCAGGCAGGTTTGCCGCCGGGAAGGCCCCGGTCTCCGTTCTGGCCCATGAGCATGAGGAACAGGCTTTTCAGGGCGGCCAGCCCGCGGGCGCGCCGGATCGTCGCCTCGTCCGCCTGCGCATATACGTCGAAGAAACGCGAGGTGGCGCCCGCGGGAAGGATTACCCAGGCGGCCGCGAGATCCCACGCCGGATCGCCGGCGAACATGTCGCCGAAATCGATCACGCCCGCGAGCGTGCCATCCGAGACCACGACATTCGCGGGATGAAGGTCGCCATGAACCCAGACCGGCGGCCCCTCCCATTCGGGCGCCGCAACGGCGTCCTCCCAGACGGCGCGGACATCGTCGGCGATACCGCCGGGGACGACCGCGTGAAAGAAATGGTCGAAGCCGTCCGTGCACTTCTTGGGGTGAGCGCCACGGTCCGAACTGATCGGCGCGTCAGCGGGTGCCGCCACGTGCAACGCGCGAAGGAAGCCTGCCAGGGTGTCGGCCGCGTGGTCACCGCGGCTGATCGAGCTGTGGTCCAGTGGGTCACCACAAACCCACGTCATGATCGTCCAGGGCTTGGGGAAGCGCGCGGACGGTTCGCCGGTCCGTACCGGGTTCGGGACCGGCAGCGGCAGGCGCGGGGCCAGGACGGGCAGCCACCGGCGCTCCTTGCGCTGGAGGTCCGGAGCACGTTCCGTACGCGGCATACGTACGGCCAGCGCGTCCCCAAGGCGCCACTGCTGGTTGTCCCACCCGCCCGCCACCTCGCGGATGGCCAGCCCCGCAAGGTCAGGATGCTGCTCCCGCAACAGGTCATGGACCAGACCCGCGGTGACCTCGATCTCGGAGTCGGTCATACCCGCCACCGTATCGGGGCCGTACGGAAGGAGCCTGCGCGAAAACCTGTTGGCGGACCGTGTCGACCGCTGCTAGCTTCGCGCAGGCCGTGCGAGAGAACGAGGAGGTGGTACCCGTGAACGCAGTATCGACATGGGTGCTCCTGTCCGGAGTCACGGTCGGGCGGTAGGTCGTCCGGGAGCGCCGTTCAGAGCACTCCCGAAAGGCACGACCATGCGATTCACCTCCGAGCAGCGCCTCGACGACGGCGTCCTCGAACGCGAATTCACCCTCGGCGAGGTCCCCGGCATCCTGTGGACGCCCGTATCCGCGTCCGTACCGGCGCCGCTGATCCTGCTCGGCCACCCCGGCGGACTGCACAGGATGTACCCCCGGCTGGTGGCCCGGGCCCGGCGCTCCGCGGCGGACGGCTTCGCCACCGCGACGATCGAGCTCCCCGGCAGCGGTGACCGGCCTCGGTCCGACGCCGCCGAGCAGGCCCGCGCCGACCTGCGCCGGGCGTTGGAGGCCGGCGAGCCGGTCGACGAGGAGATCGTCGACCGGCTCGTCCTCCCGCTGGTCGCAAAGGCGGTCCCGGAATGGCGGACGACCCTGGACGCCCTTCTTTCGCTTCCCGAGATCGGCGGCCCGGTCGGGTACTCGGGAGGTGTGATCGCCATCGGCATCCGGCTGGCGGTGGTCGAGCCGCGTATCTCGGCCGCCGGCCTGTTCGCCGGGAGTTTCGTGCCTCGCACCATGTTCGAGGAGGCTCGGCGGGTCACCATCCCGCTGCATGTCCTGCTGCAGTGGGATGACGAAGGAAACGACCGGCAGGCGGCCCTGGACCTGTTCGATGCGTTCGGCTCCAAGGAGAAGTCACTGCACGCCAACATGGGCGGGCACACCGGCGTTCCGCAGTTCGCGGGGGACGTCGTGGCCGGATTCTTCACCCGGCACCTGAGGTGAGGCCGGGCCGTCAGGCCCGCAGCAGACGATAGGAGCTGTCGGCCAGGTCACCGCTCATCGGGGACAGGCCCCGGCCAACCTCGATAAGCGGTGACCAGCGGAGCCTTCGCCCGCGTCACGCCAACGCTGATCACGGACTGACGCACCCGGCGGCTTGACCTTGCCGCTGGCGACCACGCTCATGATCCTTCGTGTCGTCGACGCGGTCGCCCGACCTGTGCGTGCGCTCCGGACCCCACACCCATCGACCGTTCCGTTTCGTCGTTACATCAATCCAGCTACGAAACGACGAAACGAAAGTAGCCCGGATGGGGCGGGCGGCCACTGACTCCCCCGATGTCTAACGCCCGAGAAGGGAGGCTTATCGGGCGTTAGCCTATGGGGCTGGGGGAGCGACATCAGGCAGGACGGCGGGTCCAGGCAGGACGGAAGGTGCGCCGATCCATTTAGTGACCGCAACGAAACGGAATGACGTAACGAATATCGCCGCCGTGGGCGTTGGGCCGGGTGTCGGGGGCGCTGGCGGTCGGGGCGTGGGCGATGTAGCTGCAGGGCGCGCCGGGCAGCCGGATGACCGGCCTGGCCCGCTACGGGCGGACCGCGAAGGCACCAGCGCTGCGGACCCGGACGTGATCGGTTCGTACGGGCGGCGGGCCAGGACGCGCACGGATCATCTGCGGCGGGCGGCGCGGTATCTGGGGTGGCGGGTGACGAGTTTCTGTTGGCGCGGGCTGACGAGGACGTCGGCGGCCTGATCCGCGGGGAGAAGGTCGGGTGGGAGCGGCTGCGTGCCGCGCTGCCACCGCTGCCGCGCGACCATGGACATCTCGCGGCGCTGGACGGCTCTTACGGGTACCTGCGGCAGTTCACCCCGCAGGTGTTGGACGCGGTGACGTTCGCCGGCGGCACCGCCGCGACCGACCTGCTCACAGCGGTGGACATCCTGCGGGAGCTGAACACGGGGGTCGAGGAGGATCCGGGCAGTCGTTGGCGCTAGCGATGATCTAGCTGGTCAGTCGCTGAGACGGCGGAGCATGTTCGCGAGGAGGATGACTGCGTCGGCCGCGATGCCCGCGTCACGGCGGGTGGGCGTGGTCCGGTGCTTCACCTGGTGCGCGAGCTCGATCGCCTTGGTGACCAGGCCGCGGAGTTCGGTGTTGCCCGCTCCAGGGACCGCGTCTTCGACGAACCGCCCAAGACGGCTCTTGGTCTTGTCTGGGGGTGGCACGGTCTCGCCTGGACGAAGGTGGCGTTGCGGGTCGTACACGGTGCGGCCGAGTGCTTCGAGGACGCCCACGCAGTCGGTCCCGATGCCCCGGTAGTCCTGGGGCGTCGAGGCGGTGTGGAAGTGCCGGCGAAGTTCTGCGATCTCGCGGTCGACGTCGGGCCAGCCGGTTGCGTTTCTCGGACTGATGGGAGTGGCGAGCTCATCTTCGATACGTGCTTCGTCCATGCGGAGCAGACGCGCATGCAGTGGCTCGAAGACTCCCTCCAGGTACTCGCGCCGTGCGGCCCAGGAGCCTGACATGTCGTTCTTGATCCAGTAGGTGCGGAACGAGGCAAGGTCGCGGAACGGCAGGTCGAAGGACAGCGCGAGCCGCCGCAGAACTGCTCGCAAGGCCCTGAGGGCTACTGCCGCTTCCTCGTTGTTGAGCTTCCCCTGGCCGCTTGTTCCGAACGCCTGCAACTCGTCGTGGACGAGAGCGGTCAGCGCGAGGGCGGCGTCCAGGTCGTCGATGCCGGGTAAAGGCGTGCGGCGGAGAGTTTCGACGCGTTCCTCGTTGAAGACGGGTTGCATCGGCCACCCGAGGTCGAACGGGTCGTCGTCGAGGGTGATCTTGACGGCCGGAGGTTCCGGGACATCGAAGAAGTCCGCGGGCTTCACCGCGCCAACTGCTCGCGTCGGGCCGCGGGGCGCTGGCCGATGGTGGTCTTGTCGAGGTGGCCGTAGACGGTGGAGCGGGGGACGCCGAACATGTCGGCGATCTTGCTGACGGTGTGCTGGCCGGCGTCGTAGAGCTGCTGGGCGAGCGCGGCCTGGTCGGTGGTGAGGCGGGGTCGGCGGCCGCCGGCGCGGCCGCGGGCACGGGCGGCGGCGAGGCCGTCGCGGGTGTTGGCGACGATGAGCTCACGCTGGTACTCGGCGAGCACGGAGAGCATGCCGAACATGGCGCGCCCCTCAGGGGTGGCCGTGTCGATGCCCTGCTCGACGACGTGTAGGCCGACCTCGCGTTCGGTGAGTTCGGCGCCGAGGGTGACCAGGTGCAGCAGGGATCGGCCGAGCCGGTCCAGCCGGGTGACCTTGAGCGTGTCGTCAGCGCGCAGCAGCTGCATGACGAGGTCGAACTTCGGCCGGGACGCCTTCGCGCCGGAGGCGATGTCGAGGTGGATGTCGCGTTCGGCGACGCCGGCGCGCAGGAGCGCGTCGATCTGGTGGTCGGGGTTCTGGTCGGCGGTCGAGACCCGCGCGTAGCCGATCAACACTCGTCGAAAATAGTCGATCAGGCGGGTTTGTCGACGTTGTTTTCCGACGCGGGTTGTCGACGCTTCCGGATGGCTCGGCGGGGTTCGGGTGGTGGGTGTCGACAGACGACCGTTTACTGACACGATCAAGAAATGGCTCTGGCTACGGAGTGCCGGTCCGGCAGGTGTCCCGGTAGGGCTCATCGGGCAAGTAGTTGATCCATTCCTGTCGGTCCAGGCCGCGACCGGCACGTTGGCAGGCCACCTGGACTGCGTCAGTCCGCAAGACCTGGAGTGTGCTGAGATCCCAGAGCCGCACCGTGCCGTCGCTGCTACCGGTGGCCAGCAGCGACCCGTCCGGACCGAATCCCACCATGCTCACCTGACCGGTGTCGCCGGTGAGCGGGGCGCCGAGCAGGCGTGGGTGGGTCGGGTCGGAGATGTCCCAGAGCCGCACCGTGCCGTCGCTGCTACCGGTGGCCAGCAGCCGCCCGTCCGGACCGAACGCCACTGTGGCCGCCTGGCCGGTTTCGCCATTGATGCTGACCAAGCGGATGGTGGTCGGGTCGGAGATGTCCCAGAGCCG
>NZ_ADGX01000024.1 GCF_000177675.1 Parafrankia sp. EUN1f
GCCGGCCTGGCACACGGCTACCAGACCCTGGTGGACGACACAGAGGCCACCTACCAGATGAACGTGCCGTTCACCCCAGGGCACGATCGCGGGCTCCGTTTCGACGACCCACGCCTCGGCATCGCCTGGCCGCTGCCCGTCTCCGTGATCTCGGACAAGGACCGCGCCTGGCCGTTGCTGCCCGCCGCCGTACCGAGCGGGGCCGCCACCCGATAGACCGCCGTGCCCGTGCCCGTGCTGCTTCTGTGGCGCTCGTCGAGA
Source organism: Parafrankia sp. EUN1f (assembly GCF_000177675.1). Classification (GTDB taxonomy): domain Bacteria; phylum Actinomycetota; class Actinomycetes; order Frankiales; family Frankiaceae; genus Parafrankia. The sequence goes on from NZ_ADGX01000024.1 coordinate 262, forward strand.
TGCCCGGCGTGCTTGCGTCAGGTCAACTCCGTACGTGTGTGACACTCACGTCACGGGATGGACGGCCTGCCGTGGGCCGATCCCGGGCAGGAGGTTGGACGAAGCGGGCGAAGCCGGCGGCGGGCCTGCCGCACGGGGCACTTCAGTAGCGTGGAAGTGCCCGGTGGCGGCTCGGACCGGGAACGCGGGAGGACCAGGTTGTTTGCATGCCTGTCATGGTGATCTGGTCGGATGCGACTGCTGGTGGTCCAGCTCGTGGCCGCTGACCGAAGGCGGCCAGCGGGCGTCGGGCCAGCACCACGATTGCCGTCAGGATTGCGGTCGTCATCATCTCGAACGAGGCCGGCTACGGACCGGCCGCAGCCCAACGCAGGCCGCTCACTGGTCACCGCGCCGCAGTGACCTCGAACAGGGGAACGTATGTCATCCGGTAGCGCAGCAGAAGGAAGCACGGCCGCGGGGGGCGTCGCCGCCCCGGTCACCGCCTGCAGATCATGCGACGGCCCCGCTCCGCGGGTCTTCCTGTCGCTGGGCTCCACTCCGGTCGCGAACCGGCTGGTGAAGGCGGACGCACTCGGTGCGGTCGACCCGGTCTTCCCGCTGGAGGTCGGCTTCTGCGAGCAGTGCGCGCTCGTCCAGCTCACCCACGCGCTGCCCGCAGACGAGATCTTCGACGCCGACTACCCGTACTTCTCCTCCTTCTCCGACATGCTCGTGAGGCATTCCGAGAAGCACGTGATCGACCTGATCGCGAGCCGAGACCTCGGGCCGGACAGCCTGGTCGTCGAGGTCGCCAGCAACGACGGCTACCTGCTCAAGGCGTTCGTCGAGCGGGGCATCCCGGTGCTCGGCATCGAGCCGACGCCGGGGCCGGCGGCCGCGGCGCGTAAGGCGGGTGTGCCCACCCGCGAGGAGTTCTTCGGCGCCGACCTCGCCCGGGCGCTCGTCGCCGAGGGTCTCAAGGCGGACGTCATCATCGCGAACAACGTGATGGCCCACGTGCCGGACCTCAACAGCTTCGTCGAGGGCTTCTCGATCCTGCTGAAGGACGACGGCATCATCGACGTCGAGAACCCCGGGGTCGGCGCGCTGCTGGCGCACAACGAGTTCGACACCGTCTACCACGAGCACTTCTGCTACTTCTCCACCATCGCCGTGGACGCCCTCATGCGCCGCCACGGCCTGGCGCTGGTCGGGGTCGAGGAGTTCACCGAGCTGCACGGCGGCACACTGCGCTGGCGGATGCAGCACCAGGCGGCGGCCGTGCCGACGGCCTCGGTGGCCGAGGTGCTGGACGCCGAGCGGGCCGCCGGGCTGGGCTCGTTCGAGCGCTACGCGAGCTTCGGCGACGACGTCCGCGTGCTGCAGACCGAGCTGACCGAGCTGCTGCGCTCGTTGCGGGCGGACGGGAAGTCCGTCGCCGCCTACGGTGCCGCCGCGAAGGGTGCCACCCTGCTGAACTCGACCGGCATCGACCACTCGCTGATCGACTTCGTCGTCGACCGCAACGTCCACAAGCAGGGCAAGTACATCCCCGGTGCGCGGATCCCGATCCTGGACCCGGCCGTCCTGCTGGAGCGTCAGCCCGACTACCTGCTGCTCCTGGCCTGGAACGTGAAAAAGGAGATCATGGCGCAGCAGGAGGAGTACGCCGCCCGGGGCGGGCGCTTCATCGTCCCCGTTCCCCGTCCGGTCGTCCTCTAGGGAAGCGGTACCCACCGAAGCAATGACACCTGTGTCGGCAGCCGTCCGGCTGTGCCGTGCACCCCGTGCTCCGGGCGCCCTGAGCCTGCCCGGCGGAGCGGGGCGTCCGGCATGACCGATCTCGGCACGGAACCGAGGGCCGCGGGCGGGGAGGACGCCGACCTCCCGCCCGAGGTGCCGTCCGGCGACGCCGGAAGCACCCAGTACGTGCCCCGTGCGCGGCGGATTCGCCGCGGCCGGCGCGATTCGGGCCGTGATTCGGGCAATGGGCCGAACCTGACCGGCGCGGCATCATCGCCTCCGCCAGCGGACTCGTCACCAGGCTCGCCCTTCCTGCCGGGTTCGGGCTCGAGCTCGCAGGTCGGGCGGGCCGGACCGGTGTCTCCTGGTGTCCAGGTGGGTGGTCCGGTATCCAGGAACACCTCGCCGGACCCGGTCGATCCACGAGGAGGCCCCGGCCCAGGCCGGCCACCGTCCGGTCCGATCCAGGTCGAGGGTCTGTCCACTCGGCAGCCGACGCCCCCGCCAGGAGGCGGGTACCCGGACGCCGGCGTGCACCAGCAGCCCGGCCAGCACCAGCCGCTACCCGACGAGCAGCGGCAGCCTGACGGGCAGCGGCAGCCCGGCCAGCGGCGGCAGCCAGGGAGGCACCGCCAGTCCGGGGACAACCGTCAGCAGCCCGGATGGTTCAGCACCCCGCCGCCGTCCGGAGCTCCCGGGGTAGGGCCGGCATCCGACGGGGAAGCGGCCGCCAGGCGGGGTGCCTCGCGCGCGCTGACACCGCCTCCGGGCTGGACCGCGATGCCGCGCAGCCCGGTCGGAGACACGCCACCGCCGGGATCGCTCTTCCAGCCCGGAGTCGTCCAACCGCCTGGCGATGTACCACCGGCTGGCGCTGTGTCGCCGCCGGCAGCGACGCCGGTTCCCGGGGAGCCGGCACGGGGTTCCGCGCCGGCGGGGTCGCCACCGGCCACACCCTCCGATGGCTGGGTCCTGCCCGAGACGACTGTGCGGATGGTCGGCGGGCCGGGGGTACTGCCGGAGCGAGGCCCCGGCCGGCAGCCGACGCCGTTGCCAGCCCGGCAGCCGACACCACTTCCGACTCGCCAGCCGACCCCGCCGCCAGCCCGGCAGCCGACACCGGCGCCCGGCGAACGGCCGCCGAGGGCACCGGATCCTGTGCCCGGTATCCGGGTGGACTCGCCGACGCCCCCTCCCGCGCGGAACTGGCGGGCGCAGGAGCCGGCACGGGGGGAAACTCCCCGGTCGCCGGCCCAGGACGCCGCGCCGCCCACCGGCACAGGCCGCCCAGGCGGCGCCGAGCCCGGAGGCAGGGTGGGACGTGGCTGGTCCGCGACCGGGCGTCGGGGCCAGTCACGATCAGACGCGGGGAAGCCGGCTGCTCCGAGCCCCGGCGGAGGATCGGACCCGGCGACCAGACGTTCGCAGGCCACCGGTCGTGGGTGGGGAGGCCGCGGGGAACGCCGTGACCCGCCGCCCGAGACGCGCGGCCCGGACCTGCACTTCATCAGCGCTTTCACCGACACCATCGACCTGTCGGCGCTACGGCGGCGGCTGGAGCTGGAAGACGCGCGCGTACCGGACCAGACGGAGTACATCCCGCGCCTGTACGGGCGCAACCGGGGCGACGGCGATGCCGCCAGCACCCAGGTGGTTCGTCGCTCCGGCGTGCCCGGGAACACGCCTGTGCCCCGTTCCCGGGCCGGTGCCGGCGCGCCCGCGGGGGCCTCGGATCCGGACCGGCTGTCCGACTCCCGGCGCGGCCGGTTCGACAGAGCCGATGATCCGGACCTGGTCGGAGCCGCCGCCACACCGTCCGGTGCCGAGCGGCCCGGCGCGCGGGCGGCGGAGGAGAAGCGGACCGGCGGCGGTTCGACGAAGACGAAGGCGATCTGGACGCTCGCCGACCAGGGCGTCTCCAGCGCCACCAACGCCGCCGTCTCGATCCTGGTCGCCCATTTTGTGGGCAAGACGGAGTATGCCGCCGGGTTCGCCGTCCCCTATCTGATCTTCTCGGTCATCATCGGCATTTCGCGGTCGAGCTGCTGCGTGCCGCTGGGAATCGCCTATGCCGGCCGGTCGGCTGCCGCGTTCCGGCATGCGGCCGGATCGACCACCGGAGCCTGCCTGGCCTTCGGCGCGGTGCTGAGCCTTCCCACCGTCCTGGTGGGATTCGTCCTCGGTGGGCGGGTCGGCAGCGGGCTGGTCATCATGGGCTTCGTCCTGCCGGGGCTGCTACTGCAGGATGCCTGGCGCTACGTGTTCTTCGCGCAGGGTGTGCCGGTCAAGGCCTTCGTCAACGACGTCGCCTGGGCTCTGGTCCAGGTCGTCGGCCTGTCGGTGCTCATCCGGCGCGGTGTGGAGCAGTCCCCGCCGATGCTGTTGGCCTGGGGCGTCGCCGCGCTGGTCGCGGCGCTGCTCGGAGTGGCGCAGGCGGGCCTGTGGCCCGCGCCGTCCCGTGCGCTGGCCTGGTTCAGGGAGAACCGGGCCAACGCGGCCAACCTGACGGCGGAGTTCATCACCGTGCAGGGCGCCTTGCAGGCGTCGATCCTGCTCATGGGCGGGCTGCGCTCCGCGGAGATCGTCGGTGACCTGAGCGCCGTGCGTACCATCCTCGGCCCGACGACCGTGATCGGTGTCGGAATCGTGAGCTTCGCGGTCCCGGAGCTGTCCCGCCGCATGGACATGTCCGCCCGGGCCCGCCAACAGGCCGCGGTGGTGCTCACCTCTGTGGTGGTCGGGCTCGGGCTGCTCTGGAGCTCCATCTTCATCCTGTTCCCGGCGCTCGGGGAGTACCTGTTCGGGAAGAGCTGGCCCGGGGCGCACGCCATCCTGTTGATTTCCGCGCTGCATTACGCCGGGACCGCCCTGCCGACCGGGCCGGCCTGCATCATGTACGCGCTCGGTCACACCAGGAAGACGTTCCGAATCAATCTGGTGATGGCGCCGATGCTGTTCGCGTTTCCGATCATCGGCCTGTTGTTGGGAGACGCGCGGGGCGCTGTCATCGGCTTCAACATCGTGTTCTGGGGGATCGCGCCGGTCTGGTGGATCCAGCTACGCCGAGTGATCCGTGACCATGAGGCGGAGCGCCTCGCGGCGGTCGCGGCCCGGCAGAGTCCTGCGGCCGAGGCGGGCGGCGGCACTGCCGGCCGGGGCGTCACCTTGCCCGGCGTCGGCGAAGGCGGGCCCCTCGATCTGCCCGACGCGGCAGCCCGCGGGGCGTCGACGGGCAGGCACGCACCGTCATCGTCGTCCGCGACCGGATCGTCGTCCGTGGCCGGGCCGGGACCGCACGGTAGCCGCGGTGGCCTGTCAGAGGGTGGAAATTTAACGGAACGGTAGGTTGCGTCGGTGGTGCAGGCCGCCTACTTTGCGCTATCGGCTATGCTCACAAATCGGTTCCGTCAGATCTTGGCCGTGGTCTAAATGACCGGCTTGACGCTCCTGTGGGGGGCCCAATTGACTCCGCTTCATTCGCGACCGGGAGGGCCCGCGTCGGCGCCGCTCTGCACGCGGCGGGCTGGCGCCCCGCGGCGTCCGCGCGGCGCTGAGGCGGGCGCACGATGAGCCGCTCCGGGCAGCCGGCCGAGGGTGGCCGTGCTCCCTCCGCGCCGTCGCTGATCCGCATCATCAAGCCGCGCTGGATGGTCATCGTCATCGCCACGGTCATCCTGGCCGCGCTCGCGATGATCGTCTCCAAGCAGCAGGCGGCCACCTACGAGGCCAGCTCGCGGATCTTCCTGAGTACGGACAAGATCGGGGATTCGGTCGACCCCGGCCGCTACACCCAGACCCAGGCCCAGCTCGCGACGTCGACAGCGGCGCTGGACAAGATCGCGGCCGATCTGAAGATCTCCCGCGACGACGTCGTCAAACGGCTGAAGACCACACCGTCGGACGAGGGCTACTTCTTCACGATCATCGGCAAGGGCTCCACCCAGCAGGCCGCGATCGACTTCGTGAACAAGGCGAAGAACGCGTACGTCGCCCAGCTCGGCAACTCCGGCAACGGCGACACGTCGACGGTGGATGACCTCGGCGCGGCGCGGGATCGGAAGCTGCAGGAGAAGACGGAGATCGAACAGCAGCTCAGGGCCAACCCGACCGATCTGCGCCTGGTGAGTAGGCAGACCGTGATCGATGGCGAGTTGACGCAGATCCAGAACCAGCTCACGGAAGCGGGCGTGGCTGGCGAGCTGGCGAGCACCTCCGTCCGGCTCGCTGAGGCACCCCAGTCGGACGGGCAGGTCGCACCGAACCTGTTCCGCAACGTTCTGGTGGCCGCACTGCTCGGTCTGTTCGGTTCCATCGCCGGGCTGTGGATCATGTACCAGCGGCGCCCGACCATCCTCGATCCGCACAACTCGGCGGATCTGCTGGGTGTGCCGCTGATCGCGGACCTGCCGCCGAACCGCACCAGCGCCAACGCGGCGGAGACTCTCGTCTCCGCGATGTCGGCGGTGATGTCGCCGACCAGCAAGGTGGTGGCTTTCACCCCCGCCTCGCGGACGGACCTCAGCTCCGAGCTGGTCGCCGCGGTCGCCGCCGCCTGGTCGGACGACCAGGGCGTGGTCCTGATCCTCGACACCTCGGCCCAGTCCGAGGTGCGAGCCTCACTGGAAGGGCTGCCTCGGCCCACCTCGGCCGAGCTGCCCCACTGGGCGCACGAGCCGACCTGCCTGGCTCGCTCGTCCGGCACCGGCCGCGGCCACATCCTGTACAACCGGGTCTCGCCGGCCCGTGCGGCCCGTCCCGGTGGCCTCGCGCCGATCCTGGCCGACCGCGCGCCCGTCGTGGACCTCGTCATCCTGGTCACCGCCGCGCTCGCGGACCTGCCGATGACCGCCGCCTCTGCGATCCAGGCGGACGCCGTCGTCGTCATCACCTCGTCCGACACCAACCTCAAGGAGCTTGAGCAGGTGCCGCGTGACTGGCCGGCTCTGGCCGAGCGGGTCGTGGGTGTGGTGCACGATGGCCGTACCGCGGTGCGGCGCAACGCCGGTGGTGGTCGTTCTTCGGCGTCTGCTTCGGTAGAGTCGATCACGTCCGCTTCGCAGGTGGGCGGTGAGCCGCAGGGCCGGGGCTCACGTGACATCGAGGCGACCGACCGCTACGCGCGGCCGAATCGCTGAGCGGGCGCAGGGCTGAGTACAGGCGGCCGAGTATGGCCGCCGCAACACGATAGGCGCGGTACGAAAGAGGCAGGGCGGTACCTCCGCCGGTAGCGGGATCACCGGGCCGGCGGGGGAGGGGAGCAGGGCCGCACCGAATGAGGGGCGGGTCGGTCGGGGCATGGCAGAGCCCCGAACCGACCCGCCCCTCGCTGTTTGTCAGCGTCGCTGAGCAGGAAGACGCCGTGCAACGCGGGCGGACAGCGGGTGCCGGAAGTCGTTCTTGAGGAAGACCCGCTGCCCACGGCACGATAGCGGGGCCCGCCGCGAGGACCGCATCCGCGGCGGAAGGGACATCGGCCTTCTGACCCGCCTCCGCCTGGCTTCGCCCAGAAACAGATCCACGCCATCGTCGCGCTCGCCTGCGCGCAAGCATCAGCCACCACCGTATGTGTGTGAACCGTTCGGGCTTCGGTGGAGGCTCCAAAACATGGATGAAAGGCTCAAAACGCCCACCATCGCCATTCGCCTAACCTCAGGGCACTTAAAAGTGATTTAAGTCACAAGTGCTTTGACGCCCAGATAATCGCTCAAGGTTATCGCGTTTGACGCTACGTGGAAGGTGCCGTTCGTCGCCGGCCACCACCGCCTACCTCGGCAAATGGGCTTCCATCCTGCCTGAGGCTGCTCTCCCGCCCAAAAAAATGGAACTACCGTCAGTAACAAGATGGCATAGGCGGACTGCAGGTTGAAGGATGCCGGCGTCTTGCTCGTCCGCTACAAAGGAGCTATCCACGCCATCGTCGCATTAAATTGAAGAATTCCCCAATTGGACTTCTGGTTCGACGGTTTCCCGATCGACAGACATTCGACAGGAAAATTTTCTTCGAACCCAGCGTCTCGACAGGGTCAAGATCGGGAGGAAGATATGAATCGGCCGGGAAGAATTAGCAGGCGGGTTGCCATTGGTGCGTGTGGACCCATCGCGTTGACCGCAATTTCGGGCGCGGTTACGCCGGCCAGCGCCATGGACCAAACTGTAGGGATAGCGTGCACTTTTGGTAACGGCTCACTCACGGCCTATGAGACCTATAGGTCCGGAAACAACATTGTCAGCGGCGCCAAGGCGGATTGCTCGTTGATCGGCGGTGCCACCAATATCCAATTGACCGTTGCCGTGCAGAAGTATTCCAACGGGGATTGGGTAAACGTGGAGACCGTTAGTAGCTCAACCTACGGTACTACTCTGAGCTTGACCGCCACCGAGGTCAACGGATGTACGGGGCATACGCAGTACACAGACTGGCGCACAGCGACGTTTGTAACGGCGGCTGGTCAAACCTATGGAATAACTTCCACTGGTATTGGAACGTACTGCTAAATTCTGTCGCTGTCTCTGGGGGAGAGGTTTTCCGTCAAGCTCTGTCTGTAATGCTGGTGTCAGATGGGTGAATCTGGCACCAGCATTGTCGGATCCTGATCGGCCGAGATCTGGTCGATCGCATTTGGCAACCCTGACAGTGCGTAGCGGATCTCAGTTCCCGACTGAGATCACAGATCACGGCGAGCGGGAACGGTGTCGTCATGTCCCGGAACAGGTCCAGCATCGAGCAGCGCGCCGCGGAGGTAACGGTTGTGGCGGCGAGTGTGTCGAGGTTGTCGTGCCGGCGGCGCAGGGCACGGGGGCGAACCCGGCTGCCACCAGCCTGCGAAGCTGGCCATGACGCGGGTCACCGATGTTGATCGGCGAGCCGAAGAACTCGTTGAGGTCGGGACTGAAATCGTTGACTGACAAACTGCCGTGACCGGAGCAGGAGTCCGCCGGACGGTGGGAGGCATCGACGACCCCGTTGCGGAGTACCAGTCGCGTCCAGGAGTTCGCCGAGTTGTTCATCGGCGAATTTGCCCCCATCGATCCTTTCCAGCGCCATCAAACACGGCATTTCCCAGTTCCGCGGTCACCCGCGGCCTGTGCTGCCCCGGCCCGTGCTGTCCCGGGGCGTCCACTCGGCTGGCGCGGTCGCTTTCGGGCGTGTCCCGCCGGCGCATTCCGTTCGAGGAGCCGGGACTTCCTCGCCGATGCCGTCACCTGGATGTGACCGCTGCACCCCCAGATCCACCAGGAGGAGTTCGGATACCTGGCTGGAGACCATCGCTCTGCTGCAGGGTTGCGGATGGCTGCGCGGGTTGGTGCTCGTCGTCAGACGCCGCGCTGGGCCGGGGTCAGTGCAGCGGGGAAGGCGGGATCGATCTGGGCCGTGACTCGCGGGCGGTTCCAGCGTTCGTCCTCGGGCGTCGCGGTGAACCAGGACACGAGGAGCATGCCCAGTGTGGTCACGACGGGGCTGAGGAGACCGCCTGACAGCACGCTGTAGAAGACGATGACCGATCCGGAGAGGACGAACGACGGCGAGCCACGTACGAACATGGAGAGGACGAAGGCCAGGAAGGCGACCGTCCCGACCACGCCGTATTCCAGGATGATCTTGGGTAGGAGCGCGTAGTTCAGCGGCAGGCTGGTCCGGAGGAAGAACTCGATCGCGTCGCGGTCGGCGAATCCGGGGCCGGAGCCGAAGAGGACGGTGACCGGATCCTTGTCCAGCGCGTCCCAGGTCCTGGTGTAGGGCTGGACGAACCGCAGGCTTCCGCTGGAGTTGTTCGAGGAGGTCTCGGTCGCTCGTTCGGCGAAGATGCTCGCCGCCGGGGTGAAGCTGAGGACCAGCACGACGATGGCGACGCCGACGAAGGCCGTGGTCGCGAACCGGGCACCCTTGTGCACCGAGAGCAGTACCAGGGCGGCGGCGAGCAGCACGACGCCGGTTCCGGAGACCGTCGAGAGCAGGGCCAGCACGTAGAGGACGTAGCGCCACCAGTTGCCGGAGCGGAGCACGCAGACGACCAGGCCGAACGCCAGGAACTGCGAGCAGAACGACGGCTCCAGGCAGATGAAGGCGTTCGACTTGTAGAGGTGCGATCCGTACTGCACCGGGTAGCTGGTGTTGAACCCGTGCATCCGGAAGTTGTCGGGAACGACCTGCTTCAGGACGTCCGTGTACTGCCAGCCGACGAGCTGGATGGCGAACTGGAAGATCGCGATCCCGGCCAGGATCGTCGTCAGCGTCACGAACCGGTCGAGCACCCGGGGGAAGATCGACTTGGCGTCGCTCGGAGCGAGGCCGAAGCACAGTGGCACATACGTGGCGAACAGGAGGATAAGCGAGGTGATCGCGCTGTCGTCCAGCTCGCGCAGGAACGAGACCAGCGCGGCCGCGCAGCAGGCGGTCATCGCCAGGAGATAGGCGCGCACGCGGCCGACGTTCACCTGGATGTCGCCGTGGCTCATCATCACGATGACACCGACGATGGTGATCGGCAGGATGAGCTGCAGCTGGGCGCCTGCGACCGGGATGGCGATCCGCTGCAGGAAGATATTCGCGCAGAGCAGGATCGTCAGTGTCTTGAGGATCCGTGCGTTGCGTGGATCCTCGGCGGCCACCTCGGCGGTGGGGATCACCCAGGAGCGTGGAATCCTCGTGGTGAGGGTGGTGGTGACCACCTGTTCCCGCCCCCGTTTCTGCCGCATCGGCATGTCTGGCCTGCGCCGCGCCGCACACCGCCCGCATCGCTTCGGCTGGCTGGCGACCCGCCCGATCGACCCGTCGGGGCAGTGGGTTGACGGCTGCGTTGCCGCTGCGGGTGACCGGCGTCGGCCCGGAGCGACAGTGTATCGGTGGGCGAAATGCGACCTCGTGGCGGCCGCTGCGGGCCCCGCGCGACCAGGTATGGTTAGCAAACCTCACGTGGCGTCATTGTTGCGACAGGTAATACTAGTAGTACGTGTCGTGATGATCGGGAGGGGGGAAGTGGGGGATCTGGTCCCCCGGGGTGTCGCGGAGCCGACTGTCGCCGCTCGCGGGAACCCTCCGTCCTTGGCGCTCCGTTAGGCGGGCGCGTTGGTGCCGGCGTGCGCATCAAATGATCTTCGGGCGTCATTGTGCGCCGGCGATGGAGGTGGGGGCATGGACGGTGGGGGTTCCAGGCGGCCTGGCGCGGAGCGGTCCGCGTGGTCGGTCGTGCCGCCGGACACCGGTGCGACCCCGCATCGGCAGCGCCGGCAGCGTCGGCTGCTCCTGCTCGGTGCGGCCAGCGCGGCCCTTGCCGTGGTCCTGCTGGCCGTGGCTGTCATCGTCTTCACCGGCGGCGACGAGGACGTTCCCGCGACCCATCCCACCACCACCGGCGTGAGCTGGACGTCGGGCGCCAACGCCAACCCGCCGAACGACCTCGCGTCCTGGGAGGCCTGGGTGGGTCGTCCCACCGACGTCGCCGTCGTCTTCACCGCCCGGACGAACTGGCAGACGATCACCCAGGCGGACTGGCCGATGTCCGACTTCCGCCCCGAGACCTATCCGGGGCAGCTCTCGATCGCCCAGCCGCTGCTGGCGAAGGGGAGCAGCGAGGCGGCCTGCGCGGCGGGCGCATACGACAGCCACTGGCGTGACTTCGGCGCCACCCTGGTCCGCAACGGCAGGCCGGACGCGATCGTCCGGCTCGGCTGGGAGTTCAACGGAGACTGGTTCGACCCCTGGCTTCCCAAGGACACCGGCACCTGGAAGGTCTGTTTCACCCGCGCCGCCGCCGCGATCCGGTCGACCGCCCCGCAGGTGCAGATCGAATGGGACATGACCGCCCATCGCGACACGATGGAGAACGGCGACAACGTGTGGGAGGCCTACCCCGGAGACGACGTCGTCGACATCATCGGCATCGACGCCTACGACAGCTCGCCGGCCTCCCTGAACCAGAAGATCTTCAACCAGCAGTGCAACCGCGCGTCGGGTGTGTGCACCGTGGCGAAGTTCGCGCGCGAGCACGGCAAGAAACTCGCCGTTCCGGAGTGGGGCCTGGACCGCCGCGCCAGCGCCGGTGGCGGTGCCGACAACCCGTTCTACATCGAGAAGATGTACGAGTTCTTCGTCGCCAACCAGGACATCCTCGCCTACGAGGCCTACTACAGTGCCTCACCGTCCGAGGAGGAGAACGTCGCCTCGTCCCTGCACAACCCGGCGACGAACCCGAACAGCGCCAAGCGCTATCTCGAGCTCTTCGGCGGCCCGAAGGTGGCCGCCACCGGTACCGGATCGTGAGCCGGTACCGGTGGTGCCGCCAGCAGCGCCAGGTGCCGGCGCTAGTAGCTTTTCAGCGCGGGCCGCAGATGCAGCTCGGTGACCTCGGCGGTGCGGGGGAGCTGCACGAGGTAGGTGACGAGGTCGGCTACATCCTCGGCCTGGATCAGCAGCTCGGGGCGGTAGCTGCGCCCCTCCCGCTCGAAGATCGCCTCCTGGCGGGGGGTCGCCGTCCGACCCAGGTGGATGGTCACGACCCTGATGCCGTCGGAGTTGATCTCCTGGCGCAGGCTGTCCGCGACGGCGCGCATCGCGTGCTGCGTCGCCGCGAACTGACTGGTCCCGGCACCCGCGCGGACACCCTGCGACGAGTTCATGACCACCACGTCCGCACCGGCGGGTGCGGCACCGCCGTCGCCGTCGCCGTCGAGGGCGGCCGCGGCGCGTAGCGCGGGGAGCAGCCGCTGCGTCAGGACGAACGGCCCGCGGACGTTCGCGGCGTACTGCGCGTCGAAGTCGTCGACGGAGGCGTCCTCGACCCGGGAGTTGAGGTAGCCGCCGGCGCTGTGGACGAGCAGGTGAACGTGGCCGTACCGGACGACGGTGTCCGCGGCGAACCGTTCCACCGCGGCGGTGTCGGTCAGGTCGAGCCGGACGGGCACCAGCGATCCGCTGGAGGGAAGCGCCGTGGCCTCCTTGCCGAGGGCGTCCAGGCGGGCCTGGTCCCGGCCCAGCGCCAGCACGGTCGCGCCGTCACCGGCCAGCCGGGCGGCGACCGCGCGGCCGATGCCGCTCGACGCACCGGTGACCACCGCCACCCGGCCGGCCAGCGGACCGGTGGCGACGGCCGCGAGCGCCGGCGACGGCTCGGGCTCCGGCGACGGCTCGGGCTCGGGCGAAGGGTTCGGCGCTGCGTCGCCGCTCACGAGGTCGGCTGGTGGTCGTAGACGAGGATGGCGTCCGGCAGCGGGGGAGCCTCGTCGTAGCTGAGGCAGAGGTCCTCGGGGATGCGGCTCAGGTCGGTGCCGCGCAGGTAGTCACGCATCGTCGTGCCGGTGCATTCCGAGTCGACGTTGGGCGCGCCCACGTGGTTCACGACATCGTCGAAATGGACAGTGCGGAAGTCGATGCTGAACCGGGTGCGGCCGGAGTTGTTCGGTACCGAGGAGTGCAACTGGTTGGCGGAGAAGACGAGCATGCCGCCGGGGGGCGCGATTACCCGCGTCTGCGGGAAGATCTCGACCTCCTCCTCGGGCTTGGGCTGCACCCGGGTGTCGGACTTGATGTGCTTGGCGGCCGACGCGCGGTTCGTCTTGTTCCACTCGTAGTAGTTGTAGGTGCGCGAGCCGTTCTTCACGCCCTGGCCGAAGTAGCGGGGGTGGAAGGCCAGTCCGTTCTCGGGCACGATGTCGAAGATCGGCATCCACCAGTTGAGCTGGCAGAACGGCGCCGAGTACCAGGTGTCGCGGTGCGGGTGGAACGCGTAGGCGATACCCGAGGTGAGGTAGTCGTCACTCGTCGACGTCCGCAGCCGCGGGACGTCGAAATAGGTCTTGGAGATGTCGCAGCCCAGCTCGGCGAGCATCGCCGGGATGAGCTCCTTGCAGGTCGGGTGGTGGATGAACCGCGGCTTCAGCTCGGCGAGCAGGGCCGCGTACTCCTCGACCGGCATGTGGTACTGCGCGGTCTCGGGATCCAGGTCGCCGAACGCGTCCCGGATGAGCTCCCTGGTGAACTCGACGAACGCGGTGGTGCTGGGCCGCGGCGAGTAGACGAAGAGCTCGCCCTCGTAGAGCTTGGCCCGCCGGTCGTCGTCAGACAGCGCTGAGTCGAACAGCACTGTGCTCATCTGGTTCTCCCTCGTCCTGGACGTGTTTGAGAAGGAGCCGGGCGAGGTCGAGCTCTTCCGGCGTCGTGACGTGGATGTTGGCCGGCTCGCCGTCGAGGACGACGATCCGTCCGCCGGAGTCGGCGACCATGGCCGAGTCCTCGACGGCCTCGGCCGCGTCGGCGTGCACCGCCCGCAGCGCCGACGCCCGGAACGCGTGCGGCGTCTGCACCAGCCGGTGGGTCTCCCGCGGTAGGGAGGCGCCCGCGACCAGATCGGTTCCGCCGTTCGCCCCGATGTGCGGGGCGACCTCCTTGACGACCTCGGTCAGCGGCAGCCCGGGGACGGCGCCGTCAGCGCCGGCGCGCACCGCCGCGACCACCGCGCGGTACAGCGCCGGGGTGGCGAGGGGGTGCGCGGCGTCCGTCACCACGATGACCTCGGCGTCGGCGGGAACAGCCGCGAGCCCGGCCCGCACCGAGTCGGCGCGCATCGCGCCGCCGGGCACCGCCAGGACACCGGCCGGCGGTGTCCACCGCTCCAGCAGGTGCTGGGGTAGCACGACGACGACTCCGTCACAGGCGAGGCCGGCGGCGCGCACCGGGTGGGCGACGAGTGGCCGGCCACCGAGGTCGGCGAACTGCTTCGGGCCACCGAAGCGGGTGCCGCCACCGGCCGCCAGCACGATCGCCCAGGCCGGACCGGACGGGTCGGCCGACCCGTCCCGGCCCGTGGTCGGGGTGACGACGTCCATGCTCAACCGATCACGACCGAGGCCGCGGACGCCCCCGCCAGGGATACCCCTGCCAGGGCCTCGGGCGGCCGTGCCACCGGCGGTTCCTCGACCAGCAGGCCCACTCCGGCCAGTGCGTCCGCCGCGTTGGCGACCGCGTCGAAGGGCAGGTCGGCGCGCTCGGCGATGTCGAGCAGGCCGCGGGTGCCGTCGGCCAGGTTGAGCACCCACAGCAACCCCATCTCGATCGACGCGCGGTTCATCGTCGCGCCGATCGAGCGGTAGAGCCCACGCCGGCCGAGCTGCGGCTCGCCGTAGGGGGAGGTGTTGCGCCAGACCCGGTCGGCCTCGCAGATCTCGATCGTGCGCCGCAGGATCGCGAACGAGTCGGCCAGCGACTCCGGCGTCACGAACTCGAGGTTGTCGGCCGAGGTGTGGTATTCCGGGTACTCGCCGTGCTGGCTACGACCGAACCGGCCGACCGGCAGGTCGAAGCCGGGCGAGCAGAACTGGCGCTCGTCGTACCCGTACGGGGAGAAGTCCACGACCCGGTGCGGACGTCCCGTCTCGGCGAGCGCGCGTGCCGTGGCCCGATCGATGATCGCGTCGCCGCGCCGGCTGCGCTTGTAGGTCGGAGCACCGCGGTCGCCCAGGCCGGTGAGCACCAGGCCGTGCCGGATCCGCCCGACCACGCCCGGGTTGAGTGCCAGCCAGGTGATGGAACCGATCGTCCCGGGAATGAACAGCAGCCGGTAGGTGTACCGGCGTTCCCGGGCGGCCAGCGCGGCGGCCAGCTCGATCGCCACCGCGATGCCGGACGAGTTGTCGTTGGCCATCGCGGGGTGGCACAGGTGCGTGGTGACGAGGAACTCCTCGTCACTGGTGCCCGGCAGGACGATCTCGCCGTAGGTCAGCGAGCCATCCGTGAGCGAGGTGTCGATCTCCACCTGGTACTCGCCGTCGGGCAGCGCCGCGAGCTGGCGGTCGCTCAGGCAGAACCCCCAGGCGTCGTTGTAGTACGAGGTCCGGTAGGGAACCCAGTCCGGCCGGTCCGGCATCGAGTAGAGGTGGTGGCGCAGCTCGTCCAGGGGCATCCTGGCCCGCATCGGGACGCTGTAGCCGAGCAGGTGCAGGGGGTTGTCCGCGGCGTCCAGGATGACCCGGCCGTCCGGCCCGATGAGCCGGGCGCCCGCGACGTTCCACTCCCGCGGGATCGTCCAGTCGAGGACGGGCGTGCCCGTCGGTACCTCGTGCACAGTGAGCGGGACCTGGGCCGGCAGCGCCGCCCGCACCAGGTCCAGCGTCGCCCGGACCCCGTTGCCGGTGATCGAGCGCATCGGTGGCATCAGGGCTGCGACGAGGTCGTACAGGCGGTGGCCCACCACGTCGCTCTCGGTGGTGCTCATGGCTTCGCTGCCCGCTTCCTTCGGTGTCCGGTTCCTTCGGCGTCCGGCTTCTGATCGATCGGTCGGCTCAGTCGGCCCAGACCCGCCACGGCGCGGCGCCCGCGTCCCACAGCTGGTTGAGCTCGGTCCAGTCGCGGAAGGTGTCCATGCCCATCCAGAAGCCCTCGTGGGTGTGCAGGGTGAGCTGGTTGTCGCGGGCGAGCTGCTGCAGCGGGTGGCGCTCGAGCATGGTGGACGGATCGTCGTCGAGGTACTTGTCGACGAACTCGCGCTCGAAGACGAAGTAGCCGCCGCTCACCCACCCGGTCGCCGGGGGCTTCTCGGCGAACTGGGTTACCGCGTTGCCCTCGGTGACCAGCTCGCCGTAGCGGCTGGAGGGCCGCACGCCGGTCACGGTGCCGATCCGGCCGGAGCGGACGTGGTCGGCGAGGACGTCGGCCACGTTGATGGCGCCGACACCGTCACCATAGGTGATCATGAAGCGGGGGGCGGTCAGGTACTGGGCAACCCGCCGCAGCCGGGCACCCGTCCCGGTCAGCAGCCCGGTCTCGGCGAAGGTGACCTCCCAGTCCTCGTCGCCGGCGGTGTTGTGGAACTGCGGTGTGTGATCGTCGGAGAGCTTCAGCGTGAAGTCCGCGACCTGCTGGCGATAGGCCAGGAAGTAGTTCTTGATCAGGTCGCTCTTGTAGCCGAGGCACAGTACGAACTTGCGGAATCCGTAGTGTTCGTACGTCTTCATGATGTGCCAGAGCACGGGCTTCCCGCCGATGTCGACGAGGGGCTTGGGAAGCTTCTCGCTGGCTTCACGCAGCCGGGTGCCCATGCCGCCGCAGAGGATGACGACAGGAATGTCACGTGGGTCGAGGCTCGCGGAGTCGGCCGCGGCGGCGGATCGGGTCGTGTCGGTCGTCAAGGCTGTCGCGTCTCCCGTGTCAGTGCCCCGGCGGGCACGGGGATGGATGGCTCTCCAGTCCGCGGCCGGGCCCGGCGAGCCCCCTGCGCCTGGTGTGACGTCCATGCGCCTGGAGGACCGCTGCCCCCGACCAGCCCCACCCGGTGCAGGGAAGGACTGTCTTCCGCCGCTGGGAAGGTCGCCGCGTTCGCGTTGCCCACCGGAGGTGTGAGGAGCGCGGATGGCGGTGGCCCGTCACTCGATGGCCCGTCACCCGGTGGGGCGGATGCGGCGGCTTCCATTTGGCCCGCGGTGTTTCTTGGCCCACTGTCTTTCACGTGTTCAGTTCGCGTGTTCGGTCGCGCGTGTGATCGTGTGGTCGCCTGGTTGGGAGCGGTCATCGATCGTCAACATGCGGGCGCGACGCGGCAACGGTACCGTACCGCCCCTTCAGTACTGGTCCACGGGCCTTCAGTACTGGTCCACGGGCCCGTGGACCCTGGACAGGAACGGCGAAGCGTGGCTGGCGCGTGCCGGCCGGCGTGTCGGCCGGCGTGTCGGCGGAGTGTCGTCGGTGTTGTCGACCTTCACGTCAGCGTTGTTGCGGACCTTGTTGTAAGGCCGGTTCCAGGATCCCTTTGCCCCGAGGGGCCTGGGGACTTGTTACGGTTTGTCGGATGTCCCGGGAGGAAGGTCGCGCCGCGCCCCCTGCCGTCGCGTTGCGGGCACTCTGTTGCGGAGAGTGCCCGGGGCTATACCTTCATCTTCTTACGTCGGCCGGGAGGTAAGATCCGTGCTTCCGGTCGAACTATTTACGTTCGGTAAACGGACTGACCTGCTGTGGATGTGGGTCCGGTGCGCTGCTGCTCGTGGGGGTGGATTCCGTGCCGTCTGACGAGCGGTACGACCACGGGGCGCGACCGGTCGGTGGCCGGCGTCCCGCGTCGGCTCGGGACCTGCCTGTTGCCGCCGACGACAGCGCCTCCTCGGGCCGGGTGTCACGTGGCGGCGATTCCGCTGGTGGACGGCCCTCGGTGGACCGGTCGTCCGGCGGGTCGCGCCGCGGCAGTGAGTCGCCGCGTCGGGCCTCGGCCCGTGACAACAAACGTTCAGAAGCCGGGTTCGACCCTGATCTGCTGGCCGCCCGAGGTGCCTCGGCACGGCGACGGTCACGGACCTCGCCGGTCGCCCCGTACCCCGAGGCACCCGGCCGGGACGGCACCGCGGGCCGGGCTGGCACCGAAGCCGACCGACAGGTCTCCGCGGACCGCCGGAGGGCAGGTGACCGGCGGAACGGGAATGACAGGCGTCGTGCCGGTGATCTAGGTGGCCAGCTCGACGGGTTTCGGTCTGACGACGTAGCCACCGACGGCAATGGCCGGTCCGACCGGAGACGCGGCGCGTCGGACCGGCGTGTCAGCACCGACCGGCGGACCGGGGACGAGCGGACTGCGGGTGCCGAACCGCAGGCAGCCCACGCACGATCGGTGGACCGCTCGCCGGCCCGCGGCGCGGACCCGGCCGTCGGTCCCGACACGGGCACCCAGCGCCTTGTTCGCGACGAGTTGCCGCGGGCGCGGCCGTTCCGAAGCAAGCAGGGCTCGGCCTCCCGGTTGAATCCGGGCCGCGAGGAGTCCGGCCGAGCGACCATGATCATGCCTCCGGTGCGGTTGAACTCCAAGCCGGAAGCCAGGCCCGCTGCCGACACGTCGGAGCCGACCGGACGTCGGCGCGCCACGGAGTCGGCCCGGGGCGGGAAGACGGCCGACGATTCGCTGGACGGGATCCTTCCCGTGGCCTCTCCCGCCGAAGACGGCCGTAGCCGAGACCGGGACGCCCGTGCCGGAGCGTTCACCGAGCCGGCCGCCGACGGGTCCCTGCCGAGCCGGATCACCGACTGGATCATCGAACACTGGGGAGCGAAGTCGGGATCGCCTCCCTATCTTCCCGTGGTTCTGGTCGTCGTCGCGGTGGTGCTCGCACTCGTCGCCTGGACGCTGGGTCCCGCCCAGCACACGCAGGAAAACGTCTCGGCCACCAATCTGACGGCGCAGACGCAGTCCCCGGCCCCCGCGGCGGAGTCCGCGGTTCCGTCGGCGCCTGGTGCCGCTCCGGGCACGGCCCCGACCGGAACCGCTGTCGCGGCGCCCGCCACCGGGCCGGTGGCCCGGGCGGCGACGGACGGGCTCTTCCCGAGTGGTGTGGCCGCCCACACGATGGCCGAGGTGAACGCCTGGGCGGCGTTCCGTGGTCGCCCGGTGGACGTGGTTGTCACCTACACCGACCGCGCTGACTGGGACGACGTTGTGAGCCCCTGGATGGGGGGCGTGTTCGCCAACTATCCAGGCACGCTCGTGGTCAGCGTTCCGCTCTTTCCGGAGGTGGGCAACATGACCTCCTGCGCGGCCGGCGACTACAACGCCAAATGGCGCCAGTTCGGCCGGTGGCTGGTCAACCAGGGCCGAGGTGACTCGTTCGTCCGGCTCGGGTGGGAGTTCAACGGCAAATGGTTCGACTGGTACGCCGGCGCGAATCCGACGGCCTACGTCAAGTGCTTCCAGAACGCCTCGTCGTCGATCAGATCGGCGGACCCGGCGGCGCGCATCGACTGGAACCTCAACGCGCACGGCCCGGACTACAACGCCTACGACGTCTACCCGGGTAACGACTACGTCGACGTGATCGGCATCGACAGCTACGACCAGTACCCCCCCAGCCGCACGGTCAAGGAGTTCACCGACCAGTGCAACGCCCCCCAGGGTCTGTGTGACGTCATCCGCTTCGCGCGGCAGCACGGCAAGCTCTTCTCGGTGCCCGAATGGGGTGTTGTGAGCCAGCGGAACACCGTGGCCGGTGCGCGCGGAGCCGCGGGTGGTGACAACCCGCTTTATATCCAGCAGATGTACTCGGTTTTCCGGCAGTACGCCATCTCGCTCGCCTACGAGGCCTACTTCAACGAAGGCGACAGTGGGGATGTCCACTCGTCGCTGGTCAATCCCAATATGCATCCGGCCTCGGCGTCCACATACAACAGCCTCTGGTAGCGCCGACGGCGCCTGCCGGCAGGCGCCGTCGGCGTGCCGGGTCGGAGTGCCGGCGCCGGTTGCGGTACAGCTCAGTTCGTTCCGGAGGAACGCTCCGCGTCGTCGTACAGCCCGCCGACGAAGGCCTCCGCCACCTGCACCTGCTGGCGCAGTGTGATCAGCTTCTCCTCGGCGAGCGCCACCCAGGTCGCGAGCCTCGCCTGCAGCTCGGCCCGCTGCTGGGCCGGCAGATCCGGCTGCGCGAGCTCGTCCCGCAGGACCAGCAGTGAGCGCATCTCCTCCAGGGTGAAGCCGAGCGGCTTCATCTTCTTGATCAGGAGGAGGCGGTCGACGGCATCCTTGTCGTAGAGGCGGAAACCCCCCACGGTGCGACCGACCGGGAGGAGGAGGCCGGCTTCCTCGTAGTACCGCACGGTGCGCAGCGACAGCCCGACTCGCTCGGCGACATCCCCGATCTGGTGGACGTCGCGACGCCGCGTGGTGGACAAGTCGACCCTTACGTCAGTATCTGCCGCCGGTGGCAAACCGGGCGTCAGATGACTGTACGTCCATCCGTGGTTCGGCGCCCGCAACTCGCCCGAGCACCCTGCCGTAAGCTGGTCGTAACGATCCCGCTGCCCGGGATGCAGGTCGGTGTCGGTGTCGTCCGGAGGGCGCCTCAGATCTGGGTACTGGTGTCTGGGTACAGGTTCCGGAGTACGGGGCTCCGGTGCGTGGGGTGGCCAGGTCCCATCGGCCGCGGTCACACGGGCCGGGTTGTCGCACCGGCCGGGTTGTCGGTGGCCGCCGGGTCGCATCCCGCGACGGTGGCCCATGTCCCGTCTCCCGCCCGGAGAGGCGGTTGTCGCCCGCGGCGGCAATATCGCCCGGCGGGGGGCTGTTGTAGCAGTCAGCGTGTGCCAGGCCGCACTGAGCCGCGGTTGCACGGATTGTCGCTCGTCGACCCGGTCCGCTGGCACCGGATTCGTCGAGACTGGAATCGATTCACTCCGAGAGGCACGGGACGGATCACATGACCCTCGCGCCGCTGCTTGACGCGCTGGTAGCCCGCCCTGGTGGCGACCCGGCGCTGACCCGCGCGCTGGCCTCGCTGGACGAGCCCGTGCTGGACCTGGCGGGTCCCGCCGCGCTGCGGCCGTTCGCCGC
Source organism: Parafrankia sp. EUN1f (assembly GCF_000177675.1). Taxonomy (GTDB): domain Bacteria; phylum Actinomycetota; class Actinomycetes; order Frankiales; family Frankiaceae; genus Parafrankia. The sequence goes on from NZ_ADGX01000024.1 coordinate 21,276, forward strand.
CGCGGCGCTCGCCGGCGCCGGCCGCACCGTGCTGGTGGTGACCGCCACCGAGCGGGAGGCCGACGACCTGACCGAGGCGTTGGGGAGCCTGCTCGGCGCGGGGCGGGTGGCCGTCTACCCGAGCTGGGAGACGCTGCCGCACGAGCGGCTCTCCCCCCGTGCCGACACCGTCGGGCGCCGGCTGGCAGTGCTGCGGCGGCTCGCGCATCCGGGGGAGGACGGGGCCGAGCCGCTGGCGGCCGTCGTCGCACCGATCCGCTCCGTGCTGCAGCCGCAGGTCGCCCGGCTCGGTGACCTCGCACCGGTGGCGTTGGCGAAGGGGGACAGCGCCGACCTGGAAGAGGTGACCGCCCGTCTCGTGGGCATCGCCTACCACCGGGTCGACCTCGTGGAGCGGCGCGGCGAGATCGCCGTCCGCGGTGGCATCCTCGACGTCTTCCCGCCCACCGAGGAACATCCGCTGCGGATCGAGTTCTTCGGGGACGAGGTGGAGGACATCCGCCACTTCTCCGTCGCCGACCAGCGCGCGCTGCCCGAGCAGGGCGGTGCCCCCGAGCAGGGCGGTGCCGGGCCGAGGCCGGCGCCGCTGCTGTTCGCCCCGCCGTGCCGGGAGCTGCTCCTCACCGACGACGTCCGGGCCCGGGCCGCGCGGCTCGCGCAGGAGCATCCGCAGCTCGTCGACATGCTCGACAAGATCGCGCAGGGCATCCCGGTCGAGGGCATGGAGGCACTCTCCCCGGTTCTGGTCGACGAGATGACCCTGCTGCTGGACGAGCTCCCGCGGGGCTCCCGGGTCCTCGTCTGCGACCCGGAGCGGGTGCGGAGCAGAGCCACCGAGCTGGTGCGTACCAGCCAGGAGTTCCTGGACGCCTCCTGGAGCGTCGCGGCGCTGGGAGGCGGGGCTCCCATCGACCTCGGCGCGGCCACCTACCGGTCCGTCGCAGAGGTCCGCGAGCACGCGGCCGAGCGGGGCATCCCCTGGTGGTCGGTCAGCCCGTTCGCCTCGGAGGCGGCCGGCGACGATGACATCTTCGGCGACGACACGGTCGTCGCCAGCCTGCGTCCCGCGCCGACCTATCTCGGGGACACCGCCCGGGCCACCGCGGACATCAAGGGCTGGCTGGCCGACTCGTGGCGGGTGCTGCTGGTGACCGAGGGGCACGGGCCGGCCCAGCGGCTCGTCGAGATGATGCGGGAAGCCGATCTCGGCGCCCGCCTCGCCGCCGACGCCGAGGTCGTCCCCGGCGTGGCCATCGTCACGCAGGCCCAGCTCGGCCAGGGCTTCGTCAGCCCGACGCTGCGCCTCGCCGTGCTCACCGAGACCGACCTGGCCGGCGCCCGCGGCGTCACGACCAAGGACATGCGGCGGATGCCGAGCCGCCGCCGCAAGGGCATCGACCCGCTCGCGCTGACCGCCGGCGACCTGGTCGTGCACGACGCCCACGGGGTCGGCCGCTACGTCGAGATGGTCACCCGGACGGTGGCCGGGGCGAAGCGTGAGTACCTGCTGCTGGAGTACGCCCGCGGTGACCGGCTCTACGTCCCCACCGACCAGCTTGAGCAGGTCAGCCGCTACGTCGGCGGTGAGGGCCCGAGCCTGGACCGCATCGGCGGCGCGGACTGGGCCAAGCGCAAGACCCGCGCCCGCAAGGCGGTCAAGGAGATCGCCGGGGAGCTGATCCGCCTCTACAGCGCGCGGATGGCGGCGCCCGGCCACGCCTTCGGCCCCGACACGCCCTGGCAGCGTGAGCTGGAGGACGCCTTCCCGTTCCGGGAGACCCCCGACCAGCTCTCGGCCATCGACGAGGTCAAGGCCGACATGGAGAAGCCCGTCCCGATGGACCGGGTGATCTGCGGCGACGTCGGCTACGGCAAGACCGAGATCGCGGTCCGGGCGGCCTTCAAGGCGGTGGGGGACGGCAAGCAGGTCGCCGTCCTCGTCCCGACCACGCTGCTCGTCCAGCAGCACTACCAGACCTTCGCCGAGCGGTACGCCCCGTTCCCGGTCGTGGTCAAGGCGATGAGCCGGTTCAACTCCGCCGCCGAGCAGCGGGCGGTGCTCGACGGCCTCGCGAACGGCACGGTGGACGTCGTCATCGGCACCCATCGCCTGTTTTCCAGCGAGACGAAGTTCTCCGACCTCGGCCTGGTGATCGTCGACGAGGAGCAGCGGTTCGGGGTCGAGCACAAGGAGCACCTGAAGAAGATGCGGACCGCGGTCGACGTGCTCACCATGAGCGCGACGCCGATCCCGCGGACCCTGGAGATGTCGATCACCGGCATCCGGGAGCTCTCGACCATCGACACCCCGCCGGAGGAGCGCCACCCGGTGCTCACCTCGGTCGCCGCCCACGACCCGAGCCAGGTGGGGGCGGCGATCCGCCGGGAGCTGCTGCGCGAGGGGCAGGTCTTCTACATCCACAACCGGGTCGAGAGCATCGACCGGGCGGCCGCGCGGCTGCGTGAGCTGGTCCCCGAGGCCCGCGTCGCCACCGCCCACGGCCAGATGAACGAGGACACCCTCGAAGGGGTGATGGTCTCCTTCTGGGAGAAGAAGTTCGACGTCCTGGTCTGCACCACGATCGTCGAGTCCGGCCTGGACATCTCGAACGCGAACACGCTGATCGTCGAGCGGGCCGACAACTTCGGGCTCTCCCAGCTGCACCAGCTGCGCGGCCGGGTCGGCCGTGGCCGCGAGCGCGCCTACGCCTACTTCCTCTACCCGCCGGACCGGCCGCTGTCGGAGACCGCGCACGACCGGCTCGCGACCATCGCGCAGCACAACGACCTCGGCGCCGGCATGGCGGTGGCGATGAAGGACCTGGAGATCCGCGGCGCCGGCAACCTGCTCGGCGGCGAGCAGTCGGGGCACATCGCCTCGGTCGGCTTCGACCTGTACGTCCGGATGGTCGGGGAGGCCGTCGCCGAGTACAAGGGTGAGGTCGAGGAGCCGATCGAGGTCAAGGTCGAACTGCCCGTCGACGCGAACCTGCCGCACGACTACGTGCCCAGCGAGCGGCTGCGGCTCGACGCCTACCGCCGGCTCGCCGCGGCCGTCACCGCCGCGGACATCGACGAGGTCCGCGGCGAGCTGACGGACCGGTTCGGCCCGCTGCCCGAGCCGGTGGAGAACCTGCTGGCGGTCGCCTCCCTGCGGGTGCTCGCCCGCCGGTACGGCGTCAACGAGATCACCGTCGCGGGCCGCCAGATCCGGATCGCCCCGCTGGAGCTGCGGGAGAGCCAGACGCTGCGCCTGAACCGGCTCTACAAGGGCTCCGTCGTCAAGCCCGCGGTGCGGACGGTGCTGGTTCCGGCGCCGACGGAGACCGGCCGGATCGGGTCCCGCCCGCTGCGCGACCGGGCCCTGCTGGCCTGGGTCGGCCAGCTGCTCGAGGCCGTCGCCGGGGACTCGATCGCCGCGGCGGCCAGCCGGTAGGTCGCGGCGGCCAACTGGTAGGTCGTCGGGGCGTTCGTCCGGGCCGCTGTCCGGGCGGACGCCCGCGGGGTCGTCCGGGGTCGTCCGGGCGGTCGTCCGGGGTGGCCAAGGCAGCCCCATACACTTCTGGGCCGAGGAGCGGATACGGTCACTGCTGTGAAGTTTCCGCGTCTTCTGGCCGGGCTCGGGCTCGCCGTGCTCACCGGCCTCGCAGGTACCGCATGCACGTCCCACGCCGGTGCGGCGGCCCAGGTCGGGTCGAGCACGATCGAGACCTCGACCGTGCGCGGCATCGTCGACCGCGGCCTGGCAGCGGCCGAGACCGCCCAGACCGCGCAGACCCTCACCCGTACGGCGCTCCAGCGCCGCACGATCACCATGCTGGTGGACCTCAAGGTGCGTGAGTCCGCGGCGAAGAGCCTCGGGGTCACGGTGAGCGACCAGGACCTCAACGCCTTCTACCAGGCGAGCGCGGTGCTGGGCTACGGCGGCGTCAAGGAGTTCGAGACGAACGCCGCCGCGCTCGGCTACGCCAAGGAGGATCTCCTGACGGCGATGCGGGTCGGTGCGCTGGAGTTCGCCATCGCCGACAAGGTCGCGCCGACCACCCTCGCCTCCCCCGACTACGCCCGCGCGCAGTACGACGGCCTCGTCCAGCAGCACGGCGAGCTTCCGCTGACCTACGAGGCGGCCCGGCCGTACCTGCAGCGGTTCCTGGCCTCCGACCAGCGCAACGCGAAGATCCAGCCGGTGCTGACCGACACCGCGAACCGGTTGGGCGTCTCGGTGAACCCCCGCTTCGGGGAATGGAACGCCAAGGAATCCGTCGTGGACGAGGCGCCGGGCACCATCGCCACCACGGAGGAGCCGGTCGCCTCGACGGCCGAGCTGACGCTGTAGGGCGCAGGCGTCCGACGTGAGCGCACACATCACACTGGTCGCGACGAGCGCCCGGGTCGCGCCGGGCCTGCTCACGGCCGCGGCCTGGGATCTGCTCCGCTCGGCCGCGGTCTGGACGGCCTGCCCCGACCACCCGCAGGCTCCGGCGCTGCGCGAGGCCGGTGTCGAGGTGTCGGTGCTGGTGGAGGGCGAGATCGAGAGCTGGGCTGCCGGCCAGGCCGAGGCCCCGGCCGGCGGCGCCGGTCCCCTTGCCTGGCTGCTGGCCGCTGCCGGGGCGTCCGGCCAGGTCGCGTGGCTGCTGGATCCGGTGTCGCCGAACGTCGTCGACCGGGCCCTGCTCACGGCCGTCGGCGGCACCGGGGCCGACCAGCTCGCCCGAGTCGACCAGCTCGCCCGAGTCGACCAGCTCACCGCCACCCGCGAGCTGCCCGGATCGGCCCTGCTGGACGCGGTCGCCGTCATGGACCGGCTGCGCTCGCCCGGCGGATGCCCCTGGGACGCCGAACAGACCCACACCTCGCTGGCGCCCTACCTGCTGGAAGAGGCGTACGAGGCGTACCAGGCCATCGAGGACGGCGATCTCACCGAGCTCCGCGAGGAGCTGGGGGACGTCCTGATGCAGGTGCTCTTCCACGCGCGGGTGGCGGCCGAGGCCGGTCCGGGCGGCTGGGACGTCGACGACGTCGCGGCCGGGCTGTCCGCCAAGCTGATCAGGCGCCATCCCCATGTCTTCGCCGACGTCGCCGTCTCCGGCGCGGACGAGGTCGTCACCAACTGGGACGCGATCAAGGCGACGGAGAAGAACCGGAAGTCGGTGACGGAGGGGGTGCCCCTGTCCGCGCCCGCGCTGTCCCTGACGGCCAAGCTGCTGCGGCGTGCGGGCAAGCTGGGCCTCCCGCTCGACCTGGCCCTTCCCGCTGGTTCGCCGGCTCCGGGAGCTTCGCCGGCATCGGCGGCTCCGGCGGCCCCGACGGCCGCACCCGGTTCGGCGGGGCTCACCGCGCTCATCGCCGAGCTGGCGCGGGGCCTCGACGCCGATCCGGGCGCGGGACCTGCCGTCGCCGAGCGGTCGGTCGGTGACCTCCTGTTCGTCGCCGTGGCGTTGGCGGCCGCACTCGACGTCGACGCCGAATCCGCGCTGCGCGGGCGTGCCCGGTCGTTTCGGGACAACCTGGCCCGGGCAGAATACGCGGCGCTGGAACGCGGTGTCGAGCCGCGTGGGCTGGATGCGGCTGGCTGGAGCGCGCTGTGGCGATCGGCGGCCACCTCGCCGACGGCGACCACGGAGCCTTCCGCCGACGGATCCTGAACGACCTGGACGACCTTTCGCGCGACGGAACCTGAACGCTCCGGCCGCGGGAGATCCCCCGGTTCGCAGGCACCGCACTAGCCTCGAACCATGGTTGGAACGCCCAGGCAGGCAGTGGCCGATATCCAGCGCTTCGCGCGGCGGCGCGCCGCCCCGATCATTCTTGAGCTCGACCTGACCTCCGACCTGGTGGAGGGCGTGCCCGCGGACCCGCTGACCGCCGCGGTCGCCCACCGGCGGCCGACCCTGCGCGAGGTCGTCGACGGGCTGCGCCGCGCCGCGCGGGACGACCGGGCGAAGGTGCTCGTCGCCCACATCGCGGCTGGCGGGATGCCGCTGGCCCGGGTGCAGGAGGTCCGCGACGCGGTCGCCGAGTTCCGCGCCTCGGGCGGCGTCACCTTCGCCTACGCCGACACCTTCGGCGAGTTCGGTGGCGGCACGGTGGCCTACTACCTGGCGTGCGCGTTCGACGAGATCTGGCTCGCGCCGCCCGGGGACGTGGGCCTGACCGGCGTCGCGATGGAGACCCCCTTCCTGCGGGAGGCGCTGGACCGGCTCGGGGTGAGTGTCGAGATCGGCCAGCGCCACGAGTACAAGAACGCGGTCAACACGCTGGTGGAGCGGGACTTCACCCCGGCGCACCGCGAGGCGCTCGGGCGGATCGTCGACTCGTGCGCGGAACAGGTCGTGGCGGAGGTCTCGGCACGTCGAGGGCTGTCGCCTGACCAGGTCAGAAGAATGATCGATGACGCCCCGATGTCCGGGCGGGCCGCGTTGGAGGCGGGCCTGGTCGACCGGATCGGCTACCGGGACGAGGCCTATGACCAGGTGCGCACGCGGGCGCGTGAGCTCGCCGGGACGTCCGGCGTCGGATCCGATGCCGACGGTGACGGCGGCGTCGAACCGACGTTGATGTACGTCTGGGCGTACCGGCGTGCCGAGGTGCGCCGGGAGGCCTCCCCGGTGCGCAGGGCCCGGGGCCTTGCCGCGGCTCTTCCGGCGTCGGTGCTGCCGGGGCAGTCCGGTGGTGATCGGGCGCGGTGGCGGTCCGGCACCGGTCCGGCTGCGGCGACGCCGGACGTGGCGGCGGAAAAGGCGGCAGCCACGCCGGACGGCGGGGCGGGGACGGCGGCCGGCGGTGATCCGAATGTGGTCCCACCGGAGATCGATCCGCGGACGTCGGTGGTCGCACTCATACACGGCACCGGTCCGGTGGTGCTGGGGTCCGCGGCGCTGCCGTTCGGGGGGCCGGTCCTCGCGGCGGACGCGGTCACGGCGGCCTTCCGGGCGGCGGCCCGGGACTCCTCCGTGGCCGCCGCGGTCTTCCGCGTCGACAGCCCAGGCGGTTCGTATGTGGCCTCGGATGTGGTCCGTCGAGAGATCGAACGGTTTCGTGCCACCGGGCGTCCAGTGATCGTCTCGATGGGTGCCGTCGCGGCTTCCGGCGGCTACTTCGTCGCGCTCGGCGGTGATCTGATCGTTGCCAACCCGGGGACGCTGACCGGTTCCATCGGAGTTTTCGGTGGCAAGCAGGTCGTCCGTGACCTGCTCGACAAGGTCGGGATCGGCTTCGGTGCGGTCGCCGCCGGCGAGAACGCGCTCATGATGTCCCCGCGGCAGTCGTTCACCGAGGCCGAGCGGGCGAAGCTGGAGGAGTTCCTCGACCGGGTGTACGCCGACTTCGTGGGCAAGGTCGCACAGGCCCGGCGGATGTCGCACGCCGAGGCGCACGAGCTGGCCCGCGGGCGGGTCTGGACGGGCGCCGACGCCCATCGCCACGGTCTCGTCGACGAGCTGGGCGGGCTGGCCCACGCGATCGACCTGGCCTGGGCCCGGGCCGGCCTGCCGGCCGAGGAGACCCCACGGGTGCGGCTCACCCCGAAACCGTCGGTGCTGGACCGGCTGCGCACCCCGAAGTCCAGTGAGGAGCCGGGCGCGGCGGCCGCGCGAACCGTGACGAGCCTCGGGGTCCCCGGCATCCGGGGAGTTCTCGGCGTTCTCACCGCGTTCGACGCGCTCGGAGGGCTCGGCGCGCTTGCAGGGCTCGGCGCGGTCGGTGGCGCCCATGGTGGTCTGCCAGTGGGCTCCGACGGGTTCGCCGGCGGCTGGGGCGCACTCGCGCCGCTCGCCGCGCGGGCGGGGCTGCCCGTCCACGGGCCGCTGCTGATGCCTCCCGTGGGGCTCGTCCGCTAGCTCCGACCGGACGAGCCAGAAGATCTGGGGATTCTGGTCGCCGGAGCCGGAGCCGGAGCCGGAGAGCCCGGAGGTGCGACTGAAGCTGCCGCCGCTCGAAGATCATAAGATTTTGGTCGTCCCGACGACCAGGATCCTCAACTCTTGCCCGGCAGCGACGGCTTCCCGAAGTTCGGGATCCTGCGACGGGCTCCGGAACGACCAGAATCCTCGGATCTTCGAGCCGTGGCTTCGGGTGGCCGGCCGGGGCGGGGGCGGCCTGAGCCACCCACTATCGGGGCTGCCCACCAAGGTGATGTGTGCGACGCCGGGCGGATTCGTGACGCGGCCGACCGGCGACGGACGCGGCGTCCGCGTCAGCGTGGCGCGACCGGGAGGCGACGCGGCGGCGCGCCGCGGCGGTAGTCTCGCACCGACCGGTTCGTCCGGACGGCGTCGCTCGTCCCCGGGTGCTCCGCAACCAGCAGTCTTCGCAACCAGCAGTCTCCGCAAAGATTTCAGTGCCGCAAGCAGGATCCGTCCCGCGCCGGTGCCCCGGTAGCGTCCCATCGAAAGGTGTGCTCGTGCCGTCCATCGAGGCTGTCGGAGCTCGCGAGATTCTCGACTCGCGAGGCAATCCCACCGTCGAGGTCGAGGTCGTTCTGGAGGACGGAACGCCCGGCAGGGCCGCTGTCCCCAGCGGAGCCAGCACCGGCGCCTTCGAGGCCGTCGAGCTGCGCGACGGGGGCGACCGGTACGGCGGCAAGGGCGTCACGAAGGCCGTCGACGCCGTCATCTCCCGGATCGGTCCGGCGATCATCGAGATGGAGGCCACCGAGCAGCGGCTGCTCGACGCGCGCCTCATCGAGCTGGACGGGACGCCCGACAAGTCGCAGCTTGGCGCGAACGCGATCCTCGGTGTGAGCCTGGCGGTCGCCAGGGCCGCCGCGGCCGCGAGCGGGCTGCCGCTCTTCCGCTACATCGGCGGGCCCAACGCCCACCTGCTGCCCGTGCCGATGATGAACATCCTCAACGGTGGCGCGCATGCCGACACCAACGTCGACATCCAGGAGTTCATGATCGCGCCGATCGGCGCCGGCACCTTCGCCGAGTCGCTGCGCTGGGGCGCGGAGATCTACCAGGCGCTCAAGAGCGTGCTGAAGGGCCGGGGCCTGGCGACCGGCGTCGGTGACGAGGGCGGTTTCGCCCCGAGCCTGCCGACGAACCGGGAGGCGCTCGACCTGATCGCCGAGGCCGTCGACAAGGCGGGCTTCAGCCTGGGTGACGACATCGCGCTGGCGCTCGACGTCGCGTCGACGGAGTTCTTCGAGAAGGGCTCCTACACCTTCGAAGGCACCGGCCGGTCGGCCGACCAGATGATCGACTACTACGCGGATCTGGTCGACTCGTACCCGATCGTGTCCATCGAGGACCCGCTCGCCGAGGACGACTGGGCCGGCTGGGCGAGCATCACCACCCGGCTGGGCTCGCGGGTACAGCTCGTCGGCGACGACCTGTTCGTCACCAACCCGCAGCGTCTCGCCCGCGGCATCGCCGAGGGCGCGGCCAACGCGCTGCTGGTGAAGGTGAACCAGATCGGCACCCTGACGGAGACGTTGGACGCCGTCAGCCTGGCCCACCGCAACGGCTACCGCTGCATGATGTCGCACCGCTCTGGCGAGACCGAGGACACCACGATCGCCGACCTCGCGGTCGCGGTCGACTGCGGCCAGATCAAGACGGGTGCCCCCGCGCGCAGCGAGCGGGTGGCGAAGTACAACCAGCTGCTGCGGATCGAGGAGGAGCTCGACGACGCGGCACGGTACGCGGGCTCCGGCGCGTTCCCGCGGCGGGCGACGACCGCCCGCTGAGCCGAATGCCCTTCCGGCGGAGGGCGCTGACGACAAGGGCCACCCTGCTGGCCATCGTCATCTGCGTCCTGGTTCTGACCCTGGCCTACCCACTGCGGCTGTACCTGCAGCAGCAGGCGAAGATCTCCGAGCTGACGCGCACGAACGCACAGCGGCAGACGAGGGTCGACGACCTGCGTGACGAGGTCGCGCGCTACAACGATCCGGAATGGGTGAAGGACGAGGCGCGCCGCCGGTTGCACTACGTCCTGCCCGGAGAGAAGACGTACCTGATGCAGACGAGCCCCCAGCCGACAGCGGAGCCCGACGTGGGCGCCGGTGGCGGCGGGGGCGGCCAGTCCTGGTACAACCAGCTCTGGTCACAGCTCGCCGAGCCGGCTACGCCGACCCCGGCGGCGCAGCGGTGAGCGGCCCAGTGGTGAGCGGCCCAGTGGGAAGTGGCGCGGCGGGAAGCGGGGCGGCGTCGGGGTCCGCTCCGGCCGCGGGGCTCGGGGCCGAGACCGAGATCGTTCGCCGTCAGCTCGGGCGGGTGCCACGGGCGGTGCTCGGTGTGGCCCACCGCTGCACGTGCGGGCTGCCAGACGTCCTCGAGACGGCGCCGCGCCTCGAGGACGGAACGCCCTTCCCGACCCTGTTCTACCTGACCTGTCCGCGGGCCGCGGCGGCGATCTCCCGGCTGGAAAGCTCCGGTGTCATGCGGGAGATGACCGCCCGGCTGGCCACCGACCCGGACCTTGCTCGCGCCTACAGCGCCGCGCACCGCGACTACCTGGCCCGCCGCGATGCCCACGGCGTGCTCGCGGGGAACCCGAGCGCCGGTGGGATGCCGGACCGGGTCAAATGCCTGCATGTGCTGGTCGCGCACAGCCTGGCTGTCGGTCCCGGTGTCAATCCGTTCGGTGACGAGGCTCTCGCGGCACTGGCTGACTGGGGGGCCCGTGGGCCCTGCGTCGGCCTCGAGCGCGCATCCTGTGCGGAGGAACCTGCGAGCTCGCCCGGTGGTGCGGCGGGCGGTGGCCAGGGACGAAAGGGGACCGCCGGATGAGTCGCGTCGCAGCGATCGACTGTGGCACCAACTCCATCCGCCTGCTGGTGGCGGAGGTCGACGAACAGTCCGGGGGTGCCGGAGGGCGGCTGCGTGAGCTCACCCGCAGGATGGAGATCGTCCGTCTCGGTGCCGGCGTCGACCGGACCGGTGAACTGGCGCCGGATGCGCTGGCCAGGACTTTCGCCGCGCTGCGCGACTACGCGGACGAGATCGACCGGCTGGGCGCGACGCGGGTCCGCATGGTCGCGACCAGCGCCACCCGGGATGCCCGCAACCGTGCTGAGCTGGTAATCGGCGTCCGTTCGATCCTCGGGGTCGATCCGGAGGTGATCACCGGTGGTGAGGAGGCGGCGCTTTCCTTCACCGGCGCGATCGGGGACCTCGACGCCGTCGACACACCGATCCTGCTCGCCGACATCGGCGGTGGTTCCACCGAGCTGGTGCTGGGTGACGCGAGCGGGGTACGCGAGTCCATCTCGGTGAACGTGGGCTGCGTCCGGATGGCCGAGCGCCACCTGCACGACGACCCACCGACCCCCGCACAGGTCGCCGCGATCGTCGCGGACGTGAACGCGGCTTTCGACGTCGCCGAGCGCGTCGTGCCGATCACCAGCGCGGCGACCCTAGTCGGTGTGGCGGGCACGGTGACCACGGTCGCGGCGCTCGCGGCCGACCTGCCGGCCTACGACGCCGATCGCATCCACCTGATGGTCACCTCGGCAGCCGACGTGGCGGCGGTGACGGAACGCCTGGTCGCGATGACCCACGCCGAGCGGGCGGTGCTGCCCGTGATGCACCCGGGTCGGGTCGATGTCATCGCGGCAGGTGCGCTGGTGCTGCGGACGCTCCTGGAGCGGTCCGGTACCTCCGCCGTGATCGCGAGCGAGCGGGACATTCTGGACGGCATCGCGCTTTCTCTCGGTGGCGTGGTCGAGTCGGGCGCGCGGTGACCGCTCCCAGCCGGCAGGCTGGGAGCATGGTCGTTGACGCCGGACCGGACGACCGGGCGGCTGGTACGGGTGCCGGACCGGCCGCACCGGGGACGGGGTGGCCGAACGACCCCGCCACGGTGGACACGCTGGTGGCAGACACGGCGGGCCGTGTCGTCGAGCTTGCCGCGACGGCGGCGGACTGCGCCGGGCTCGACGCCCGGGTCTCGGTCTGCCGTGCCTGTCCCCGACTGGTGCAGTGGCGGGAGGAGGTTGCCGCCGTCAGGCGCGCGGCGTTCGCGGACCAGCCGTACTGGGGCAGGCCGGTGCCCTCGTTCGGTCCGCCCGACGCGCGGCTGCTGATCGTGGGGCTGGCGCCGGCCGCGCACGGCGGGAACCGCACCGGTCGGATCTTCACCGGTGACCGCAGTGGGGACTGGCTGTTCGCCGCGCTGCACCGGGCGGGTCTGGCTCGGAAGCCGACCTCGGTCGCGTCGGGGGACGGCCAGGAGATGATCGATAGCAGGGTGGTGGCCGCGGTCCGCTGCGCGCCGCCGGCGAACAAGCCGACCCCGGACGAACGGAACACCTGTCGCCCATGGCTGGTCCGGGACCTGCAACTCCTGCGACCGACGCTGCGGTCGATCGTGGTGCTCGGCGGATTCGCCTGGACCGCGCTGTGGCCGGCGCTGCGCGCGGCCGGCTACACCCTTCCGCCTCGCCGGACGCCCTTCGGCCACGGTGTGACCGTGGACCTGGCCGAGTTGCGGATCTTCGGGTGCTACCACCCCAGCCAGCAGAACACCTTCACCGGCAGAGTGACGGCTCCGATGCTCGACGTGGTCTTCTCGCGAGCGGTGGAGCACATCGCCGGTGTTCGCGACGCTCCCTGAAATCGCATCGGCGGGTATGGTTTCGGACCGCGCTGTGCTGTGTCCGGCCATCGGGGACCTCGTTGTGGCCTTCCCGGCGTCACGGGAATCGTCCGATCATTTGTCGGTTGCCGACACCTTCCCACCATGCGAAACAGTGGGGCAGATCACTTTTCGCGGTGTCGTGCGGCGCGAAACGACGGCGACCTCGCCTAGCGGGGCCCCAGGTGCCCGCGGTCACGGCTGCACTTTCGCAACGACGCTTCTCCTGCCACGGAGCGGAATTCTCTCCGTGGGGAGATCGAGTCACGATCGATCCGATTGTTGTGACAGATAACAGCAGATGAACTCGCGGGGGGCGCCCGTGCGGCCCGGTGCGCTCGGGCGTCGGGCCGTGCGGCCTTCCGGCCGGCAGCCCGGGCGGAAGACGTTGCTGCTCCGTTGCTCGTTCGTTCACAGTCGGCGGGTGTCAGTCGGGTGCGGCGGGGAGCACACCGCCGAGCGGACGGCCTCGAGCAGGCGGCAGGCGGGTCGCGGTGCCGTGGCGGTTCTTCGGGGCCGCGCCCGCGGGGAACGGTGATGCGTATCGTCGCGGGGCTTTCGGGTGGAATTTCCAGCCCGATTCCGGCGTCCCGCCGGATGCATCTGCCAGGCGTTCCGGTCGGTGCCGGAACGCCTGGCGGAACGGAATGCAATGGAGCTGATCGCCGTCGTCGTTCTGGCCGCGCCGCCGCCATGGAAATCGGGGGTTTCAGCGTGCCGCGGGTCGCCGTCCCAGAAGACACGCAATGTGGGTGGCGGCGGGTGCGTGACGTCCGTGGTGGGCTGGCGTGGCCGATTTCTGGTTGGGGTCGGGTGCGCTTTCCGCGCGATCGCCGGGACGCCGTGGCGGACACAGCGCCGTTGCGACCCGTCCGGCCACATGGCTGCAGCGGCATGGCTCGTGACTTTCCGTGTCTGTCGCCGCCGCCGCCGCCCGGCCAGCGAGGTGCCGCTGCCTCCGGCCGGACCGCCGGCGCTGCGCGGCGCCGCCGCCCCGCTTCGGCATGTCGACCGCCTGGCTGGCCCGACGGTTACCGGGGCTGCTGCCGAGGGCGGCCCAGGGCCGACGGGTGCAGCCAGTGGGCGGCTGCCGCCGGTGCGGCGTCGACGGATCCGGGCCGGCAGGCAGGCCGCGGCACCCGTGATGTTGCGCTGGCGACATTGCGCGAGGCGGACGTCGGGCGCTTCGGACTCCTCGGTATTCTTGATCTTGTCTTCGCCGTTGATCGGCTATAGGTGATCAAGGCCGGTCCTCCTGGCGCATCCTGGTGGCGGATCCTTCCGGATCCGAACCGTGATGTGACCCCTTGCCGTGGGATGGCGGTTCACGTGCCTTGGTCGTCACCAGGAGTCACGAATTCGTCCGGGTCGGCCGGTCCGGGCGACTTTTCCTGCGATGCGTTATTCCCAGACCCTACGTAGCGTGGTAGAAACATCAGCGATGTGCACGAGCCGGTGTATCCCAACAGGTAGAGGAGGCTGTCCTAAAAACAGCTCGAGTGTCGGTTCGACTCCGACCACCGGCACCTTTCAATGTCGACCGGCCGCCTCGTATTGCCCCTGAGGTCGGCGATCGAACGGGCACGGGCAGTGCCCGGGAGACCTTTGTCTGAACAGCGAAGCTCTGGATCTGGATTGCGGTCGAGCTGATCTCGCCGAGCTGACTCTCTCGGCCGGCTTGGCCGCGTCCTCTTCTGCCCCTTATGTCTAGTCCGACTCCGCTGCCCGGCCGCACCTCTCCTGGATTGCTCGCCGCAGCACGGACGTCACCCAATGCCGCAAGCGCGGAACCCGGTCGGCCCCCGTGGGCGTTGTACTGTGTGATCGTCGCGTGGCGACCTGTCCGCGCGGGCAGGCTGGGGAGGTCCAAGCCGATGGCAGAGCTACGTTCGTCCAACCCGGCGTTCACCCGAACAGGGTTCGGGCAGGGCCGCCCACCGGCGCCTCCGGAGGGCTCCTGGCAGCCTGGCGGGTGGCCACCGGCGCCGCCGCCCGGCCAGCCCGGCTACCCACCGCCGGCTCCCGTGCGGGAGAGGCTGACCTACGACGACGTGATCATGCACACGCTCGGCGTGTTCGCGGTCATGTTGGTCCTCGCGGGCCTGGGCTGGTACATCGCTCCCGACTCGCCGGGCCTCGCGATCGGTGCCTTCGTCGCCGCCCTCGCCCTGAGCTTCGTGATCTCCATGCGGGAGCGGATCAGCCCGCCGCTGGTGGTCGTGTTCGCCGGGCTGGAGGGCCTGGCCGTCGGCATCGTCTCGCGGTACTACGAGACGGCCTTCTCCGGCATCGTCCTGCAGGCTCTGCTCGGCACGGCGTTGGTGTTCGTCGTCATGCTGGTCGCGTACCGCAGCCGCCGTCTGCGGGCCACCCCGCGTATGGCCAGGATCGTCATGGGCACGCTGCTCGCCGTCGTGCTGCTCGGGTTCGTCGATCTCGGCATCCGGATCTTCACCGGTAGCCACCTTCCCGTGATCAACGACCCGTCGCCGCTGGGCATCCTGTTCAGCATCGTGGTGCTGGCGGTGGCCAGCCTGCAGTTCATCCTCGATTTCGACTACATCGAGCGGGCTGTCGCCAGCGGTGCGCCTCGCGAGGAGGCCTGGCGGGCGGCCTTCGGCCTGCTCGTCGGCTTCGTGTGGGTGTACCTGGAGCTGCTGCGGCTGCTCTCCAAGCTCCGCCAGTAGGGACAAGGGGGACCAGCGGGCAGGTGCGGGACGGAGCGGCGGGGAGACGTCCGCGGCTGACGGTAGGGCGGGCCGCGGGCGTCTCGGCTGTCACCCGGAGCGTTGCGGGCCGGCCGCGGTGGGCGTCACCCTGATCACGCAGCGCTGCTCCCGCTCCATCGCGGCGCGGTAGTCCGCCCAGTCCGGGTGCTCACCGGAGATCTGCCGGTAGTAGGAGACCAGAGCGTCGTGGGCCTCGGGCAGCCGGATGACCTGCGCGGTGCCGCCGATCTGCACCCATGGCCCGAAGAAACCATCGGCCAGGACGCAGAGGTACACGCGGGGATCGCGTTCGATGTTCGCCGTCTTCAGCGCCGTTGTCCGGGTGCTGATCACCAGGGCCCCGTCGGCGTCGACACCGACGAGGACCGGGGACAGCTGGGGAGTGCCGTCGCGGCGGGTCGTGGCCAGCACGGCACGGTGATGATCGCGGATGAAGGCACGGGCGGCGTCAAGGTCCACCGGATCATTCTCGCCTCAGACCTGGATCGCGTGCCGACGCAGGTCGGCCTCGTGCACCACGGCGGCCGCGTACCGGTGCGGCACGCCGTGGATGTCCCTCAACCAGCCCACGCGTTCCGAGAAGCGCAGCAGACCCGGCCCTTCGTTGAGGCAGGCCAGCCAGTGGCGTAGATCATGGCCGGTGGCCTTGGGCATGCGGTCGATAAGACCCCGGTGTGTCTGCGGGGAGTGATATATCGGGGAGCGATACAGCGACATGCGCGCCTCCAGAGGACTTGCGGTGTGTCAGCGGTACATGTGCCGAGCGTGCGCCTCGCCGTTCGCTCGGGCAAGACGTGGCGAGTGCCTCGGCAGGTATCCTGCTCGGATGTCGGATTCGCTCCGCGAGGTCAACCGGCAGGCCAGCCTCCTGGTCTCCAGGGCACGGGGCTGGACGGGTTCCGCCTGGGATGTGCGGATCACCAGCGGTGAGACGAGAGCCGACCGGCTCCGTTCCCTGATCGACGAGCTCGCGCTGCTCGGCCGGCAGGCGGGCAGCGGTGCGCCTCCCGGGGCCCGCCCACCCCGCGTCGCCGACCATGCGCTGCCCGACCAGCTGATTGTGCTGGTGGACGACTTCCTGGCCGCCGCGGCGACGCCGACGGCGGTTTCGGGCCCGGCCGGACCCGGCCAGGGTGATCCGGAGCTGACCGCACGGGCGCTCGCGGTGGTGACCGCGGCCAGGGGCGATCTCGACGGGCCCGGCTTCGGGTTCCGCCCGAGCTGACCGGTTCGCCGGCAGTGCTGCGCGGCTGCTTCCCTGCTCGGCTGGCTGATTGGCCGACCGTCAGTGCAGGTGCCACTCCTGAGCCAGGGTCTGAAGCACCGGAGCGGCGGCCAGGCGGGCTCCGTCGAGTGTCAGGTGCACCCCGTCTCTGGTGCGGATGAGCACGGAACGCCCGCTGCTGTCGGTCAGGTAGTCGGTGTACTGGCCGGCGTTGGACAGCATCGGACGAAGGTCCAGGAAGCGTGCACCGGGAACCCGCTCGGCGGCGGCCTGGGTCGCCTCGTTCATGCGGGCGAAGTAGCCGTTGAGGGTGCCGGACCGGGCCGGCGGCAGGCTCAGCCAGAAGACGCGCCGGCTGCCGCCGTCGGACCAGATCCGCATCAGGACGATCGCCCGGCGGCGGTACTCGGCCGCCCACTCGTCCGAGCCCGCGGGCAGGATCGTGCCGTCGGGCTGGGTGATGCCCTGGCCGTCGTTGCCACCCATGATCACGACGATCGCCTCCGGGTTGCGCCCGGCGATCTGGAGCCGGGCGTGGGTCGCCCAGTCGAAGAAGTCCGGTCGTACCAGCCCGGTGCCGAAACGGGTGTCGGTCTCGGCATGGATCGTCGCCGGCTCGGTGTTGGCGATCGTCGGTCCCAGCGACTCGGTCAGCGAATCGCCCGTGACCAGGACCCGCAGCGGATCGGTAGCGGTCGGCGTCCGCAGGGGCGCCGCCGCGACGACGTTCTCCCTGCGCTGGGGAGCCTGGTCCTGGCCGCCGGTCGCCCCCGGCTCGGCCAGCGCGGCGGCTGAGGCGAGCTCGGAACTGTCCGCCTTCGCGCCGGTCGGGTCGGGGTGCCCGAACGCGGTTGTCAGAAGCCGGTCGGGCTGGTTGAGCCTGAGCGTGGAGGTGATCCGGTCCAGCGGGCGGGCGACTCCGAGGACGAGATCTCGGGTGGTGCCCGGGGGCATCCCCTCGCCGGCGTGCACCATCGCCGCGGATCGCAGCACGGCAAGCAGCCCCAGGCACGCGGCCACCAGCAGCAGCGCCCGGCGCGCGGACATGGTGGGCACCGATGGCGCCGACGGCTCGGGCCCTGCAGCCGACGGTTCAGCAGCCGACGGTTCAGTGGCCGGCGGTCGTGGCGCGGCCGGGCCCGCGGTGGCCGGACTGGCCGGAGTTCGGCTGGCGGCCGCCGGGGCTCCGAGTGCCGCAGGGGTTTCCGACGCCGCTGGGGCCGCGGGTGCTGGGGCCGCGGGTGCTGGAGCTGCGGGTGCCGCTGGGTTTGCCGACGCCGCTTGGGCAGCCGAGGTCGCCGGTGTCACGGTGGCCGGTGCGCTGTTGGCGCGAGGGGCGGTCACGGCCTGGCCGGGTGGGGTGGGCGCCGTCCGATCCGGGTTGCGGCGTGGGGCAGGCGCGGATGGCGTCGAGGCCGTCGGCTCGTCGCGCTGCGTCATGAACACTCCCCGCGATCAACGGCATATGTATTCGGATGCTTACCTTAAGTGATGATCGCTGGTTCTGCCGCTTGACCCACGCTCCGTCCGTGAGCTTGGAAAGGAGCTGCCGAAGGCCTGGAGGTAGCCCCGGCCTGAACTCGGGCGCGCGGAAACGGGTGGGAAGTCCGCCAGCTGACCTTCTGGTATCCGGTGGGCGAAAAGGCTTCGCTCGCTGGTCACATGCGAGACGCCCGCCGGTTGTGACGGTGCGCAAATCTTGGCCGACCCGCACTCCTCGGATCACACTTTCTCGGGCAAGGAGCCCCATGGTCGACCTCGATCGTCGCCGGTTTGTGACCCTGGCCGGCGGCGCCGCCGCACTGACCGCGCTCGACCAGAGCATCGCGCGCGCCGCCGCGATCCCCGCGAATCGCCGGACCGGGACCATCCGGGACGTCGAGCACGTCGTCGTCCTCATGCAGGAGAACCGCTCGTTCGACCACTACTTCGGCGCGCTGCGCGGCGTCCGGGGTTTCGGTGACCCGCATCCGGCCATCCTTCCCAGCGGAAAGGAGGTCTGGAGCCAGCCGAACGGCACCGGTGAGCTCCTGCCCTTCCACCCCGACGCCGCCGACCTCGGCGCGGCCTTCCTCACCGGGCTTCCGCACAGCTGGTCCGACGGCCAGCGGGCGCTCAACAAGGGCGTCTACGACCAGTGGGTGCCGGCCAAGGGCACGGCCACCATGGCCTACCTCCAGCGGCAGGACGCGTCCTTCCACTACGCCCTGGCGGATGCCTTCACGGTCTGCGACGCCTACTACTGCTCGTTCATCGGCAACACCGATCCCAACCGCTACTACATGTGGTCGGGCTGGACGGGCAACGACGGCAAGGGCGGCGGGCCCGTCCTCTACAACGACGAGCTCGGCTACGACTGGAAGACGTACCCGGAGCGGCTCGAGGCCGCGGGCGTCAGCTGGAAGATCTACCAGGACGAGGGAACCGGTCTTGACGACGCCGGTTCCTGGGGCTGGACCAGCGACCCGTACATCGGTAACTACGGCGACAACTCGCTGCTCTACTTCAACAGCTACCGCAACGCGGTGCCGGGCGACGCGCTGTACGAGAAGGCTCGCCGGGGCACGAAGAACCGGGATGGCCAGGACTACTTCGAGCTGCTTCGCGCCGACGTCGCGAAGAACCAGCTGCCGAGTGTCAGCTGGGTCGTCGCACCCGAGACGTTCAGTGAGCACTCGAACTGGCCGACGAACTACGGCGCCTGGTACATCGCCAAGGTTCTCGACGCGCTGACCGCCAACCCGGAGGTGTGGAGCAAGACCGTCCTGCTCATCACCTACGACGAGAACGACGGCTTCTTCGACCACCTTGTCCCGCCGCACGTCAACAACCCGCTGATCCCGGGTGCGAGCACAGTCCGGACGGACAACGAGTTCTACACCGGACCGCTGGGTGACGGCCATTACGGCCTCGGGCCCCGGGTGCCGTTCTTCGCGGTCTCGCCGTGGAGCGTCGGTGGCTGGGTCTCCTCGGAGACCTTCGACCACACCTCGATCATCCAGTTCCTGGAGAGGCGATTCCGGATCAAGGAGCCCAACATCACGCCGTGGCGGCGCGCGGTGTGCGGCGACCTCACCTCGGCGTTCGACTTCTCCCGTGATGCCCGTAACCCCCGGCTGCCCGACACCACCGCGTGGGCGCCGGCCGACCGGCTGCGCCACCCCACCTACCGCCCGAGCGTGCCGGCGGTGGGCCAGATGCCGAAGCAGGAGTCCGGCACCCGGCCGGCCCGCCCGACGCCGTACTACCTCGAGGCCACGGAGAAGAGCACGGCGAAGAAGCCGGTGATCTCCGTCGAGCTCGACAACCGTGGGTCGCTCGGTGCGCACTTCCAGGCCCGGCTGCTCGCCCCCGTCGGTGCGCCGCACAGCTACACCGTCGGCGCCGGGGACCGTCTGCGCGCGGATTGGCCGGTCAGTGGCGACTACGACATCCACCTGCATGGCCCGAACGGATTCTTCCGGCGGTATGCCGGCACGGCCGCGTCGGACACCGTCACCGTCACCGTGGCGCGCTCGGGCCGCTCGAAGACGCTGCAGCTGTCCATCGACGCGCCGAAGGGCGTCGCCGTCGAGGTAGCGAGCGCCTACCAGGGGCGGGTCTCCCAGGCGAAGGGCAACAAGAAGATCACAGATCACCATTGACACCCGTGGCAGTGGCGGCTGGTACGACCTGACCGTCACCGTGCCGGGCACCACCTGGGTGCGCGGGTTCGCGGGGCACCTGGAGGACGGCTCGTCCTCGATCAGCGACCCGCAGCTGGGCCACTGACCTCGCTGCTGCCGCCGAGCAAGAAGTGAGGATTCTGGCTGCTGCGGCAACCAAAATCCTCCTTCTTGTGGATTGTCAATCGACATCTTGTGGATTGTCAGTTGACTCTGTGTGTCATTCATCCATATTGACCTGAATTGCTGGTGATCTCCTACGTCGTGTCGTTGCCCCGGGCTGTTCCACGGACGCGGTCAGAACCGGAAGTAGATGAACGGGGCGACGTCCTGCTGGCCGACGAAGGCGTAGATCACCAGCAGGAAGGTGACCACCAGGATGATCTGGGTGCCGAGGCGTCGGGCGGCGAACAGGCCCTGGGCGCGCACCCACCACCAGCTGGGCACCGCGGCGGCGCCCAGCCCCGCCACGATCGCGACCAGCACGGTCGTCGTCACCAGCGGAGAGGGCCCGCCGGCGGTGAACAGCCGGCCGAAGATCTCGGCCGCCGTTCCGAGGTCGGGGGACCGGAACAGGACCCAGGCCGCGCAGACGAAGTGAAAGACGAGGATCCGTCCGAGCCAGACCCGGGGGAGGTTCGTCGGGCCGCGCATCGGGGTCGTCGCCGCGATCGGCGGGGCCGCCGTCTCGAGCGCGGCCGCCCCTGCGGCCAGCCCGGGTTCGTGGGGACCGGTCGGTGCGACGCGGGTGCCCGGCAGCTCCTCCCACGACGGCGTCGGCGCGGGCAGGGGGTGAGACGCCGCAAGCCCGGGTTCTGTCAGCTCGGGCTGTTTGGGCCGCGGCAACACCACCGTGCCGCCTGCCCCGCCGGCACCGCCGGTTCCGCCGGCACCGCCGGCACGATGCCTGGGCCCGGTGGACCCGGTGGACCCGCGCCCGGGACGTCCGCCCGGTCCGCCGCGGTGCGCGCGCCAGGCGCGCTCGCCGGCGAGGACGCCGCCGTGCAGCGCGCCCCAGATGACGAACGTCCACGCCGCGCCGTGCCACAGACCGCCGAGAACCATGGTGATCATGAGGTTGAGGTAGGTCCGGCGGCGCCCGCGGCGGTTGCCGCCGAGTGGCAGGTAGACGTAGTCGCGCAGCCAGCGGGACAGCGTCATGTGCCAGCGGCGCCAGAAGTCCTGCAGGCTGACGGCGGCGTAGGGGCGGTCGAAGTTGTCGGGGAACCGGAAGCCCAGCAGCAGGGCCACGCCGATCGCGATGTCCGAGTACGCGGAAAAGTCGCAGTAGATCTGCACGGCGTACCCGTAGACGGCCACCGCGATCTCGCCGGACGAATGCTGGCCCGGGGCGTCGAAGACCGGGTCCACGATCCGGGTGGCCAGCAGGTCGGCCAGGACGACCTTCTTCACCAGGCCGCCGCCGATGAGGAAGATCGCCCGGGTGACCTGAACCTGGCTCGGGTCGCGCGGAGTGGCGAGCTGGGGGGTGAACTCGCTCGCGCGCACGATCGGCCCGGCGACCAGGTGGGGGAAGAAGGCCTCGTACACGGCGAAGTCGATCAGCGAGACGGGCCGGATGTCGCCGCGCCAGACGTCGATCACGTAGGAGAGTGCCTGGAACGTGAAGAAGGAGATGCCGATGGGCAGCGCCACCTGCAGCAGCGGCAGCGGTGCGGGCAGGCCGACGTCCTGCAGGGCCCGGTCGACGGACAGCGCGAAGAAGCCGTAGTACTTGAACCAGCCCAGCAGTCCGAGATCGCAGACGATCGCGGCGATCAGGATCCGTCGGTCGCGCCAGCGCCCGATCGCCACGGCGGCGAGCTGGTTGATCAGCGTCGAGGAAATGATCAACAGGACGAAGCGGGCGTCTGCATAGGAATAGAAGAAGTACGAGGCGGCCAGGATGAACGGTTTCCACAGCGCCGGAATCGGCATGAGCAGCCAGGAGACGGCCATGACGATCACCAGGAACGCGGCGAACTCGATCGTAGGAAATACCACGCGTAACCGTCCGGCGTCTGCTACGGAAAGGAAAAGATTCACTACAGAACGTAGTTGAAGTGCGGCGGATGCGCCGCTCGACGGGCCTGGACACACGCTGGTGGGCTGGCGCCGCACGGTCTGGCCGGGACGAACCCGGTCAGGCCCCGCGCCGGCGGACGTACAACGCCGCCTGTCCGACGGTGAGCTGGAACCGAATGCGTAGCCGTGTACTGACGAACGGGTAGGACTGTCGCTACCGTCCCGGGTCATGAGAATCGTTCCGGCCAACGGCATCGAGCTGGCCGTCGAGACGCACGGTGATCCGGACGGCCTCCCGCTGCTGCTGGTGGGCGGGCTCGGGCAGCATCTCGTCGGCTGGCATCCCGACCTCGTGGCGAGCATGGTCCGGCGTGGCTACCACGTGATCACGTTCGACAACCGTGATGTCGGGCATTCCACCCATCTGGACTGGCATGGCCCGCCCGACCTGTTGGGGATCGTGTCCGGCCAGACCGCGCTCGCGCCCTACGGCCTCGAGGACATGGCCGCGGACACCATCGGGCTGCTGGACGCCCTCGGTGTCGAGTCCGCCCACGTGTTCGGCGTCTCGCTCGGTGGGATGGTCGCGCAGCTGCTGGCGCTGAACAGCCCGGACCGGGTGCGCAGCCTCACCTCCGTGATGTCCCACCCCGGAGATCACAGCGTCAAGCCGTCGGACGAGGCCGTCGAGCTGCTGCTACGGCCAAGCCCGACCAGCCTGGACGAGTTCATCGCCAGGGCGGAGGAGTCCGCGCGGGTGATCGGCTCGCCGGAGTTCGCGGTCGACGTCCCGTGGCTGCACAGCCGGTCGAGGCAGCTCTGGGAACGCCGGCAGAACCCCGCCGGGGTGGCGCGTCAGCTGGCGGCGATCCTGGTCGCGGCGGACCGCTCCGCGGCGCTGCGCGGCCTGCGGGTGCCGACGCTCGTGGTGCACGGAACGCACGATCCGCTGATCCCGGTGCGCGGCGGGCGGCTCACGGCGGCCACCGTTCCGTCCGCGGAGCTCCTGGAGATCGACGGGATGGCACATGATCTGCCCCGCGAGATCTGGGAGCGGCTTCTGGACCGGGTCGACGACGTCACCTACCACGGCGAGTCGCTGCGCGCGGCGGTGCAATGAGCCTCTTCCATCTCACGTTTGTCGAGTGCTGTAGCCACAGGTCGGAGTCGACGAGGGAAAAGGCTCAATGAGCCCTTTCCCTCTCCCGGTCCACGACCAGGTATGCAATGAGTCCGAGTGGACGACGGAGAAGGCTCAGTAACCCGGCTTCATCACCATGAGGCAGATGATCAGGATCCAGCAGGTGACCGTGGCGGCGGCGCCGATTGTGATCACCGGGAGCTGGCGGCGCGCGTCGCCGCCGCGCTCGATGTCGTGGACGGCCCGCCGCAGGCCCCTGGAAATCACGGCCATGCTGATCACTACGGCCGCGATCCACAACAGGCCGGATGTCAGCAGCCACGGATCACTGATCCGGCGAAGGCTGCCGAACGGTCCCCGCTGAACAATCACCAGTCCGAACACCGCGACCAGGATCGTCGCTGGCGGGAGGTACCAGGTGGTGCGGGCGGCTGCCCGCAGCCTGGACAGAGCGGCCGGGCCCGCGTGGACCAGCCAGGGTGCCGTCGCGATCGTCATGCAGAGCGGGCCGACCAGGAGGAACGCGGAGAGTACGTGCAGGGTCAGGAAGAGTCCGTAGCTGCCTGAATGCGGCATGACCAGACCGTATCGGGCGGCTGTTGCTGGCCGGTCCACCGGGCGGCGCCGCGCCGGCGGTTGCTCGACTGGTAGTCCCGACCGGCCGTCCGGCTGCTGTCAAAGGTCGTTCGACTGGTAGTAGAGCAGCTCGATCGCGCGACCGAAGTAGGTGCCGTAGACGGTCTCCGGGTCCGAGGCGTAGGCGTAGCTGACGACGCTGTCGACCCAGCCTGCGCCGGGCCCGGCCCGGCCGAGCCCGGTGAACAGCGGGCCACCGCTGGCCCCGCCGGTCATGTCACAGGCCAGGCCCATCGAGGTGGTGCCATAAGGGTCGTCGCTGGACGGCCCGGCACAGTAGATCAGCTCCTCGCCGGTGTACTTCCCGAGCCGGGGGTAGCCGAAGGCGTACTGGGCGAGCGTCCGGGGCTGGTTGAAGGCGATCTTCTCGCCGCCGACGACATTCTCGATGTGCTGCCCGGCGCGCGTGTTGAACAGGATGAAGCCGGTGTCGTAGTCGAAGTCGCCCCGCAGGCCCCAGCCCGGCGTCACGGTGATCAGCCGGGCGGCCCAGAGCCCGAAGGGCAGGGAGCCGTCGGAGTAGCCGGGCATGAAGGCCACGTTGGTCGCGAAGGCACCGCCGCTGCCCTCGTGCAGGCAGTGTCCGGCGGTCACCGCGAGGTCGCGTCCCGTGCTCGTCACGACCGTGGCGGAACAGGCGTAGTCGATGCCGTTGATCGTGGTGAACAGGCGGCCGACGGTCTTCGCCACCAGGCCGCCGTAGCGGTACGGCGACCCGGTGCTCGGCGGCGGTGGGCTGGTGGCCTCGAGGGTCTGATCGGTCCCGGTGGGCCCGTCGAGCCGCTTCGGCACTGGTCGGCCGTCCCGACCGGCCGCGTCCGCGACCTGGGCGCGGCTGCGCCGCTGTGCCGACCAGTAGGCGGAGATCCGGGCCTGCTCGAGATCGGTCCGGGCGACGGGAGCGGACATCGGCTTCGCGTACGGGCGGCTCAGCGGTTCGGAATAGGGACCCGCGAACGGCCCCGGCAGCTCCCGGCTGAGGGCGGACCGCAGGGACTGCGCCGGGCTGTGGTCGCCACCCGTCGCCGCGGAGGCCAGTGTGGGAAGCGCCGGCAGGAGGGTGCCGGGTACGAGGGCGCAGAGCGCGGCCGCCGCGGCCAGGGCGCCGGCGAGGTGCCGTCGTCCACGCCACCGCGACGCCGGTCGGCCCGTCGCCCGGGCTGGATCTGCCGGCCGCGGCCGGTTCGTCCGCCGCAGCCGGTTCGTCCGCCGTGGCCGGTTCCTCGACGGCCGATGCCGATCGGCTCCGCCGCCCCGTTCGCGGCCCTGGTCGTGGCCTCCGTCGTGGTCCTCGTCGCGCTCGCACTCTGTCACCACGACCGCGCACGGTAGCAGCTAGTTAACTGATAGTGCCTGCAGTTGGCGGTCGGTCTCTCAGCGAGCCACCCGGCGGGCCCCCCGGGCATGCAGGTAGTCCCGGATGACGTAGCTGCCGAGGGTGGCCGGGTCCGGCGAGAGCACCCGACCGCCGTTGCGCTGGGCCATCTCCTCGACGAACCGGACGAGCCGGGGCTCGTCGTCCAGCATGAAGACGTTGATCGTCACACCGCGGCGGGTCAGCCGCTCGACCTCGGCCAGGGTCAGCTCCAGGGTCTCGGGCATGGGTGGCCAGGAGAACGAGGACGAACCGTCCCGCTGCAGATGGGCGGTGGGCTCGCCGTCCGTGACCACCATGATCACCGGCTCGGACTCCGGATACCGGCGCAGCAGCCGGCCCGCGATCAGCAGCGCGTGCTGCAGGTTGGTGCCCTGCACCATCTCCGAGTCCAGCCCCGCGAGCTCCACGGGGCGCAACTCCCGCGCGTAGTCGGAGAAGCCGATGATGTGCACCTTGTCCTGGGGGAAACGGGTGGTGACAAGCGAATGCAGCGCGAGTGCCGTCGACTTCGCCACCCCCCAGGTGCCGCGCAGGGCCATCGAGTACGACAGGTCCACCAGCAGGCAGACGGCCGCGCTGGTGCGTCGCTCAGTCTCGGCGACCTCGAAGTCGTCGACGGAAAGCCGCACCCGGCGGCCCGGGCCGGGCGGCCCCGCCCGCAGCACCGCGTTGCGGACGGTGCGGACCACGTCGATCGGCTGGGTGTCGCCGAACTGCCAGCGCCGGGAGGTACCGAGCAGATCACCGGCGGAACCGGCGTCGGTGTTCGTGTGATCACCGCGCCCGCGCGCGGCGACCTCGCGGAAGATGCGGGCCAGCGCCGCGTCGCCGATGCGCCGCACCGCCCGCGGGGTGAGCTCCAGCGCGCCCGCGCGGCGGGTGATGAAGCCCTGTCGCTCCAGCTCACGCTCGATCTGCTGGAGCTGGCGCAGGTCGTCGACGGCGGTGCGGCCCAGCGCCCGCTCGACGGCTTCCGGGTCGACGTCGTCGAGGGAGGCGCCCGGGTAGTCCTGGCTGAGCGCGGCCGCGAGCTCGTCGAGTTCGGCGAGATCCTCCAGCGCGCTCGTGGCGTCCCCGAAGCCGAGCGGTTCGTCCCCGGTCATCGCCTCCGGGAAGCGTCCACGAGCCCGACCGCGCCCGCGTCCCCGCCCACCCCAGTCCAGGTCCGGGCGGGCTGACTGCAGCGCCCGCGACAGCCGGGACATCTCGCCGGACAGGCCCAGGTCCTCCATCGCGGTCGCCATCAGATCGGCCAGCTCCTGGCGTTGCGCCGGAGTGAGGCCGGCCAGCAGCCGCTGGGCCGCGGCGGCCCGCCGGGCCAGCGAGTCGACAAGCTCCTCGAGGTCGCGGGGGTTCTCCGGGAAGAACTCGCCGTGCCTGCGCATGAACTCCTCGAAGCGGGCCCCGGTCTCCTCGCCCCGCGCGTCCGCCTCCAACAGGTCGTTGAGATCGCGGACCATCTCGCGCACGCGCGCCAGGTCGTCCGGGGTGGCGCCCTGCAACGCCTGCTTCATCCCGCGGAACTGCGCGTCGAGCACCTCGCGGCGCAACAGGTCGGAGATCTGGTCGTAGGTCTCGCGGGCCTGCTGCGAGCGCCAGTCGTAGTCGGCGAGCTCCCGCACCGCGCGGGCGGGATCGGACGGCAGCGCGTCCAGCTCCGCCTCCCGTAGCCGCGCCTCGTCGCCGGGGTCGGGGAACAACGCGGCCCGCTCCTGGCCGATGGCCGTGTCGAGCAGACGGCGGACCTCGTCGAGGGTGCCGTCGAGCCGGCCGCGGGAACGGGCCTCACGGCGGCGGCGCTCGATCGCGCGGCGCAGGTCGTCGAGGCCGCGGCGGCCCGGCATGCCCCGGCGCAGCAGGGTGTCCAGGGCCTCCCGCGGCGTGCGTCCCTCCAGGATCTGGTGGGACATCTCGTCGACGGCGTCGGTTGCGGAGAAGGGGGACGCCAGCGGGTCGGGCCCGCCGTCCCAGGGGCCGTATCGGAACTGTCCGGAGCTCACCGGTGCCTCCTGGTGGCCTGCCGCGTGATTCTGTTTGTGGTCGGGCGAGTCGCGCGTGGCCGGGCGAACCGCCTGACGGG
Organism: Parafrankia sp. EUN1f; assembly: GCF_000177675.1. GTDB lineage: Bacteria > Actinomycetota > Actinomycetes > Frankiales > Frankiaceae > Parafrankia. The sequence goes on from NZ_ADGX01000024.1 coordinate 48,734, forward strand.
GCGAACCGTCCGACGGTCAGCCGCCGTACACCGTCCGCCCGGGCAGTTCCTCCTTGGCGAGGCGCCGGTTGAGGTGCAGGCCCTCCATCGCCAGCTCCAGCGCCGCGGCGGCCAGCCCCGGCGACTCCGCCCCGTCGACCTCCAGGCGAGTGAGGATCGCTGACAGGCCTGGTACCGGCCCGATCCGGCGCAGCAGCTCGGCGGCCGGGACGAGATCGCCGGTCTCCACGGCCCCGTCGCGCTCGAAGCGTTCCTGCAGACCGGAGAGGTCGGTCCCGGCGAGCTTCGCGCGGAAGGTCTCCGCGATGGCCCGGCGCAACATCAGCGCCAGGACCTCGTCCTCCCGGCCCTCCTCCAGCTGGTCGAACTCGACCTTGCCGCGGACCGCCGGCACGATCGCGGCGAGGTCGACGACCCTTGCGGTCGCGCTGTCCTCCCCGGTCAGCGCCGCCCGCCGAACGGCGGAGGCGGCCACCGTCTCGGCCGCCGCGACCGCGAGCCGGGCCGAGACACCGGAGCGCTGGTCGACCTGCGGCGCGTCGCGGACAAGCCGGGTGAAGCGGGCCACCACCTCGATGAGGTGGTCGGGCAGCTCGGGGGTGCCCAGCGGCGCGTCGGCCCAGGAGATCACGGCCTCCTGGCGGATGAGGCTCAGCTCGTCGTCCAGCCGCAGCGGGTAGTGGGTGCGGACCTCGGCACCGAAACGGTCCTTGAGCGGGGTGATGATGCGGCCGCGGTTGGTGTAGTCCTCCGGGTTCGCGGAGGCGACCAGCAGCAGGTCCAGCGGTAGCCGCAGCATGTAGCCGCGGACCTGGATGTCGCGCTCCTCCAGCACGTTGAGCAGCGCCACCTGGATGCGCTCGGCGAGGTCGGGCAGCTCGTTCACGCTGAAGATGCCGCGGTTGGTCCGCGGCACCAGCCCGTAGTGCACGGTTTCGGGGTCGCCGAGAGTGCGGCCCTCGGCGACCTTGACCGGGTCGACGTCGCCGATCAGGTCACCGACGCTGGTGTCGGGGGTCGCCAGCTTCTCCCCGAACCGCTCGGAGCGGTGCCGCCAGGTCACGGGCAGCTGCTCGCCGATCTCGGCGAGCAGCAGGCGGCACCGGCCGCAGACCGGAGCGTAGGGGTGATCGTTGATCTCGCAGCCGGCCACGGCGGGCGACCACTCGTCGAGCAGACCGACGAGCGTCCGGATCAGACGGGTCTTGCCCTGGCCTCGCTCGCCCAGGAACACGATGTCGTGCCCGGCGAGCAGTGCCCGCTCGACCTGCGGGAGAACGGTGTCGTCGAAACCGACGATGCCCGGGAACCGGGGTTCGTCCGACCGCATCCGCGCAAGCAGGTTCTCCCGCAGCTCGGCCCGCACCGACCGGTGACGATGGCCGGAAAGGCGCAGGTCAGCAAGGGTGATGGCGGCTGGCGGAGGCCCGGATGCCGAGGGGGTGGCGGTGTGGTTCGTGGGAGGTGTGGACGGACTGTGCGGAGCCGGCGGATCTGCCACCAGCTGACGGTACGTCCACACCGGCCCGCGCGCAGCGGCATGGGATGTCGTCCGCTTATGGCGTAGTCGCGTTATGGCGTCGCCGCGCCGGCCCGCCAGCCCGCTCCCGTCGGCTCACCGCGCCCCATGGCAGGTGCGTAACCGCAGGTACGGGTCCCGCAGGTACGGGTCCCGCAGGTACGGCGCCGCTAGGCCGCTCAGCCCGCGTACGGCGACACCGCGACGATCTCCACCGCGGCCGAACGGCCGTTCGGCAACGTGTAGTTCACCGTCTCGCCGGCCTTGTGGCCGGTGACGGCGCCGCCGAGGGGAGATGCGGGAGAGAACACCTCGATGCTCGTGCTGTGATCCTCGCGTGAGCCGATGAGGAACTTCTCCGTCTCCTTCTCACCGGGGAACCTGATCTCGACGATCATCCCGGGCCCGGCCTCACCGGACACGGCGGGCGCGGTCTCGCCGACCCGCGCGTCGCGGAGCAGATCCATCAGCTGGCGGATCCGGGCCTCCTGCTTGCCCTGCTCCTCCTTGGCCGCGTGGTAGCCACCGTTCTCCCGCAGGTCGCCTTCCTCACGGGCTGCCTCGATCTTCGTGGCGATCTCCGTACGCCAGGTGCCCGTGAGGTACTCGAGCTCGGAGCGAAGTCGGTCGTAGGCCTCCTGGGTGAGCCAGGTCTGCTGCGTCACGCGTCACGCTCCTCGAGGAATACCAAAGTTCTGAGTCTATCGGAGGGAGCCGAGGCTCCCGGCGGCGCGCCCGGGTGGGGCCCGCTCACGGCAGGCGCCACGGGGCTGTTGCTGGTTCAGTGCTGGTCGCTGGTTCAGTGCTGTTGCTGCTTCAGTGCGAGCAGGTGGTCCGGGCCGCCCTCGACGTCGGTTCCCACGGTGCGAGGTCGTCATGACGACTTCCCGCCGTGGTCACGGGCCGATGATCCCTCAAAGGTGGGCCCGACGACGATGTCGGTTTGCAGACGACGCCACCTGCCAGAGACCGTCCGCCCGCAGACCGGTGAACCGGCATCTTTGGAGCGTGTGCGGACGGTGTATTGTGCCACGCCGCTCGGTGACTTTTCCAGATCGAGAGTGAGCTGGGTCTCGTTTGTGCCGGTCGGTCCCTCGTTCCCGGGGCGGTCGACCGCCCCGGTTGGCGGGCAGCCAGGCGGTTGAGGGCCCCCGAGGGGCTGCCCTGCGGCGGCCCAGGTGGCCGCCGCGCGAGCGCTGGCCGGCCCGGTCCGCTCCGGACGTCAGCCACAATGGGCTGCATGCTCCCGGCCGAACAGGAGCGTGGTCTGCGGCTCATGGCCGTCCACGCGCATCCCGATGACGAGTCCAGCAAGGGCGCGGCGACGATGGCCCGCTATGCCCACGAGGGCGTCGAGGTGCTGGTGGTCACGTGTACCGGCGGTGAGGCGGGCAGCATCCTCAATCCGGCCATGGATTCGCCCGAGGTCCTCGCGCGGATGCCAGAGGTCCGGCGTGAGGAGATGGAACGGGCACGGAAGATTCTCGGAGTGCAGCAGGAGTGGCTGGGGTTCATCGACTCGGGGCTGCCCGAAGGTGACCCGCTGCCGCCACTGCCCGAGGGGACCTTCGCCACGCAGCCCCTCGCGGACGCCGCCCGCCCGCTGGTGCGCCTGATCCGCCAGTTCCGCCCGCAGGTCGTCACGACCTACGACGAGAACGGCGGCTACCCGCATCCGGATCACATCATGACCCACCAGATCAGCGTGGAGGCGTTCGAGGCCGCCGGTGACCCCTCCCGCTATACCGAGGTGGGCGTCGAGGTGGGCCTTGCGCCGTGGCAGCCGCTGAAGCTCTACTACCACCTGACCTTCCACAAGGACCGCATCCTCGCCCTGCACGAGGGGATGCGCGCCGCGGGCCTGGAGTCGCCCTACGCGAAGCGGCTGGACGAATGGATCGACCGGGCGGAGGACACCGGCCGGTTGACCACCCGGGTCCGCTGCGAGGACTGGTTCGAGGTCCGGGACCGCGCCCTGCTCGCGCACGCCACCCAGGTCGACCCGGACGGGCCGTGGTTCCGGGTGCCGCTCACCCTGCAGCGCGACGCCTGGCCCACCGAGGACTACCAGCTCGCCCGGTCCCTGATCGAGGTGGGCGTACTACCCGAAGACGATCTGTTCAACGGAATCCGCTGAGACTACAGGAGGTGCTGGTCAGTGGATGACACGTCCGGCGGGGTGCGGCTCGCCGCCGAGATAGGCACGGGCACCAGCGGCGCCCTCGTGGTCTTCGTGCTGATCCTCGCGTCAGCCGGGCTCTTCGTGCTCCTCTCGAAGAGCCTGCGCAGGATGCGGACGAACGTGGAGAACGGCGAGTTCGGCCGGCCGCGCGGGGATCTGACGAACCGCGGCGAGGCGGGCGGTGACCCGGCGGCGGGCGCCCTGGCCACCGCCGAGCGCGGCGCCGAGGGGCCCGCGGGTGCGAGTGCGGGCGCGGCCGCGCCGGCCAAGGGGGCGAAGGGAGCCAAGGAGAAGCTTCCCCGCCAGCGCGGCAGACAGGGAGCAGCGGAGGACACGGGAACCGGCTCGGCCTGAGCCGAGCTCCCGCCCCGCACGGCCACCCGTGGCACGGCCACCCGCCGGGGATCCCGCGCCCTCGCGCAGCGCCAATAATTCATCCCAAGAGGGACAAAAGGGGCGCGGGCTCGCTTGGTAATCCGCAAGAGTTGAGGATTTCGGTCGCGAGAACGACCACGATCCTCAACTCTTGCCCGGCAGCAGCCACGCCCACGGCTCGGAGCTCGGAGCTCGGAATCTGCCCGATCATTCGTCCGGCCCGCGGCGGCCCCCGCCACGATCCTTTTTGATCTCACTACGGCGCTTCTTGCCGGCCAGCCGCCGCTCGACCGAACCACGGGTGGGGCTGGTCGGCCGCCGTGGCCGCGGCGGAGGTGCCGTGGCCTCCCGCAGGATGGCGGCCAGCCGGGCCGCCGCGGCCTCCCGGTTCCGTAGCTGTGAACGATGCTCGGACGCGGCCAGGGTCAGGACCCCGCCGACCAGGCGACCCTCCAGCCGAGCCAGCGCCCTGGCTCGCATCCGCTCAGGCACGGATGGCGCCCGGGCGAGATCGAACGAAAGCTCCACGCGGCTGTCCGAGGTGTTCACCGACTGCCCACCCGGCCCCGCGGATCGCGAGTAGCGCCACGTGAGCTCGCCGGCCGGGATCGCGAACCCCGGCCGGATCATCAGAACGCTCGGCAGCACCCCGCCATCGTCCCAGGGCGACGGCCCGGTCGTCGCGGGCATTTCGGGCTGATCCGCCCGCGACGCCGTTACCCGTTGTGCCGCCAGCCCGGCTGTGCCGCCAGCCCGGCTGTGCCGCCAGCCCGGCTGTGCCGCCAGCCCGGCTGTGCCGCCAGCCCGGCTGTGCCGCCAGCCCGGCTGTGCCGCCAGCCCGGCTGTGCCGTCAGCCCGGCTGTGCCGCCAGCCCGGCTGTGCCGTCAGCCCAGGGCGATGTTGACGATCCGGCCGGGGACCACGATGAGGCGCTTGACGGTCTTGCCGGCCGTGTGGCGGGGGTAGTCCTCGTGTGCCTCCAGCGCCTGGCGCACCGCGGCCTCGTCCGCGTCGGGCGCGACGTCGATCGTGAACCGCACCTTGCCGTTGACCTGCACCGGCAGGCGGACCGTCGAGGCCGCGGCCAGCGACTCGTCCCCCTCGGGGAAGGGGACGGTCGAGACCGAGCCGGCGTGCCCCAGCCGCGTCCACAGCTCCTCGGCGAGGTGTGGTGCCAGCGGCGCCACCATCAGCACCATGGCCTCGGCCAGCTCCCGCGGCGGCCCGGCGAGCCCGGCGCCGAAGTGCTTGCTGGCCAGGTTGGTCAGCTCGATCAGCCGGGCGACCGCGGTGTTGAACCGCAGCTCGGCGTAGTCCGTCCGGACGGCCAGGATCGTCCGGTGCAGCGCCCGGGTGACCTCGTCGCCCGACTCGATGTCGCCAAGCCCGGTGTCACGCACCCGCGGCTCGCCGGACTCCTCGTCGATGATGTTGCGCCAGAGTCGCTGCAGGAACCGGTACGAGCCGACGATGTCGTCGGTTCGCCATGGGCGGTGCGCGTCCAGCGGCCCCATCGCCATCTCGTAGACACGCAGCGTGTCCGCCCCGTAGCTGTCGTACATCTCGTCAGGGCTGACGCTGTTCTTGAGGCTCTTGCCCATCTTGCCGGAGCGCCGGTTCACCGGGGCCCCGTCGTGGGTGAAGGTCCCGTCCGCACCGCGGACGACCTCGGCGGCGGCGACGTACATCCCGCGCTCGTCGGTGAACGCGTCGGCCTGGATGTAGCCCTGGTTGTAGAGGCGCTTGAACGGCTCCCGGGTCGAGACCAGGCCCAGGTCGTACAGCACCTTGTGCCAGAAGCGCGCGTAGAGCAGGTGCAGGACGGCGTGTTCGACGCCACCCACGTACAGGTCGACGCCGCCGTCGCCGGCGGGTCCGCGCTCGGAGTGCATCCAGTAGCGCTCGACGGTCGGGTCCACGAACCGCTCGGAGTTCGTCGGGTCGAGGTAGCGCAGGTAGTACCAGCAGGAGCCGGCCCACTGCGGCATGGTGTTCAGCTCGCGCCGGTACTCACGCGGGCCGTCGCCGAGGTCGAGGGTGACCGTGGTCCACTCCGTGGCCCTCGCCAGCGGCGGGACGGGCTCGCTCTCGTCGTCGTCGGCCATCGCGCGCGGCCGGAAGTCGGTCATCTCGGGCAGCTCGACCGGCAGCTGGTCCTCGGGAACCGCGATCGGCAGCCCCTCGTCGTCGAAGACGATCGGGAACGGCTCGCCCCAGTACCGCTGGCGGGAGAACAGCCAGTCGCGCAGCCGGTAGGAACGGGTGGCCCGGCCGCGGCCGGCGTCCTCCAGCCAGCCGACCGTGGTCTTGATGGCCTCGGCCTTCGACAGGCCGACGAGGCCCGGGCGGTTCGGCGGGCCGGGCAGATACGTGCCCTCACCGGCGAACGGCGCGGGCCAGGCGGACGCCGGCGTTCCCGCGGGCACCCCGTGCTCGGAGTGCCAGGCCTCATCCGGCTCCAGCACGGCCTGTACCGGCAGGCCGAACTCGCGGGCGAAGGAGAAGTCCCGGTCGTCGTGCGCCGGCACCGCCATGATCGCCCCAGTGCCGTAGCCGAGCAGGACGTAGTCGGCCAGGAAGACGGGAATCGCGTCACCGCTGACCGGGTTCGTCACGAACGCCCCGGTGAACACGCCGGTGCGGTCGATCTCCGCACCGCCGCGCTGGCGGTCGCTGCGCCGGGCGGCGAAGGCGCGGTACGCGTCGACGGCTGCCTGTGGGGTCCAGTGCTCCTCGAGCGGGCCGGCGGGCCGGCCCTGCGCGAACTGCCAGCTGGCCGGGGTGTCGACCGGCCAGTCGGTGGCGATCAGCGCGTCGACGAGCGGGTGCTCCGGAGCCAGCACCAGGAAGCTCGCGCCGGGCAGCGTGTCGGGACGGGTCGTGTAGACCTCGATGTCGACCGGCGCGCCGGCGTCGCCACCGGCGTCGCTTCCGGCGCTGGCACCGGTCGTCGTGGTGAACCGGACGGCGGCGCCGTCACTCGGCCCGATCCAGTTGCGCTGCATCTGCTTGATGGAGTCGGGCCAGTCGACCAGGTCGAGATCCGACATCAGCCGGTCGGCATAGGCGGTGATCCGCATCATCCACTGGCGCAGCGGGCGCCGGTAGACCGGATAGTTGCCGATGTCGCTGCGCCCCTCGGGCGTGACCTCCTCGTTGGCCAGCACCGTGCCCAGGCCCGGGCACCAGTTCACCAGCTCCTCGGAGATGTAGGTGAGGCGGTGGGCGTCGACGACGCGACGCCGTTCGCTCGCCGTCAGCTCGGACCACTCGGCCTGGCGGGGGTTGGCCTCGCCGGCGCCCGGCCCGACCGCCGACCGGCGCCCGCTCTCGAACGCCTCGACCAGCTCGCTGATCGGCCGGGCCCGGCCGGCCTCGTCGTCGTACCAGCTGTTGAAGATCTGGAGGAAGACCCACTGGGTCCAGCGGTAGTACGTGGTGTCGGTGGTGGCGATCTCGCGGCGTGTGTCATGACCCAGACCCAGCCGGGAGAGCTGGCGGCGCATGTTCGCGATGTTCGCCTCGGTCGTCACCCGCGGATGCTGGCCGGTGTTGATGGCGTACTGCTCGGCGGGCAGCCCGAAGGCGTCATAGCCGAAGGTGTGTAGCACGTGGCGTCCGGTCATCCGCAGGAAGCGGGCGAAGACGTCCGAACCGATGTAGCCGAGTGGGTGGCCCACATGCAGACCCGTCCCGCTCGGGTAGGGGAACATGTCCAGCACGTAGAACGGATCGCGGCCCTGGACGGCCTCGAAGCCGGCGGACAGCGGCCCGGTCGGGTTCGGCGACTCGAACGTGCCGTCCTTGAGCCACCGCTGCTGCCAGCGCTGTTCGATCTCCGCGGCGAGCCGCGAGTCGTAGCGGTGGGGCAGGTCGGCGTCGCCGCCCGCGGGCGTCACGGGGGTTTCGCGCTCGGTGGGCTCGTTCATCGCAGGTCGCATCCCAAGACATCGATCACTGTTGACCCGTGCCCGCTCGCGCGCCCCCTGGCCGACGACGGACGGCCGCTGGCCCGCCAGGGCGGTGGCGGTGGCGATGATGGTCGTGGGCCGGGGCGCGGGAACGGCGTGGATCACTCCTGGCGTCCAGCGTATCCGGGCGGCCGCGATCGCCGGCGGCGGCGCTGTCGGCCGGCCGCTGTCGGCCGGCCGCGGGCGGGCGGGTTGCGGGGCCGGCCGGCGTCGGCGATCGCGGGTCCGGGGTCAGGCGGCCTCGTACCTGAGGGCGGGGCCGAGGAGCAGGCCGCCGTCGATGACGAACTCCGAGCCGGTGGCGAAGGACGCCTCGTTGGAACTGATGAACAGCAGGGCGCGGGTGATGTCGTCGGGCTGGCCGAGCCGGGGGATGGCGAAGGGCTCGGGGGAGTAGAAGTCCGAGATCGGTGCGTCGGCCCCCGCGGCGGGCTCGGTGATGAACGGGGTGGCTATGACGCCGGGGTGGATGGCGTTGACGCGGATGTTGTCACGGCCGAGCTCCAGCGCGGCGGTCCTGGTGAGGCCGCGGACAGCCCACTTGCCGGCGACGTACGGGGCGTAGTGGGCGGTGCCGCCGATGCCGGATGTGGAGGCGATGTTGACGATGACCCCTCCGCCGTTGCGGCGCAGGGAGGGAACGGCCGCCTTGATGCCCAGGAACGTGCCGGTGAGGTTGATGTCGAGGACGCGGTCCCACACGCGGCGGTCGGTGGCTTCGACGGGAGCCGCCGGATTCTGCACGCCGGCATTGTTGACCAGGATCGACAGCGGGCCGAAGTGCTGTTCGGTGGCGGCGATGGCGGCGTTCCAGGATTCCTCGTCGGTGACGTCGAGGTGGACGAACAGGGCGCGGTCGCCGAGCTCGGCGGCGAGGGCCCGGCCGCCGTCGTCGTTGATGTCGGCGATGACGACGCCTGCGCCTTCGGCATGGTAGGCGCGCAGATGGCTGGAGCCCTGGCCGCCGGTGCCGCCGGTGACGAGAACGGTGTGGTTGTCGAAGCGTCCCATGGTGGATGGCCCTTTCAGGTAGTGAGACGAGCGACTCGCCTCGCATCTGAACCTAGGGTGCGACACGTGGTGAGTCAAGTGGCTCACCTTCTCGTCTAGGCTGGTGCCATGACCAGCGAGCCCTCGGCCTACCACCAGCGCGTCGCCGAGCAGAAGCGGGCCGCGATCCTGGAGGCGGCCACCCGCCTGTTCCTCGACTCCGGCTATGACCGGACCTCGCTGGCGAAGATCGCAGAGGCGGCGGAGGTCTCCAAGGCCACCCTGTTCAGGCAGTTCCCCACGAAGGCGGCCCTGTTCGACGCGATCGTCACGGCTTCCTGGGACTCGGGGGACGACGAGGTGCGGCCCCCGGCCGGCGACCTGCGGGCAGGTCTGACCGCGATCGGCCGCCGCTATGTGGACCTGCTCACCCGCCCTGGCATGGCCGACCTGTTCCGCATCGTCATCGCCGAGCTGCCCCGCTTCCCCGAGCTCGGGGAGACCCAGTTCAACCGAGGCAAGATGCCCTACTTCGAGTCCGTCCGCGGCTACCTGGAGGCCGAACGGGACGCCGGGACGATCGCTGTGGACGACCCCGACCTGGCCGCCACCCAGTTCCTCGGCATGATCTCCAACTACGTCTTCTGGCCGCGGATGCTGCTTCCCCGCTGGCCTCTCGACGACGCCACCAACGAACGCGTCGTGGCCGAGGCGGTCCGGACGATGGAGGCCAGGTACGGCACGGCGGCTCAGGCCGCCGAGGGGTGAGTCGGTCCGGTCCCGTGCCCAACCCCGGCCTCGGGCCCGCGGCCACCGGCGCCCGACATACAGACGTGGCCGCGGGCCTGCCCGCACTTCCCGGCGGGCCGGGTCAGCGGCTGGCGAGGGCGCGGATCTCGGCGGCGATGAGGGCCGGGTCCTCCTCGGCCATGAAGTGCCCACAGCTGACGGTGCGGTGGCGCAGGTCGGGCGCCCAGGCCCGCCACAGCCCTTCGGCGTGGTAACCGAGGGCCGCGCCCCAGTCCTGCTGGAGCACGGTGACGGGCATGGCGAGGCGGTTCCCGGCCTCGCGGTCGGCGCTGTCGTGGGCCACGTCGATCTGCGCCGAGGCCCGGTAGTCGGCGACGATGGAGGGAACGGCGCGAGCACTGGAATCGAGGTAGTGGCGGCGGACGGCAGCCGGGACGGCGTCCGCGTCGTTCGCCCACGCGTCGAGGAAGTAGCCGAAGAACGCGTCGGCACTCGACCGGATCATCGTCTCGGGCAGGCCCGGCGCCTGGGCCATGAGGTAGAGGTGGAAGCCCACCGCAGCGGACACGCCGTGCATCGCGTCCCACATGTCGAGGGTCGCGAGGATGTCCAGGAGGAGCACGCGGGCCACCGCCTCCGGGTGGTCCAGAGCCGCCCTGAACGCCACCAGCGCGCCTCGGTCGTGGCCGGCCAGGGTGAAGCGCTCGTGCCCCAGCTCGGTGGCCAGGCGGGCGACGTCCCGGGCCATGGTCCGCTTGGCGTAGACCTCGGGCCCGGTCTCGGCGGGCTTGTCGCTTGCTCCGTAGCCGCGCAGGTCGGGGCAGATGACGGTGTGGTCGGCTGCGAGGTCGGCGGCCACATGCCGCCACATGAGCCGGGTCTGTGGGAAGCCGTGCAGCAGCACGACGGGCGGGCCGGACCCGCCGACCTCGGCCTCCACGGTGACCCCGTCGTCGACCTGCACACGGTGGACGTCGAATCCGGGAATGCTCAGAGGGTGCACTGGCTGCTCCTGGTAGTCGTGGGCGGGGCCGGGGCGGCCCGGTGCCCGAGGCGAGGCCCATGCTGCGAGCCCCGAATGAGCGATCGATGAGTGACGGCGCGGCCTGCGAGCCGGCACCCGTCGGCGCCGCCGGACCGGCCGCCGGGTGGAGGATCCTGCGGTGGAGGACCTGTGGTTCGGACTGCTGGGACCGGTGGCCGCCTGGCGGCCGGCCGGTGAGCCGGTCGCTCTCGGGGCACCCCGCCACCGGGAGGTGCTGGCTCGGCTGTTGGTCGCCCGCAACCGGGTGGTTCCGATCGACCGGCTGGTCGCCGACCTGTGGGACGGTGAGCCCCCGGCCGGCGCGGTCGCCGCGGTGCGCACGTTCGTCGCCGCGCTGCGGCGCGCGCTCGAACCGGACCGGCCGCCGCGCACCGCCTCCCGGCTGCTGGCCACGCAGGGCCCGGGCTACGTCCTGCGCGCGGCCCGCGATGCCGTCGACGCCTGCCGCTTCGAGGACGCCGCGGCCCGCGCCGCGGCCGCGGCGCCACTGACCGCCGCCGCGCTGTGGGACGAGGCACTCGACCTGTGGCGGGGGCCCGCTCTCGCCGACTTCCCGCACGCCTCCTGGTGCGTTGCCGAGCGCACCCGGTTGACGGAGCTGCGGCTACGCGCGGTCGAGCAGCGCGCCGATGCGCTCGTGGCAACGGGCCGCGCCCGCGACGCACTGCCCGACCTGGAGGCCCACGCCACCGCCCATCCCGGACGGGAGGACGCCTGGGTGCTGCTGGCCACCGCCCTCGACCACGCCGGCCGTCCGGGCGACGCCCTTGCCGCCCTGCGCCGTGCGCACGGTTTGGTCGTCCGGCCCGCCGGGGCAGGCCCGTCCCCCGCGCTCACCCGCGCCGAAGCTCGGATCACCGCCGGCCGATCCGCCCCCGGCGTGGCGCGGACCACCGTGGGCGCCGGCATCGCCGACAGCGTGTGGGACCGGACGGCGGCCGCCTGGGACCGATCGGTGCCCGCACGCTCGCGGGCCCGGCTACACGCCGCGGCCGGCCTGGTACGCGATCTCGCCGTCACCGGTGCGGCCGGGCTGGCGGAGGCGCGTGCCCAGCGCGGTGACGTGGTCGCGGCGGCCGAGGCGACCGGCGATCCGGTGCTGGCGGCGCAGGTGATCGCCTCCTATGACGTCCCTGCCGTGTGGACCAGGGCGGACGACCCGGCCGCGTCGGGCGAGCTGGTCCGTGCGGCGGCCCGCGCCGCCGCTGGAGTCCCGGAGGGGCCGCCGGTGCTGCGTGCGCGGCTGCTGTCGGTCGTCGCGGTGGAGTCCCGCGGCGATGCCGCCGCGGACCGGCCGCCGCCGCTCGCCGGGGCGGCCCCGGCGGATGAGCCGTGGCGGCTGCGCGCCGAGCGCGCCGCGGACGAAGCGGTCCGCCTGGCCCGGGCCCAGGGGGACCCGTCGGTGCTGGCGTTCGCCCTCAACGGTGCCTTCATGCAGGCGTTCGGCCCGTGCGGCGGGGCCGCCCGGCGTGCCGCCATCGGCGTCGAACTGACCGGTCTCGCCGTCGACCACGGCCTGCCGAGCCACGAGATCCTCGGTCGGATCGTCCGCCTCCAGGCCCTGGCCGCGCTCGGCGACCTGGACGCCGCCGGAGCCGAGGCCGACGCGGTGGACCGGCTCGCGCACCGGCACGAACGCCCGCTGGCCGGTGTCTTCACCGCCTGGTTCCACGCTCTGCGAACCTGCGAGGAGCACGGCTGGGACCGGGCTCGACCGCTCTACGACCGCGCCCTCGCGGCCACCGCGACCGGCGGGATGCCCGGTCTCGCCGCAGGCGCCGACGCCCTGGTCGCGCTCGTCCCCGTGCTGCGTGGCGACGGCCTGCCCGCGCCTGGCCAGCTCGCCGCCGTGGACGTCGGCCCCTACGGACCGTGGCTGAGCCCGCTCCTGCTGGCGGCGGAAGGCGCTCACGACGAGGCCCGGCGCGCCCTCGCCGCTGTCCCGCGCCCACCCCATGACCACCTGCAGGAGGCGCTGTGGTGCGTCCTGGCCCGGGCAGCGGCAGCGGTCGGCCAGCACCAGGTCCTGCGCCGCGCCCGTGACGAACTCGCCGCCGCCGTGGGCGAGTCGGCCGGCGGCGGCAGCGGGCTGGTCTCGTTCGGGCCGGTCCGCCACCATGCCGAGGCCGCTGCTGCCGCGCTGCGCGACGCTCCGTAGGGACATCCGCCAGACGGCCGCGGAGGCGGACTCGGCAGGCTCCGGCGGGGGATCGGGCCGTCGCGATGGCATGGTGGTGCGGTGCCCAACAAGCTCGCGGAGCAGACTTCCCCCTACCTTCTGCAGCACGCGGACAACCCGGTCGACTGGTGGCCGTGGGGGCCCGAGGCGTTCGCCGAGGCCACGGCCCGTGGCGTGCCGGTGCTGCTCTCGGTCGGCTATGCGTCCTGCCACTGGTGCCACGTCATGGCCCATGAGTCGTTCGAGGACGCGCAGATCGCCGCGTACATGAACGAGCATTTCGTCAACATCAAGGTCGACCGGGAGGAGCGTCCCGACGTCGACTCGGTCTACATGGATGTGACGGTCGCCCTCACCGGGCACGGCGGCTGGCCGATGACGGTGTTCCTCACCCCGGCGGCCGAGCCCTTCTTCGCCGGCACCTACTTCCCACCCCGCCCGCGCCAGGGCCAGACGTCCTTCCCGCAGCTACTGACCGCGGTGTCGGACGCCTGGACCCAGCGCCGGGAGGAGATCGAGGAGGCCGGCGCGGACATCGCCCGCCGGCTGGCGGAGGTCGTCGCGCTGCCCGGCGGCACCGCCGGTGGGGAAGGCGGCCCCCAGCTCGGCGCCGATCTGCTCGACGGCGCGGTCGCCGGGCTCGCCGGCCGCTTCGACGCGCGCCACGGCGGGTTCGGCCCGAAGCCGAAGTTCCCGCCGTCCATGGTCGCCGAGCTCCTGCTCCGGCACTGGGCTCGTACCGGCGACGACAGGGCGCTCGAGATGGTGCGCGTCACCTGCGAGCGGATGGCCCGCGGCGGTATCTACGACCAGCTCGCGGGCGGCTTCGCCCGGTACAGCGTCGACGCCACCTGGACCGTCCCGCACTTCGAGAAGATGCTCTACGACAACGCCCAGCTGCTGCGCGTCTACCTGCACCTGTGGCGGGCCACCGGCTCTGCGTTGGCTGAGCGGGTGGTGCGGGAGACCGTCGAGTTCCTGCTCACCGACCTGCGGACGCCCGAGGGCGGCTTCGCGTCCGCGCTGGACGCCGACGCGGTGCCCGCCGGGCAGCCGAACGCGCACCCGGAGGAGGGAGCCAGCTACTCCTGGACGCCCGCCCAGCTCGCCGACGTCCTCGGCCCGGAGGACGGCGCCTGGGCGGCCGGGGTTCTCGGTGTCACCGAGGCCGGGACCTTCGAGCACGGCACCTCCGTGCTGATGCTGCCCGCGGACCCGGACGACCCGGCCCGGTTCGCCCGGGTCCGGTCCGCGCTCGCCGCGGCGCGGTCGAGCCGGCCGCAGCCCGCCCGCGATGACAAGATCGTGGCCGCCTGGAACGGGCTGGCGATCGCGGCGCTCGCCGAGGCGGGCGCGCTGCTGGCCGAGCCGGCCTGGATCGCCGCCGCCACCCGGGCCGCCGAGCTGCTGCGGGACGTCCACCTGCACGACGGCCGGCTGTGGCGGACCAGCCGCGACGGCCGACGGGGGCCGAACGCCGGCGTGCTGGAGGACTACGGGTGCGTCGCCGACGGGTACCTAGCGCTGCACCAGGTCACCGCCGACCCGCGGTGGCTCACACTCGCCGGGGAGCTGCTGGATGTCGTGCGCGCCCGGTTCGCGGCCCCGGACGGCGGTTTCTTCGACACCGCGGACGACGCCGAGGCGCTGCTGCGGCGGCCGCGGGAGTCGTCCGACTCGGCGACACCGTCCGGGCAGGCCGCCGTGGCCGGGGCGATGCTGACCTTCGCCGCGCTGACCGGCTCGGCCGAGCACCGCGACGCGGCGGTCGCGACGGTCGGGCTGCTGATGCCACTGCTCGCCAAGGACGCCCGGTATGCGGGCTGGGCTGGTGCGGTGGCCGAGGCGGTCCTGGCCGGTCCGGCCGAGGTCGCGGTGGTCGGTCGTCCGGACCTGGAGCGGCTGGCGCGGCTGGGCACCGCACCCGGCGCTGTCGTCGTCACCGCTGGTCCGCTCACCGCCGGGCGCGCCGATCCGGCTGTGTACGTGTGCCGTGACTTCGTCTGCGAGCTGCCGGTGACCACCGCTGAGGAGGTCCGGGCCAAGCTCGGCGTCCGGCTTCTCACCTGACCCTGGCGCTCCGTCTGACTCTGGCGCTCCGTCTGACCCTGGCACTTCGGGCCGCTCGACGATCAGCTTGGACGCCGCACCGAGACCGGCTGGTTTCCGACGACTCCACGCGTGCGCATAATGTTGTAAGCGTGTAATCATGGATGGGGTCGCGTTCCAGCCCGGCCGGTGCGTCGTCGGCGCAGTGAGGTCGTCGGACCAGTGCGCCTTCGCCATCTCACTGCGCACGGTCAGGGATGCCGCCGGCCCGGGTCGACGATGGAAAAGGCTCAAAAGGCTCAGTGGAGGGGACTGTCATGGCCGGTCTTCGAGGGCGAGGGCCTGGGCGGGGAGCCGAACGGGATGAACCCGTTCCCGCGGACGAGATCGCCGCGTGGTTCGCAGCCAGGGTTCCCGCGGGCTGGTTCACCGGGCCGCCCCGCGTGACGATCGACCGGGACGAGATCACGGTCATCGGCGCTCTGGTGCAGCCTGACCCGGCCGGGGCAGCCCCGGGCGGGTCGGCCGCGGGGCCTGGTGCGGGGTCTGATGCGGCCACGAGTGGGCCCGCCGCCGCGGCCGAGGCAGCCGGCTGGATCCGGCGCTTCCGCGAGGAGACGAGGGACGGCCGGATCGTGCTGGCACGGGAGGCTGAGCAGCGGTTCGGGCGCAAGGTGGCCTGGGGTGTCTCGTTCGGCGGCGCGACCGAGCTGTTCACAGCCCTGTCCGTCCCGGTGATGACCCGGCTTCGCCAGCCGGAACGGCAGGTCCTGGACACGCTGGTGGATTCAGGTGTTGCGCGGAGCCGTAGTGAGGCCCTTGCCTGGTGCGTCCGGCTGGTGGGGGAGAACGCGGATGCGTGGCTGGCCCGCCTGCGAGAAGCGATGGAAAAGGTCGAGCAGATCCGGGCCGAAGGTCCGGGAATTTAGTCGCTCCTCGCGGATGCGGCCGATTCTTCCCGTCGGCCGCGAGCCGGTCGGCAAGGCGAAACCGGCTGTCCGCCGGGTGCTCTACCCGGTGTCGGGTGAAGTCCGGTGAATGGGTTTCCCGGCCTGCTTCTGGCGCCTCGCCTCGGACCGGCTCCTCGTCACCGAGAGTGGCATCGTGTGGATGTGGGCAGGTCGGCGAGAGCCTTGTGATCTGTGCGTTTCGACGTCTTGTCAAAGACGCGGCGATGTGCCTCCGCTGTCACCGGAATGCCCCGGTTCTGTCATCGGATCGCCCCGGTGTTGTCACTGGATCGCCACCGCGCGGTAACCGGAACGCAGCGAGCCGGTAACGGGATCGACGCGGGCCCGGTCGCGCAACGGTACGTTCGCGTCACCCGCCGTGGGGTGGAGGGCCGTGCGGTCACCTGAAGCGGGTGGCCTCGGGTGACCCCGGGTGACTCCGGAGCGGGTGACTCCGGAGTCGGTGACCGTCGCTTCCCGGTCCCTGCTAGCCGAGCATTGCGATCATCAACGCGATGTAATGGCAACAGGCGGCGACGAGCGTGAACGCATGGAACACCTCGTGGTAGCCGAACGTGCTCGGAGCGGGGTTGGGTCGTCGCGATGCGTACACCAGGGCGCCGAGGCTGTAGCAGGCGCCGCCCACCAGGAGCAGCACCGTCGCGGCCACCCCGGCCTGATGTATCACCTCGGGGATGACGAAGACGGCCACCCAACCGAGCGCGATGTAGAGCGGCACTATCAGGAAGCGCGGAGAGTGCAGCCAGAGCATGCGCAGCGCGACACCCAGCGCCGCGCCGCCCCACACAACGCCCAGCACGACGCGGGCTGTGCGCGGGGGCATGGCGATGAGTGCGAATGGCGTGTAGGTGCCGGCGATGAAGACAAAGATCATGGAGTGGTCGAGGCGCTTCATCAGCTCGCGGGCGCGTGAGGTCGACCACATTTTTCGGTGATAGAGGGCACTGGTTCCGAACAGCGCTGCAATGCTCAGCGCGTAAACGGTCATCCCCAGGCGAGCCCTCATCGTGGTCGCGAGTGCCACCGCAATGACACCGAGTGCGAGGCTCACGGGGAATGCTCCGGCGTGTAGCCAGCCCCGCATGCGTGGTCGCACCAGGTCACGTGGATGTGCGTTCCGGGCTGTGTCGTCGATGCCCGGGGTCTGCCGAGCGAGGGAGGCCACGGCACAGCACGATATCCGGTCCGCATCCAGGTCACGAAGCGGAGCGGCTCGGCGTCGGTCGGTTCGCTCCGGATCGTGATGGATCCTACGTTTCCGCGTACTGCCTACCGCGCGACTCTGCACCGAAAGCGCGGTACAGTCTAATGATCCTGAACGCGGCCTCGAACTGCCCCGTTTCCCGCATGTTTGTACCTGGGTGTCTGGTGGTGTTCGGGTGCGAACGAGGCACCTGACTGAGGGCACTCGCACACGGGACGAGAACGCGACAGGTCAACTCGACCGGAGGTGTGAGCTGTGACGACTGCGGCACAGATTCCCGGGCTGGATGCCGCCCCCACCAAGCACGCCAGGTTGATCGCCTGGGTGCGTGAGATCGCCGAACTCACCCAGCCGGACCGTATTGAATGGTGCGACGGCTCGGAGTCCGAGTTCGATCGACTGGCAACGCTCCTCATTGAGAAGGGCACCCTGGTCCGGCTTGCCGACGACAAACGCCCGAACAGCTTCTACGCTGCGTCGGATCCGAGCGACGTCGCGCGGGTGGAAGACCGGACCTACATCTGTTCAGAAAAGGCCGAGGACGCCGGCCCGACCAATAACTGGTTGGACCCGGCGGAAATGCGCACGAAGCTGGGTGAGCTTTTCGCCGGGTGCATGCGCGGGCGGACGATGTATGTCGTCCCCTTCTGTATGGGCCCGCTCGGATCCCATATTTCCGCTCTTGGTGTCGAAATCACCGACTCGCCGTATGTGGTCATCTCCATGCGCACGATGACCCGTATGGGTGCGCCGGCCCTGGAGCAGCTCGGCGAGGATGGTTTCTTCGTCCCCGCGGTGCATTCACTGGGCGCACCGCTGGAGCCGGGTCAGGCCGACGTCCCGTGGCCGTGTAATTCGACCAAGTACATCACCCACTTCCCGGAGAGCCGCGAGATCTGGTCCTACGGGTCGGGGTACGGCGGCAACGCCCTGCTCGGCAAGAAGTGCTACGCACTGCGTATCGCCTCGGTCATGGCTCGTGACCAGGGGTGGCTCGCCGAGCACATGCTGATCCTCAAGCTGACCTCGCCCGAGGGGAAGGTCCACTTCGTGGCCGCCGCCTTCCCGTCGGCGTGCGGCAAGACCAACCTCGCCATGCTGATCCCGACGCTGCCCGGCTGGAAGGCCGAGACCGTCGGTGACGACATCGCCTGGATGCGCTTCGGTGAGGACGGCCGCCTCTACGCCGTGAACCCGGAGGCAGGCCTGTTCGGCGTCGCGCCGGGTACTGGTGAGGAGACCAACCCGAACGCCGTCAAGACGCTGTGGGGTAACGCGGTCTTCACGAACGTCGCCCGCACCGACGACGGCGACGTCTGGTGGGAGGGCCTCACCCCGGACAAGCCCGCGCATCTGATCGACTGGAAGGGCCGGGACTGGACCCCCGAGTCCGCCGAGCCGGCGGCGCACCCGAACGCCCGGTTCACCGTGCCGGCCAGCCAGTGCCCGACGATGGCGCCGGAGTGGGAGGACCCGTCCGGTGTCCCGATCTCGGCGATCCTGTTCGGCGGGCGCCGCGCGACGGCGGTTCCGCTGGTGACCGAGGCGCCGGACTGGCAGCGCGGAGTCTTCTTCGGCTCGATCGTCGCGTCGGAGACCACGGCGGCCCAGGCGGGCGCGATCGGGAAGCTGCGGCGTGACCCGTTCGCCATGCTGCCCTTCTGCGGCTACAACATGGCCGACTACTTCGCGCACTGGCTGAAGATCGGCAAGGGCTCCGACGCGGACAAGCTGCCGCGGATCTACTACGTCAACTGGTTCCGTAAGAGCCCCGAGGGGCGCTACCTGTGGCCAGGGTTCGGCGAGAACAGCCGCGTGCTGGCCTGGATCGCGAGCCGTCTCGACGGCGCCGCGAAGGGCGTGGAGACGCCGCTGGGCATCCTGCCCGCGCCCGGCGAGCTGCAGACCGATGGCCTTGATGTCTCGGCGGAGGACCTGGAGACGCTGCTGACGGTCGACACCGAAGTGTGGCGGCAGGAGGCCGAGCTGATCCCCGAGCACTACAACACCTTCGGTGACCGACTGCCGGAGGAGCTGTGGGCCGAGCACGAGGCGCTGATCAAGCGTCTCAACGGCTGACAGCCGCGCGGGCCGGGTAGCTGGCTGGCCGGGCTCCCCGCCTGGCCGGCCGACCCGGGCCGAGCCCGGCCGACGCGCACGGCGACGCGCGGGCTCGCGGACCGGCGCCCGCGTCACCACGCGGAGATCACGCCGAAACATTCGACGGACCGGCGCCCACGATCATTTCGTGGGCGCCGGTCCGTCTTTGTGCGTGCCGGTGGCCTCGGCTTCCAGGCGGCCGGCCGGTCGCGTGCGGATGACCGGCCGCCGAGAGCCAGTCCGGGCGCGGCCCCGGCCCGGGTCGTCCGCGGCCGGGCCGCGACCCCACGGTCTGAACAGGGTGTCGCCGCGTCGTCGGAGGTGCCGGGACCAAGGCCGGCCCTGGCCAGCGGAATGCGACGGAGCCCCCGAACCAGTCGACTGGTTCCCGGCCGCCTCGACGTGCCCGCGGAGGTTCCCGGTTGCGGGGTGGCAGGAGTCTCATCGGAGAGTGACGCCCGGATCCTCGCGGCTATCGCATCTGAGAAGAACCAGTCGGTTTCGTACCGTGAGATTATTCGCAGAAGGTGACTAGTACCCGGCCATCGCCGAGCATAGACCACGAAGGGCACACAAAGACAAGCGAAGCGTGTTGTAAGAAGTTGGTCGCCATCTTGCTGGGTGACGGCTAACGTGAGAGCCCTAGCGTCTCAAGTCGTGGCCGGCATCGGGTCGGCCACTCGGGAGGCCCCTCGGTGCCGCAAATGCGACAACGCCAGGAGGCCGGTACCCGGCCTCTGCCAGGGGGCCCGGTCCCGGATACCTCCGAGTAGGCGGGTGGGCGTGTGCCACGAACGCATGTCGTCGACACAAGCGTGCTGCTCTCTGATCCTGGCGCGCTGCTGCGGTTCGCGGAGCACAATGTCGTGCTCCCCCTTGTCGTCATAGGGGAGCTGGAAGCCAAGCGGAACCACCCGGAGCTGGGTTGGTTCGCCCGGGAGGCCCTGCGCATCCTGGACGACCTCCGGATCCGGCACGGCCGGCTCGATCAGCCGCTGCCGTTGGAATCCGGGGGAACACTACGGGTCGAACTTAACCACACCGACTCGTCCGTGCTTCCACCGGGGTTCCGCGTGGACGACAACGACTCCCGGATCCTCTCCGTGGCCCTCAACCTCGCCGGCGAAGGCGCCGACGTCGTGCTGGTCACGAAGGATCTCCCGCTGCGGGTGAAGGCGTCCGTCGTCGGGCTCGCCGCCGAGGAGTACCAGGCGCTGTCGCCGGTGGACAGCGGCTGGAGCGGGATGGCGGAGCTCATGGTCAGCCAGGACGATCTGGACCGGCTCTACGCCAAGGAGCTGGTGGAGATCCCCGAGGCGGCCGACCTGCCCTGCCACACCGGGCTGGTGCTGACCACGACGGGCGGGAGCGCCTCCGCGCTCGGCCGGGTCACCGCCGACAAGTCCATCCAGATCGTGCGCGGTGATCGGGACGCCTTCGGCCTGCACGGCCGTTCCGCCGAGCAGCGGGTGGCCCTCGACCTCCTGCTCGACAACGAGGTCGGCATCGTCTCCCTGGGCGGCCGGGCCGGAACGGGCAAGTCCGCGCTGGCGCTGTGCGCCGGCCTGGAGGCGGTCATGGAACGCCGCCTGCACCGCCGGGTCGTCGTCTTCCGCCCGCTCTACGCCGTCGGTGGCCAGGATCTCGGCTACCTGCCCGGCAGCGAGAACGAGAAGATGGCGCCCTGGGCGCAGGCCGTCTTCGACACCCTCGGCGCGCTCGTGTCGCCCGAGGTCATCGAGGAGATCGTCGACCGGGGCATGCTGGAGGTCCTCCCGCTCACGCACATCCGCGGCCGATCGCTCCACGACGCCTTCGTCATCGTGGACGAGGCCCAGTCGCTGGAGCGTGGCGTGCTGCTGACCGTGCTGTCCCGGCTCGGCCAGGGCTCGCGGGTCGTGCTCACCCACGACGTCGCGCAACGTGACAACCTGCGGGTGGGCCGGCACGACGGAGTCGCCTCGGTGATCGAGACACTCAAGGGCCACCCCCTGTTCGCGCACGTCACCCTCACCCGTTCCGAGCGCTCGCCGATCGCCGCGCTGGTCACGACCATGCTTGAGGACCTCGTCCTCTGAGACGACCAGAACGGCGGAACTTGCCCAGTTTTGCCTAACCGCGCGAACGGCGCATCGCGATGGCCTCGTCGCTGGTAGTGGCAGGCGACGAGGCCGGACCCGGTGGCCACCGGAGAAGAGTTCGCGGGAACTACTGACGTGCCGCCGTGGTTGTGTGGGTGGAAGCACGGAGGTGGTTCGTGATGTTCTTCGGTCGCCACAAGACGACCATCCCGACGGCCGAGCAGGCGCTGCCCGGCCGCCCAGCACCGATCCTCACCAACCCTGGCCGCCACACCGTTCTCGGGACGTCCCTGCTCGGCCCCTTCCCGGCGGGCCTGCAGACGGCGGTGTTCGGGCTCGGCTGTTTCTGGGGTGCCGAGCGGAAGTTCTGGCAGGTCCCCGGCGTGTACACGACCGCGGTCGGCTACGCGGGCGGCCACACGTCGAACCCGACCTATGAGGAGACCTGCTCCGGCCTGACCGGCCACACCGAGGCCGTGCTCGTCGTCTACGACCCGGCGAAGGTCGGCTACGACGAGCTGCTGCGTGTGTTCTGGGAGAGCCACGACCCGACGCAGGGCATGCGCCAGGGCAACGATGTGGGCACCCAGTACCGCTCGGCGATCTACACGACCAGCGACGAGCAGGCCAGCGCCGCGCTCGCCAGCCGGGACGCCTTCCAGCGCGTGCTCGACGCCGCCGGCTACCCGCAGATCACCACCGAGATCGCCCCGGCCGGGCCGTTCTACTACGCCGAGGAGTACCACCAGCAGTACCTCTCGGACAGCAAGAACCCGCACGGCTACTGCGGCCTCGGCGGAACCGGTCTGTCCTGCCCGGTAGGGGTCGCGTCCACCGGCCCGACGGAAACGCTGGCCGACCAGCGCTGACTGCATCCGGCGCCGACGGTCTTCGTCGGCGCCGGCATGCTGGTCGCCTAGGGGCTGACTGTCCGTATTGGTACTCTCTGCGCGAGCAGGCCGAATGGGCCCATCGGGGGATGGGTCTCGAAAGCGGCGTGCGCAGGGGGAAACTCAATGTTTGTTGTTCGACAGCTGCCCACGCGGGTGGCGGCAATGGCGCTTGTCGTCGCGGCGGTCGTGGCCACCCTTGGCTTCGGGCAGGGGACCGCGGCGGCGGCCACCACCACCTGCACGGATCGCCAGCTGCCCGTGTCCTCGACCGCCAGCTACCTGGGGGTCGACCGTCGGCACTCCGCACAGTTCCGCGGAGTAATCGTCGGCGGTGTGACCAACGTGAACTTCTGGTTCGACGGTGTCTACCGCGGTCAGTTCCGTGCGAACGGGCTCCTGGTCACGGGAACGGCGCCGATCTCGGCGCTGTACAAGACGGTGACGACAACCGAGATCTGGCTCGGCAAGGTCCGCCAGGTTGTCAAGAGCGTTCCTTATCTGCGGGTGTGTGGCAGCTACTGGGTCAAGCTGTCCTGACCCAAGGCAGTCGCGGGAGGCCGCCGTATCCGCGGTGTGGTCGGATACGGCGGTCCGGCAACCCGTACCGAGCCGGCATCGGTGTGTGCTCATGGCCGCGCGGCGGCATGACCTCGCCTTCCGGCCGCGGTGCCGTTCACGATTTCGGTGTGGCTTCCTGAGGCTTCGGTTTCTGCTGCCGCCGAGCAATGATCGAGGATCTTGGTTGCTGTAAGACCAAAATCCTCAGATCTTCGAGCTGCGGCTACGAGCTGCCGGGCAGGCCGGGCTCACCTCGGGTGCTGGCCGGCCGGCGCTGGCGGCGCCCGGCGCTGGCCGGCCTACGCTCAGCTGATCAGGGGGACGGCGTGGGTGACAGTGCGGCCAGGCCGGCGCGGACGGCGGCTGCGGAATCGTCGAGCTCTGCCCGTGCGCGGACCCGCCAGTCGGCACTTATCCGGAAGGTGTCGCCGGCGAAGCGCGGAAAGACGTGGAGGTGCACGTGGAACACCTCCTGAAAGGCGGCCTCGCCGTCGGCGAGGAAGAGGTTGACGCCTTCGCAGCGCAGCGGGGAACGGCGCAACGCCCGTCCTAGGAGGTGCGCGACCCTCCAGACCCGGGCGCCGTCCTCATCGGTCAGGTCCTCCAGCCCGGCGGAGTGCCTGCGCGGCACGACCAGAAGGTGGCCTGGAGTCACGGGCGCGTGGTCGGTGAAGGCCACGACGTCGTCGTCCTCGTAGACCAGGCTTGCCTCAACCTCGCCCCGCGTGATCGCGCAGAACACGCACTGGTCGTCGGTCACGCGTGGACCTCCCAGCTAGTGATCTTCCGGCGCGTAGCCGGATGCGCCTCATGATCCGGCGGTGGGCTCGACCCGGCGCCAGGTCTCGTCCGTGACGATCACGTGATCGAGGAATCGCAGGCCGAGGACCTCGGCCGCCTCCTGGATCCGGTGGGTCACCTGGCGGTCGGCGAGGCTCGGCTCCGGGTCGCCGCCCGGGTGGTTGTGGGCCAGGCCGAAGGCGGAGCCGCCGCAGCGCAGCACCTGGGTGAGCAGCTCACGGACACTCAGCGTGCTGGCCGTGGACGTCCCCTGGCTGAGCAGGCTGGCCCGCAGCACCGCGCCGTTGCCGTCGCACACGACCACGACGACGCGCTCGCCGCGTAGGCCGCGCAGCAGCGGTGCCGCCGCGGCGGCCAGGGCGGCGGTGCTGCCCACCGCCGCCACCGCCCCGCCCGGTGCGCGGACCCGGTGGCCGAGGTGGAAGGCGGCGCAGATCCGCGCCGCCTTCGCCGGCCCGACGCCGGGCTGGCAGGTCAGCTCCTGAGGGTCGGCGCGGGACAGGTCGTGGAGACCGCCGTGCCGCGCGATGAGCCGGGCGGCGAGCTCGACGGCATCCCTGCCGGGCGCGCCGGAGCCCAGGAGGATCGCGAGCAGCTCCCGATCGGCCAGCGCCTCGACGCCGCGCGCAAGCACCCGTTCACGTGGCCTTTCATGGGCGGGGAGGTCCTTCAACCGCATGTTCACTTCCCCCGTTTCCGGTGTGCTGTCTCCCGGCGTTCCGTGTGTGCACTGGTGCCCGCGTTGTTCCCGTGTGCGACTACGGTAGGGGTTGGGTACGACAGGCTTCGCGGTCGGGCGCTTCGAGGGGTCCGCAACGTCCGCGGCTGCCTGCGCGTCTGTCTTGTGCCTGCACACCTCGGCGCGTGGGAGAAAAAGTTGGCTCGCCGTAGTTACGACCTCCATGCAAGTGGTATCGGCTACCGCACACGTGGTAGCGATTTCCGGACGTGGGACCAGCTCAGCCGCCAGGAGCGGAGAACCGGCCTGACGATGCTCGCCGCGATCGGCGTCGTCGCCGTCGTCGCGGTCTGGCTCCTGGTCGGCGATGAGACCAGCGTCGGTGCCGAAACCGGCGCGGCGGCACCGCCGACCGTCGACGTCAGCGCCGAGCTCGACGCCTGGTACGAGTCGACCGCGACGGAACGCGCCGACGTCGTCAAGGCGGCTACCGACGTCCGGACCTACATCAGCGCCAAGGACGGGCTTTCGTTGCAGCCGGCGTGCGTCACCCTGGGGGAGGCGGCACAGCGGGCAGCGGCGGTCACGGCCGCGCCCGACCAGGCCGCGCATCAGGCCTGGTCGGATGGCGCCGCCGGCTACACCAGCGCGGCGGCGGTCTGCGGCAACCTGTTCGACGGCACGAAGGAGTCGGTCGCCTCCCTGCTGGGGCGGACGACCGCGGCGCTCGACACCGCGGACGGCACCTGGACCAGGCTCGCGGCCGACCTGGGGCAGCCCGCGCAGACCGTCCAGCCGGCCTCGGGCGGGTGACAGTCCGAGCCTGCGGCGGTGGATGCTGCGAGACTTCGTGCAATGAACCTTCTCCATCTCACGGTGCATGATCAGGGATGCCGAAGGTTCGAGCCGACGATGGAAAAGGTTCAATGAACTACCTGGCGAGGTTGGAGTCCCATGCGGACGCCCTGCTCCACTCGGCGCTACGTGATCTGAACGCCGCCGTCCCCGGCTGCCCCGGCTGGGACTGCCGCCGGCTGGTATCCCATGTCAGCCGGCTGTACACCGTCACTGCGCGGCACCTCCCGCGGGGCATGACCGCGGAACCCGAGCGGGTGCCGGCGCCGCCACGAGACGACACCGAGCTCACGGCCTACTACCGCAAGGCCGTCGCGGACGTCCTGGCCGCCTTGCGGGACGTCGATCCGGCCACGCCGGCCTGGACGTTCACCGCCCACATCACCCCCGGTCTCGCCTCGTTCTGGCCGCGCCGGCTGGCCAACGAGACCCTCGTGCACGCCTGGGACGCGGCCAGCGCCTTCGGTGAGCCTCCCGACTTCGTGCCCGAGCAGGCCGCGGACGCCGTCGACGAGGTGCTGACGTTGCTGTTGCCGGCGGCCCGGGCGGTCGGGATCTCGCCCCCTGGTGAGGGCACGGCGCACGTCCACCTCACCGACATCACCGGTGAGTGGCTGGTGCGGTTCGCCGGCCCGGCCGCGACGGTGACGACCGAGCATGCGAAGGGCGACGCGGCGCTGCGCGGACCGGCCGGGCCCGTCCTGCTCGCGCTGTGGGGCCGGCTCGACCCGGCCGATCCCGGCCCGCGCGGCGGCGGCCTCACCGCTTTCGGCGAGGCCGACCTGCTGCGTGCGCTGCGGTGCGGGCGATAGGAACGCTCGGTCTCAGGAGGGGCCGGCGGTGGGGCCGCGGAACAGCGTTGCGGTCGGGGACGACGCGGTCAGGGTCGCCTTGGCCGGGGTGAACAGGAACGACTTCTGCGGCAGCCCGTCCGGGTTGAGGAAGAACGCCTGCTCGATGGAGTCGATCTGGACGCTGGCACCGGTGTCATAGCCCTTGCCGACGACCCGGGTCGCCTGGATGGAGGCGATGTCCTCGGCGACTGTTCCCGGCGGGAGCGCGATCGCGGTCTGGGCGGGGGAGTCCCGCTCAAGGGACCACGCGGGGTACACCTGGTTCGACCGGAAGGTGGTCGGGTTGCCGGACAGGCGCACCCCGACCGAGACCCCGATCCAGGCGTTGTCGGTGTTCGGCTTGCTGGTGGTCTTACGGAGAACCAGGTACAGGTAGGTGCGGGGGTCGGCGATCTGCTCGGTGGAGGACGCCTCGGGCGCCTCGGTGACCTTGCCCTCCCGGTTGACCTCCTGGGCCATCACCCAGTACGTCCACGGGTTCTCGTCCATGACGTGTTCGCGGGCCTGGTTGACCGGGTCCAGCGGGTCGCCGACGGCGAGGGAGAACCGCATCTGCCCGTCCGTCTGGTTGCAGATGTTGTTGTTCAGCGTGCAGGTCTGCAGCACCGGATGGGTGCCCTCGACCTTGCCGGTGAACGGCGTGTCGACGTGGTC
Source organism: Parafrankia sp. EUN1f (assembly GCF_000177675.1). GTDB lineage: Bacteria > Actinomycetota > Actinomycetes > Frankiales > Frankiaceae > Parafrankia. Next base: position 75,444 of record NZ_ADGX01000024.1, read on the forward strand.
GGGCCCCTGTACGGTCGCGCTGCCGGGCACGGCGTTGCCCGCGGCGTCGACCTCGACCCGGTAGGTCCACTCGATGTCCGTGGTGCGTCCCCACTGGGCCATCAGCGCGGGCGTCGACGTCCCGCCGTCCTCATTGCTCCAGATCATGGAGTAGGTCAGCAGCCGGTGCCCGGAGATCGCCGTCTCCGTCTCCGAGTGGAAGGCGACGAGCGGCGAGTCGGTCAGCGCGTTCTGGTAGGGGCCGGTCGCGGGTGTGCCCGCGAGCAGCGCCGGGTTCGGTGTCGTGCGCCCGTACAGCACCGGGGCGTTGCGGGCCGCGGCGTAGTGGGCGTCGCCCGGGGCGATCGTCCGGAAGGCGAACTGGGAAAGCCTGGCCTGCGTGGAACCCTGGGGTGAGCGGTCCGCGGCGAACTGCAGGCGCAGTGCGTGCTCACCGGCGGTGAGACCGCCCAGGGCCAGACTGCGCTTGATCGGGAAGGACGCGGGGATCACCAGGTCCGTCGTGTAGTTGCCGTCGACGAACAGGGAGACGACCGCGGACTCGGAGCCGACGGTCCCCCAGGAGACCCCGGGCGCCTCGGTGGTGACATCCAGCACGACCTCGCCGGCGGCCGCGACGTCGAACGGGATGGTCGTCTCGGCCGCACGTTCAAGGACGACCTCAGCTGGCGGAGCGGCGTCCTTGTCGTCGGAACCGCAGGCAGCGAATGTGACCGCAAGCATGGCGACGGCCAGGCCGCCACCGAACAGCCGGCGAAGTTGCCCAGACACCCGATTCTCCTCCGTGTGATTCGGGAGTCCCCACCGCGGCCGCGGCCATGTCCCACTCGTCCCGAATCGTCGCGCAATCCCGCGCGCCTCCATCCTGACGGGTACGTTGCGCTCGGTCGCAGCCGGCTCCCCACGACGGGAGCTGTCGTCCTGATAGGCACCGTTACGCGCTTCGGTCCCGCGCACTCCCAGTAGTCAGATGGATGTCATCGGCCCGTCACCCCCGGGGGCACCTGGGTGGGGGCGGCCATCCGGGTACCCCCGGCCCCCGGTGGTGACGCGCGCCGATGGCGGCCGGCGGCAGGCGCTGGGAGGGTGGCGGACGTCGCGTCGCCGGGCGGCCGGATACCCAACCGAACGTGCCCGCCGATCACGCGGTCGCGCAATCGCGTCCGGCATCATTCCTCCAGGGGTGCGTGCCTGGGGACAGCGCCGTCGAGCACGCTGGGAGGCACCGTGCGCAAGTTTGTGATCATGGGTGTCCAGGGAAGCGGCAAGGGCACCCAGGCGAAGCTCATGGCGGACGAGCTCGACCTGGTGCACATCAGCGTCGGCGATGTCTTCCGCTGGAACGTGCAGCACCATACGAAGATCGGTGCGCAGGTCAGGCGGATCGTGGCCAGCGGGCACCTGGTGGGTGACGATCTCGTCGAGTCGGTGGTCCGGACGCGGCTGACCGAGCATGACTGGAACTACGGGTTCATCATCGACGGTTTTCCTCGCAACGCCCGGCAGGCCGAGTTCTTCCTGGAGAGCTACGACATAGACGGGGTCATCTACCTCGACCTGCCCGACGAGGAGGTCGTTCGCCGGGTGCTGGCGCGCCGGCTGTGCTCACGGTGCGGGCTCGACTACAACCTGATCGCGAGCCGCCCGCAGGTCGAGGACACCTGTGACGTCTGCGGGGGAGCGCTGGTGACCCGCTCCGACGACAACCCGGAGGCGCTGGCCGTCCGGCTCTCGGAGTACCACGCGAAGACCCGGCCGGTGATGGATATCTTCCAGCGCAAGGAGCATGTCGCCGTCGTGGATGCCCGGCGATCGGTGCTGGAGGTGCAGGCGGAGATCCGTGAGCACTTCGATCTGCCGTCACCTCGAGCCCTCGCGGCCCGGCCCGCGGGCCGGGCCGCCGGGCCACCCGCGGACCGGATGAACGGCCAGCCGAGTGACCAGCCGGCCGCGGCTGACCGATCGGCCAGCTGATCCGCCAGCCGGCCGCGCGGTGGCCAGGTCGGCCAGCCGCGGCCGGCCGCCCGGCCGGTTCGGCTACTGCTTTTCGAAGAGAACCGTGATCGTGTTCGCGGAGCCGAGAGAGGCGGCCGCGATGGTGCCGGTCACCCCATGCCCCTTGAAAGCCATCGTGTTGGCGATGCCGCGGACCTCGGTGTCCGAGGTGATCTCATAACCGGCGGCCGGCAGCGCCTGGCGGTAGAACGTGCGCACCTCGTCCTGGTCCACGCCCCGCATCGTCACCGTGGAGTGGCTGCCGGCGGTGGCCCCGACCTCGACCGTGGCCTTGGGCGGGACCGGGAAGCCCGGTGGGACGTTCGTGCCCTTCAGTGCGTCCGCCCCGGTCGCGGTGTCCACGGTGCCGACGCCGGGCAGCGACGTCGGGACTCCCGTCGGGATGCCGGACGGCAGCAGCGAGGCCAGGCCGGTCGGCAGGGCCGTGGGCAGGGCGGACCGCGCGCTGTCGGGCAGCGAGGCCGGCACCGACGGAGTGGGTAGGTCGTCGAGGCCGTCGCCGCCGCCACAGCCGGCGAGCGCGACGGCGGCGGCAGCGGCAGCTCCCGCGGCGAGCAGCCGGGTGCCTCGGCGGCCCCGCTCCATGGTCCGGCCGCCCGATTCGTCGCCGTCCACGGGTCCGACGACTCGCCGGACCCGGGTACGGGTGAAGTGGTGCATGCCCGGTCGCCCCCTCTCACGATCGGCACGTGGTGTTGGCCGCGACCTGTCGGTGCGGCCCACTGTGCGCAAGATCGGCCGAAGGACACCCTAACGGGGCATCCTCCTGGCTTCTCCCGGCCTGTCACCAATGCGACCACTCACGGCATCCAGTGGCCTCCGGTCGGCATCGGCGGGATCGGGGCGCGCGGTCGAGGCTGACCCTTTTCCGTCGTCGACTGGATCTGCGGCGCCCCTGGCCGTGGGCCGAGGAATGGAAAAGGGCCACTGATCGTCAGGCCGGTCGGGCATCGCTTTTTGCTCTGATATGTCCCGATGTGCGCTCATTGTTGACGCGTGGTGGCGGCGGCTACGCGTGGACGGATCCGCGGGTGAGCCCCGGCGATGCGCCGTCATCCGGGGTGTCTTGTGGCTGTACGTTCCTTTTGTGACGGTCACGAACAACGCGGTGATCGGTATGGCTCTGAAGTACATCGAGGCGAACCCGCAGGAGCGTGACCTGCTGCGCTCCTTGATCGTGCTGGCCTTGCACGGGCCGCCGATCGTCACTCCCACCACCACCCCGGCCCATGTGACCTGCAGCGTGGCCCTCGTCTCCGCCGACGGTCGGGTGCTGCACACCAGAGCCGGCGGGAGGTCCTGGAAGCTGCCCGGTGGGCATGTCGACGGGGCGGACCAGTCGCTGCTCGGCGCCGCGCTGCGTCACCTGGCGGCCCAGGCCGAGGTCGAGGCGAACGGGCTGATCCCGGCAAGCGTGCTGCCGGTCGATGTCACGCCGCACCCCGTCGATGCGGTGCCGACCCGGGACGAGCCGGAGCATGTTCACTACGAGGCCACATTCCTGCTGCGTGCCGCCGACGGAGCTCTGGAACGGCCCACCTCCCGGCAGATCTCCCGGCGGTGGGTGAGCGTCGCCGACGTGCGAGGCAAGCTGGGTGACAAACTCAGGTCGGAGGCGGCCCACTCCCGCGTCTGACGGAGGCTCAGTGGACACGATTCCGATCCGATTCGTTGACGATCACCTGGTGATCGACATCGCGGAGTCGCTGTCGACAGTGCGCTCCGACGGGCGGCACCTGTGGCTCGGCGGCGACGAGACCGTGACGATCGAGCGCGTCACCCTCACCGCGGCCGGCGATGCCTTCGAGGAGCACGTGAGCTTCCCGGTCGGCGACTTCCTGCCGCTGCCCGAGCCGGCCGACGAGGACGGTGTCGTGCCGGAGATCGACAT
>NZ_ADGX01000023.1 GCF_000177675.1 Parafrankia sp. EUN1f
GCCGCCCGGACCGGGGTCGGTGGCGGTGCCGGGCGCGTCCGTCACCTGCGCGCCCAGATTGCGCAGTGCGGCCGCCATCAGCAGCGTGTCCCGTGAGCGGAGCGGACCACGCAGCCGGGAGACCCCGTCCGCGAGGGCGGCTAGGACCAGCGCGCGGTTGGTGCCGGATTTGGAGCCGGGTACCGCGACGGTTGCTCTGACCGGCCCGGTCGCTACCGGCGCCGGCCACGGGTCGTGTTGCTCGCGCTGCTCGCGGGTGGTGGTGGTCACGGTGCCAGCATGCCGGATTCCGGCCGTCAGTCAGGCCGGCGGGCCGAGGCGATCAGATGAATACCGATCGACTCCCCCTCGCGCTCGGCGGCCAGTTCGACCTCGGTACGGACCAGGGTGGGGAAGCATGAGACGTCCTCGGCGACGGCCCGGCGGACCGCCTCGGCCGAGAGCACGGTGCGCGGGCGGATCCAGTCGACCTCCAGCCCGGCACTGGTCAGCAGGGCACGCAGCTCCTCGGGCCAGAAGCAGCGCGTGATGCTGCCGTCCTCGGCCGGAACCAGGACGACGTCCGCGCGTGGCACGTCCGACAGCTCTGCCCACCGGTGCTGCTCGGCGAGCCGGGCGAGGCCCAGCAGCAGCGAGTCGACACAGAGCAGCAGACGGCCACCTGGCCGCAGCATCTGGTAGATCTCCTCGAGGGTCGTCTCCGTCGCCAGGCAGAACGACAGCGCGCGTGCCTCGGCGAGGACGGCGTCGAAGGACCCGGGCCGGAACCAGTCGAGCGAGCGCGCGTCGCCGACGACCCGCTGCAGCCGGCCGGAGCCGGGCGCCGGGGCGCTCGCACCCGGTGCGTCATCAATGGTCAGGCTGCTGACCACCCGCACCACCTCGTGACCCGCGGCGGCCATCTGGCGTGCGAACCTGGCACGCGGGCCGGAGACGTCGAGGACGCGGACCGGCCCGGTGGGCAGCCATTCCCGCAGCTGGGCCGAGGCGACTTCCTCGTAGAAGGCCCAGTAGGGGTCGTCACTGTTGGCCGGGGCCTCACAGACCAGCGTGTTCGTGTTCGCCCGGGACGAGTGAGCGTCGGCTTCGGCGCCAGACAGCATGGACCGTTCCTACCCTTCGAGGGGCAATGATGCGAGGCATGTCACACACGCAAGGTGAAATTCTGACAGATGTTCGGGCCGACCACGCAGTGTCCTTCCATAGCGGTTCGGGCAACAGGGAGACCCGCGTGCCGCTGGTGCACGTTCCGGTTCCCCTGTTCGCCGTTTCCCCGCTCGCCGCGAAGGCCCGTCCGGCGCGGGCCACGACCGGCGGGCCGGTGACTGACAGGCTGGTGGCCGACGCCAGCCCGGTGGAGCGCTCGCGGTGATCGGAGATCTCATCTCTGTCGACGGCGGACGCCTGCGGCTAGTTCCCGCTCCGCTGGACGCGGGTCCGGGGTCTGCCCAGGCCAGCGCCCCGCTCGCGGGTATCGCCGCACCTCCCGGAGCGACGGTGGTGCTGCTGCACGGTGCTGGCAGCGGCACCGACACGCCGGTGCTGACCGCGCTCGCCGGCCGCCTGGCGGGGGCCGGAACACGGGTCGCCACGCTGGAGATGCCCTACCGGGTGGCCGGTCGCCGCGCGCCGGACCGCCCGAGCCGGCTGGACGGGGTCCTCACGGCCGCGGTGGCGGCCCTGGGCTCCCCGGCGTTCCTCGGGCTCGCCGGCGCGTCGATGGGGTCCCGCGTGGCGGTCCGCTGTGCCCGCACGGTCGGGGCCCGCGCGGTGCTGGCGCTGGGCTTCCCGCTGCAGCCGCCGGGTGGGCGGCCCTCGCGCGAGCCGGAGCTGGCCGACGCCGGTGTGCCGGTGCTGGTGATCCAGGGTGAACGTGACGCCTTCGGCACCCCGGCGGCCGACCCGTCCCGACAGGTCGAGGTGCGGATCGTGGCCGGTGCCGACCACTCGTTCCGGGTTCGGGTCCGTGACGCGAGGACGGTGGACGAGGTGGCCGACGAGGCCGCGGATCTCGGTTCGTCCTGGCTGCTCGGGCAGTTGGCCGGCGCCGCCGGCGTTGGCACCGGTGCCGAGGGCTGAGGCGGCCCCGGAAGGGCCGAAGGCCGTGGCGGACCGCAGGAGAGCGTGGCGCGCCCCGGATGTGTGCTCACGTCCACCTCTGGTACCCAGGTTCGCGTCGCTGGAACCGGGAATTGCGGCCGACGTTCGCTGGTTTGCCGGAGTGGAAGGGCAAGAGGCAGGCACCGGGCGAGGGGCACCGAGGTGGTGCGGCTCCCACGGTGGCCGCGTCGTGGAGGTTCGATGAGGTCCCACCACATTGTTCCGGCTGCGCCGCCGACGGAATGTCGTCCGCCGCGCCCGGGGCACGGAGGTAACGCCGCGGCGCCGCCACGCGCATGGTCCGTGGCAGGGGTATCGTCCGGCGCGGAGAGTTGGGCGGTCCGGGCAGTCGTCGGTGGGCCGGTGACTGGTACCGGGCACGGTGAAGGAGTGATCCTGGTCGACGAGACCGGCGACGAGACAGCCGAGGCACGCGGCGCTCGCTTTGAGCGGGATGCGCTGCCGTTCCTCGACCAGCTTTACGCGGCCGCGTTGCGGATGACGCGCAACCCCGCGGACGCGGAGGATCTCGTCCAGGAGACCTTCGTCAAGGCGTTCGCGGCGTTTCACCAGTTCCAGGAGGGCACCAACCTCAAGGCCTGGCTGTACCGCATCCTGACGAACACCTTCATCAACACCTACCGGAAGCGCCAGCGCCAGCCGTTGCAGAGTCCGACCGAGCAGGTCGAGGACTGGCAGCTCGCCGAGGCCGAGTCACACACGTCGACCGGCCTCAAAAGCGCCGAGGCTGAGGCGCTGGAGCATCTGCCTGACAGCGACATCACCGAGGCGCTCCAGGCCCTGCCCGAGGATTTCCGGATGGCGGTCTACCTGGCCGATGTCGAAGGGTTCTCCTACAAGGAGATCGCTGAGATCATGGGCACGCCGATCGGAACGGTCATGTCCCGGTTGCACCGTGGGCGGCGTGGTCTGCGGAAGTCGCTGGAGCAGTACGCGCAGGAGCGCGGGCTTGTTCCGGCCGGGTCCGCCGAGAACGAGGGCGGTGGGTCGTGAGCTGTGGAGCAAGCCACAACATTGACTGCCGGAAGGTGCTCGACGCCGTTTTTCTTTACCTGGACGGCGAGTGCAACGGTTCACAGCAGAACCTCATCCGGTCGCATCTCGACGAGTGTTCGCCATGCCTGCGGGAGTTCGGCGTGGAACACGAGGTGAAAATGCTTGTCGCCCGCAAGTGCGGCGGTGAGCGGGCGCCGGATTCGCTGCGGTTGAGCGTGCTCGCGCGCCTGCGGGCGGCCCGCTCCGATACCGACGCAGCCGCCGAGTTCCAGCCGGAGTAGGGGGCAGCCGCCGGCGGGTCTGGAGCGGGGTGCCTGCGGCGGCTGCGTGTGCGGCGCCGTCCCGGGTGCGCCCGGGTGTCTCGACACCTCCGGCGACCCCCGGCGTGGAGTGGGGCGAGCAGGTGCCGGGTCGGCCGGCAGGCCGGCGGTGGCCGTGAGCGCGGAAGCGGTGCTTTTCAGGTGCGGTGCTTATCGGGCTCACAGCCGCTGCGGTTAGGCTTCTGTGCGTGCGTATCCTCGTGACCGGCGCGGCCGGTTTCATCGGTTCCACGGTCGTTGACCGGATGCTTGCCGATGGTCATTCGGTCGTCGGGCTTGACGACCTGTCGTCCGGGCGAATGGAAAATCTCGCGCAGGCGGGGTCGGATGCCCGTTTCTCCTTCGAGAAGGGCGATATCACGGCCACCGGCCTCACCGACTTCGTCGCGCGGGTGCGGCCGGATGTCGTGGCTCATCTCGCCGCGCAGATCGACGTCCGGGTGAGTGTGGCCGATCCGCTGCGCGACGCACGCCTCAATGTGCTGGGCACGATCAACGTGCTGGAGGCGGCGCGACTGGCGGGTGCGTCGAAGGTGATCCACACGTCGTCGGGCGGGTCGATCTACGGCACCCCGGCCGTGCTGCCGGTCAGCGAGGCCGTCGCGCCGTCCCCGGAATCGCCGTACGCGGCCGGCAAGGCCGCGGGCGAGCTCTACCTCAACGTCTACCGCGCGACCTACGGCCTGGCCAGCACCGCGCTGGCGCTGGGCAACGTCTTCGGCCCGCGGCAGGATCCGCACGGCGAGGCCGGCGTGGTCGCGATCTTCGGCACCGCGCTGCTGGAGGGCCGCCCGACCAAGATCTTCGGTGACGGCACGACCAGCCGGGACTACGTCTACGTCGCGGACGTCGCGGACGCCTTCGCCCGGTGCGTGCCGGCCGAGGCCGCCAACGGCCTCCGGCTCAACATCGGGACGGCGGTCGAGACCACGGTGCGGGACCTGCACAGCCGTGTCGCGCGTCTGGTGGGTGTGCCGGACGATCCGCAGTTCGCCGCGCCGCGGCCCGGGGAGCTCCAGCGCATCGCGCTGGATGTCGCCCTCGCCCAGCGGGCGATCGGCTGGCACCCGCAGATCAGCCTGGACGCCGGGCTCGGGCACACCATCGACTGGATCCGGGGCCGGCTCGGCAGCACGGCCACCGCCGCCGGCGTCTAGCAAGCCCAGGGCCCGGGTGGCCCGGTGAGAGACGCGTCAACGCCCGCCGCCGGCCCACCCGGACCACCTGTCAGGTGTTCGGGCGCTTGCCGTGGTTGGCCTTGTGCTTGGCCCTGGCGCGCCGCTTGCGCTTCTTCTTCGCCATGACGCCCTCCTCTCATTCCTTCGGCCACATACTGCCAGCCCGTCGGCGTACGTCGTCGTGACGGTTCGGTCGACGATCAGGGGGTGTCGACCGGGTGACGGGGGCCGTTCCCGGTGACGTGGTCCGTGGCCGTGTCGGTCCCGGCGGCCTCGACGGCCCCCGCGGCTTCGGCCGCTCCGGCGGCGCCGGCGGCCTGGGCCGCGGGCGCGCCCGCCGCGGTCACGTTGTCGGTCCAGCCGTCCTCGGCGAAGCTGTCGTCCTCGGCGAAGTCGTCGCCCTCCGGGAATCCGTCATCCCCGGCGAGGTCACCGACCGGCTCGGTGCGGACGGCGACTGCCGCCGCGAGGTCGTCGCCGGCCTCCGCGGGTCCGTCGCCGATGGTGCCCTGACCGGGGCCCGCCGCCGCGGCCCGGCCGGCCCGGCCGGCCCGCGTACCGCGCTCCGCCGAGTCCGCGTTCGCCGTTCTGCGTGGCCGGTCGAGGCCGGCGACCATCCGCGACTGCAGGGTCCGGCGTGCCCGCACCGGGCCGACGCCGCCGAACAGGCCCAGCCCCGCGGCCATCAGGACGTCCCCGAAGCTCACCACCGCCGCGGACCCGGGCATGGGCAGCGGCAGGATGTCGCTGAGGAGGCGCAGCGAGGTCTGCGAGTCCGCCACGGTGTGGAAATGCGAGGCCGTGACCTCCTCGATGGGCACCCCCGCCCGGTCCGCGGCCCAGGCCGAGACCGGCATGTCCCCGCCGTTGGCGTTGATCACGACAGCGTTGAGGATCACGCCGGCACAGAGCAGCCCCAGCCCGGGAAGCCGGCGGTTCGTCAGGGTGAAGACCACCAGGCTGGCCGACGCGAGGATCCATGCGGGGCCGTGCAGTGGGCCTATGAGCCGGCCAACCGCCAGGACGGCCACCGCTGCGACGAACAGCGGGGGCCGGGCGACATACACGCGGCTGAGGGCGTCCAGGGTTCCGCCCCTCGCGAGACCCACGGCCAACCCGCACAGAAGGGTCAGTAGGAGGAGTACGAGCACATCCGTAAGTGTGGCCGGTGGTGGCCCGGGCGCACACCACCGCCCGCCGGTGTGACCTGTCCGCGGAGACACGGTGAGTCCCACACGCCGCTGAGCGGCGCTCGCGTCGCGACGCCCGAGCGGGTCCGCGGGTGCCCCCGGGGCGCGCCATGGCCCACTCGTGGCGCGGTGACCGAAGGGCACCAGGTCACCACTACGCTGATGTCAGCAGCGCCGCAGCGCCGCAGCGCGGTCGAGGCGAGGGAAGGGAAGCCTGATGGCTGAGGAAGTCCGTGCCGAGATGGTTGCCAATGTCTGGAAGGTCGTCGTCGGAGTCGGTGACTCCGTCGCGGCCGGTGACGCGCTGGTCATTCTCGACTCCATGAAGATGGAGATCCCGGTGATCAGCGAGGAGGGTGGCACGGTCGCGAGCATCGCCGTCAACGAGGGCGATGTCGTGCAGGACGGGGACCTGATCGCCGTCGTGGAGTCCTGACCCGCGAGTCCTGACCCGCTCCAGGTGCGGCGCGGCGTCCGGGGAGGGCGCGAGCGGGTGGCCCTGCCCTACGCTGGTGCCCTATGGACGCCTCGTTCTGTGACCGCTGTGGCCAGCTTGCGAGCATCGGGAGCCACGAGGCCTGCGCGCGTGCCCGGGCGCTCGAACCGCCGCGGTACTGCCAGTCCTGCCGGCGCCGCCTGGTCGTCCAGGTGACCCCGCTGGGGTGGAGCGCCCGGTGCGCGGAGCACGGGACGTCCGTGTCGAACTGACGGGCGGGCTGCCCGGGCCGGCGACGCGACGCCGGCGGCGTCACGCCGCGCGCCGGGCGGCCCGGCCCGGGCCCGTGTGTTCGGCGTGCTACAGGGTGGCCTGCAACGACTTGATCGGCATGCGCAGGTCGGCGAGCATCTCCAGGTCGCTGCCGGGGTCCTTGCCCAGCGTGGTCAGGTAGTTCCCGACGATCACCGCGTTGATGCCGCCGAGCATGCCCCGTACGTCGAGATCGCCCAGGGTGATCTCCCGTCCTCCCGCGTAGCGCAGGATCGTGCGCGGCAGCGCGAGCCGGAAGGCGGCGATGGTGCGCAGCGCGTCGCGGGCGTCGACCGGCGGCAGGTCTCCGAAGGGAGTGCCCGGTCGCGGGTTCAGGAAGTTCAGCGGTACCTCGTCGGGCTCCAGCATCGCCAGCTGGGCGGCGAGCTCCGCGCGCTGCTCCAGCGACTCGCCCACCCCGATGATCGCCCCGCAGCACAGCTCCATGCCGGCGGCGCGGACGAGCTCACACGTCTCCCACCGCTCCTCCCAGCTGTGGGTCGTCACGACCTGGGGGAAGTACGAGCGCGCTGTTTCCAGGTTGTGGTTGTAGCGGTGCACGCCGAGCTCGGCGAGTTCGTCCACCTGCTCCTGGGTGAGCATGCCGAGCGAGCAGGCCACGTGGATGTCGACGGCTTCGCGGATCGCGGCCACACCTTCGCGGATCTGCGCCATCAGCCGCTCGTCGGGCCCGCGGACGGCGGCGACGATGCAGAACTCGGTGGCACCGGTCGCGGCTGTGGCCTTGGCGGCGTCGACGAGCGAGGGGATGTCCAGCCAGGCCGACCGCACCGGCGAGTCGAAGCGCCCGGACTGTGAGCAGAAGTGGCAGTCCTCGGGGCAGCCGCCGGTCTTGAGGCTGATGATGCCCTCGACCTCGACCTCGGGGCCGCACCAGCGCAGCCGGACTTCGTGGGCCAGCGCGAGCAGGTCGTTGAGGGATTCGTCCGGCAGCCGGAGGACCGCCAGCACGTCCTGCTCGGCGAGCCCTCGGCCGGCCTCGAGGACCTGTTCGCGTGCGCGGGCGAGCAGGTCGTCGGGTGCGTCGTCGGGAGCATCGACGGCCGGGGACGTTTCCACTGGCGTGGTCACAGGTGCGGTCACAGGGATCCCCATCGCAAAGTCGGGTGTGGCTGCCGGTGGGTGTGGAGGCGGAGGCTTCGGCCTGGGCCATGGTGCCCGTGCCGCCACCATTGTTCAGTCATCCGTGCTGATCGTGCCGGTGTTGTGACGTGTGTCTGCCGGTGCCGTCACGCGGTGCCGTCATGCGGCGTGCAGGGCCCGGAACGCGGCGGCGTCGAAGGCGCCGCCGAGCGCTGGTTCGAGCGAGGCCCGCGCCACGCTCAGGAACCGCTGCGGGTCGAGCAGGCCCGCGCCGGCCGGGACGGCTCCGGCGAGCGGGCGCGCCGCCAGCAGCTCCAGGTCGGTGATGTTGCTGCGGGCGGCCAGGTCGGGCGTCGCCGGCCAGGAGCCGATCACGACGCCGGCCAGGTCGAGGCCGCGGTGCGCCATGGCCTCCAGGGTGAGCGCGGTAGCGTTGAGACTGCCCAGCCCGGCGGTGGTCACCACGAGCACGGGCGCCTTCAGCATGCGGGCGAGGTCGGCGACGGTGGCGCCGTCCTCGTCGTAGCGGACCAGCAGGCCGCCGGCGCCCTCGACGAGGACGAGGCGGCGGTCGGCCCGCAGCGTGTGGACGGTGTCGGCCACCGTGGCGAGGTCGAGGGTGGGCCGGCCGGCCCGGCGCGCGGCGCTGACCGGCGCCAGCGGGTCGCCGTAGCGCACCAGCTCGTGGACGTCCCCGACCCCGGACAGGTCCCGGACAAGATCCACATCGCCGAGCTCGTCGGCGCGGACACCGGTCTGCGCCGGTTTGACGACGGCCACCGTGGTTCCGCGGTCCGCGGCGAGTGCCGCCAGCGCGGCCGTCACCACGGTCTTGCCCACCTCGGTCCCGGTTCCTGTGACGATTATCACACTCATGGTGCGGGGAAGCGTGCGATCGATCCGGTGATCACCCCGACCGCGCGGGCCACGTCGGCGTCGGTGAGATCGGCCCGGGCGGCGACCCGCAGCCGGCTGGTGCCGGCGGGGACCGTCGGCGGGCGGAAGCACCCGACGGCGACGCCGGCCTCGCGGCAGGCCGCGGCGACGCCGACCGCCCGTTCGGGGTCGCCGAGCACCACGGAGACCACAGCTCCGGCCGGTTCCGGAGCCCCCGTCGCCGCCGCGATCTCGTGTGCGCGCCGCCGGACCTGCTCCGGAAGCTGCGGTCGTTCGGTCAGCAGCCGCAGCGCGGCGAGCGCCGAGCCCGCGCAGGCCGGCGCCAGGCCGGTGTCGAAGATGAACGTCCGGGCGGTGTCGATGAGGTGGTCGCGCAGCGCGGCCGGGCCGAGGACGGCGCCACCCTGGCTGCCCAGCGACTTGGAGAGGGTGACGGTGGCGATCACGTCGGGCTGGCCGGCAAGCCCGGCGGCGGCCAGGGCGCCCCGGCCGCCGTCGCCCACCACTCCGAGCCCGTGCGCCTCGTCGACGAGCAGCACGGCGCCGTGCCGTCTGACAACTCCGTGCAGGGCGGCCAGCGGAGCCAGGTCGCCGTCGGCGGAGAAGACCGAGTCGCTGAGGACGAACGCGCGCCGCCAGGTGCCGGTCGCGAGCGCCTTGTCGACCGCCTCCACGTCCGCGTGCGGGGTGACCACGACGTCGGCGCGGGACAGCCGGCAGGCGTCCACCAGCGAGGCATGGTTGTGCTCGTCCGAGACCACCAGGTCGCCGGGGCCGGTCAGCGCGGTGATCATCGCGAGGTTGGCGGCGTACCCGGAGGAGAAGACCAGCGCCGAGGCGAAGCCGAGATGCTCGGCCAGCGCGGCCTCGAGATCGCCGTGCAGCGTCGTGGTGCCGCTCACCAGGCGGCTGCCGGTGGACCCGGCGCCGAACGCGCGCAACGCCGCGATCCCACCCTCGATAACGGCGGGATGGCGGGCGAGCCCGAGGTAGTCGTTGCCGGCCAGGTCGAGCAGGAGGTCGCCGTCCGTCCAAGGCTGCAGGGAGCCCTGCGCCGGCAGCGCCGCGGGCGCCGCGCCCCCCGGCGTGTCGTCCGGAGTGCCGCCCGGCCGCGGGCGTGGTGCCCGGGGGCGCAGGACCCGGTGCAGCCCGGCCTCGGATCGCTGCCGTGCCGCCGCCGCCAGCCAGCCGAGTGGATCGGCGTCGGGGGGTCCGTCGGGCTGGCTGGCTGGTGACGTGGAGCTGGTGTGTTCGGGCATCACGTCGGCGAGCGTACGCATTCCGACCCGGCCGCCCGGCACGCCACCGCGGGCGTCTGGCAGTCTGCGTCCCGTGGGAACCCTGGCCGACGCCCTGCGAGCGGGCACCGATCTCAGCGACGACGACATCGACCATCTCCACGCGCTCGTCGCGGACTGGGCGCTGCTGGCCGACCTGTCCTTCGCGGACCTGCTACTGCTCGTGCCCGCACGGTCCGGTTCGGTACGCGCGGGTCACGCCGGTGGCATGGAGTTCCAGGTCGTGGCCCAGGTGCGTCCGACGACCGGGCCGACGGCGTACCACAACGACGAGGTGGGCAGCGTCGTCATCAACCGCTGGGTGGTGCAGAACGCCTGGCGTGAGCACCGCATCGCCCGGGAGGGCGAGCCCGAGTGGGACGGTGGCGTCCCGGTTCGGACCGAGGCGATTCCGGTCCGGCACGGCAACCGGGTGATCGCGGTCCTGGCGCGCGACACCAACCTCGCGACGACGCGCACGCCGAGCGCGCTGGAGTCCGCGTACCTGCAGGCGGCGAACAACCTGGCGCTGATGATCGCGGAGGGGGCGTTCCCGTTCCTGGGCGGCTCCGCGGAGCTGCCCGAGCCTCCGCGGGTCGGCGACGGGATGATGCGCCTGGACGGCGCCGGCAAGGTCATCTTCGCCAGCCCGAACGCGTTGTCGGCCTACCGACGCCTCGGCTACACCGGGAACGTCACCGGCGAGGACCTGCGCACCGTGCACCGGGCGCTGAACCTGCCGGCGACGACACCCGCGGTGTGGCACGCGATCAGCCGGCGCCGGCCGGTCGAGGTCGAGCTGGAGGTGGGCAGCACGGTGGTGCTGCTGCGGGCGATCCCGCTGTACCCGGGCGCGATCCGGGAGGTTCTGGTCCTCGTCCGGGACGTCTCGGAGCTGCGGCGCCGCGAGGCCCAGCTGCTGAGCAAGGACGCGACGATCCGCGAGATCCATCATCGGGTCAAGAACAACCTGCAGACGGTGGCCGCGCTGCTGCGCCTGCAGATGCGGCGTACCAAGGCGGACGAGGCCAGGGACGCGCTGCGGGAGTCCGTGCGCCGGGTCACCTCGATCGCGGTCGTGCACGAGACGCTCTCCCAGACCCTCGGCGAGTCGGTGCCCTTCGACGAGATCGCGGACCAGATCACCTCGGTGACGGTGGACCTCGCCTCGACCGGGACACGCGCTACGACGCGGCGGACGGGGTCGTTCGGACGGCTGCCCGGCGAACTCGCCACGCCGTTGGCACTTGTGCTTTCGGAGCTTCTGCAGAATGCTGTCGAACATGCGTTCGACGGATCCTCGGGGGCGATCGAGCTCCGGGTGCGGCGTGAGGGTGACCGCCTCGACATCGTCATCGCCGACGACGGCGCGGGCCTGCCGGATGACTTCCAGCTCGAGCACTCGCCCCGGCTCGGGCTGCAGATCGTGCGGCAGCTGGTGCTCGGGGAGATGCGGGGAACCATCCGGCTGCAGGCCGGTCCGGAGCGGGGGACCGAGGCGCTGCTTTCGATTCCACTTTCTTGAAGTCGTGTGTTTGGGCCTTGCGTGGCGGGGTACACCCAGATCCGTGACCTCCGTCCGCGGCCGACGCCTGCTGGTCGAGTCGTCTCCGTCGGCGGGGTCGTCGGGTGGGAAAGTGGCCCAGAAAGATTTTTCGGCCGCTCCGTCCGTGTCCGTGCAGGCGACTGCGGCGGACCAGCGGACAGAGCGGCCGATGGTGTTACTCTTCGCGGCTCCCGCGCTGAGCGCGCGCGGGGACCACGCCTCGGTAGCGGACGCGGGCGACCTCTCCCACCGGGGGCGAGATCCAGCTCATCCGTGTACGTCGAGGCTGTCAGAGATCATTGTTTGGTTGTGGTCGGCCTGCCCGAAGCAGGCGCGTTCCGTGCTGGCGCCGACTGGCGCGGTGTCGCCCAGGTCAGGGCGCTACCGAGCTCAGGCGGTGCGAACTCGCAGGCGTTCCTGGCGCTTGAGCGCCCGGCGTTCATCCTCGCTGAGACCGCCCCAGACTCCGGAGTCCTGCCCGGTGTCAAGAGCCCAGTTGAGACAGTCACTCGTGACTGCGCATCGCCTGCAGACTGCCTTCGCTTCTTCGACCTGGCGTTCTGCCGGACCGGTCGTACCGATCGGGAAGAAGAGCTCGGGATCCTCGTCACGGCAGAGCGCGCGGTGGCGCCAGTCCATGCGTACTACTCCCTCTCTCGTCTCGGACCACACTGCACATCAGACGCTCGGTGAGCCGCCTTGGTTGCGTCGCGTCCCGGAAGAAAATTTCGGATGTCTGGTTGGGGCGTGACGATCGGGGCTTGTGCGAGTGCATGCGCGTGGTCCCAGGTGCACGTGCATCTACCTCGGACATTCGCCACCCTCCCACCGGAACGGGCAGGTGCGCAAGAACCTGCATGCGTCTTCACACCGGGTCTGGCCGGTACCTGTCCACCAGGGACACGGGCGGACCACGGCTGAGCCGACCCTTCACCCAGGATTGGCCGTGGGGAGAGAATCCCTTGTCCTGTAGCTCTTTTTGGCCTACCGGATCATGTCTGACCGTTGTGGGGTGACTCGGCGCCGCGCGTCGCTGCCAGGCTAGCTGATCTTGTGAATCCGGACCATGACGCTTGGTCATTCTGTGCTACGCTGTCGCTTTGGTGTTGATTCTCGCTGTGCATAGGCCGCCCGTGCAAGGCGTCTGCGCCTCGAACCACGTCCACTCCTGGGAACGATGCCGGCGCCCACTGAGATCGAGCTCACCGGCGCCCTGAGGCGGGCCGTGGCAGCCCGGCGTGCCGCCGGCTACCGATCGCGGGTGCCTCCGTGCAGGATGGAGCGATGGAGGTTCTGGGGCATCGTGGCAGCCGGTCGCCCGGCCCGGAGAACACGGTCGAGGCCGTGGATGCCGCGTTACGAGCCGGTGCGGACGGAGTCGAGCTGGACGTCCGCCGCAGCGCCGACGGTGACCTGGTGTGCGTGCACGACGCTCGGCTGCCGCGTGTGGGGGGCCTCGGTGGGCGTGCGGTCATCCGCCGGTCGACGCGGGAGCTGGCCAGCCAGGGCATCCCCGCGCTCACCGAGATGCTCGACGCCTGGGGCGGCCGCGGGCGGCTCATTCTGGAGATCAAGAACCAGCCGGGCCAGCCGGACTTCGACGCGCCGAGGGAGCGGACGGCCCAGGCGCTGATCGAGCTCCTGCGCGCCAGGGGCGACGGCCACGCTGATGCCACGGCGGCGGGGATCACGGTGTCGTCCTTCGACTGGTTCGCGATCGAGGCGGTCCGGGACGCCGGGATCGGTGTCGGGACCGCGTTTCTGACAATGCCGCGCATGTCGGTCAGTGGCGGGATCGCCTACGTCCGCGCGGCCGGCCACACGGAGCTGCACGCGCACCTGTCCGCCGTGCGCCGTGCGCCGGACGCCGTGGCGCGGGCGCGTCGTGCCGGCATCCGGCTGGTCACCTGGACGGTCACCGACCCGGCGGCCGCGCTGGAGCTTCAGAACGCCGGAGTCGACGCCATCATCTGCGACGACCCGACCGCCATCCGCCGCGCGCTCGGGCGAGGAGAACCGACCGGCGGTGGGCCTGATGGTCGCGGGCCTGATGGCAACCGAGCCGATGGCAACGGAGCCGATGGCAGTGGGCCCCACGGCAGCGGGGCCGACGGGGGAAGGGCGCGCGCTGAGCGCGCGTCAGGCGATCACCCGCAGCGCGCTCGCCTCGTTGGCGAGCTCCACGGACTCGAAGAGTCCGAGTACCTCACCGTCCATCTGTACCGTGACGGGGCGGTCGGCGTCCAGCGTGATGGACGACGCGTTATGGAGCCCGAAGACGTTGCGCCCGTGCGGATCGGGATTGTCGCCGAGCATCTGCAGGCCGGTGCGCACCACGCTGGTCAGCCGGGCCCGCCGCAGGCCCACCAGGTCCAGGCCGGTGTCGAAGGACGCCTGGGGGCACGCGGCTACCGGCCGGTTGTTCAGGTAGGTCCAGGGCCGGGTGTTGCACACGATCGCCAGCGACACCTCGGCGGGAGCGGCGTCGTCCGCCGTGCCCTCGGCCGCCGGGGCGCCCTCGGCCGGTGTGGCGCCGTCGGCTGGGATGGCTGCCTCCGTGACCGTGATGGTCGGGCCGGAGCGCCCGGTGCGCTTCACCATCTCGGCGAGTGCGCAGCGCAGGAACAGCCCGGGCGTGCTGCGGCGCCCCTTCTCGCGACGGCGTTCGACCGCGGCCACCACATCGGCGTCCAGGCCCATGCCCAGGCAGAAGGCGAAGTAGCGCTGCTGGTCGCCGTAGTGGGCCAGCCCGACGCTGACGTCGCGGGAACGGCCTTCGCGCAGCGCGGCGAGCAGCTCGCCGGTCGCCTCGACGGGCGACGGGGAGTACCCGAGCGCGCGCGCGAACACGTTGGTGCTGCCGCCGGGCACCACGGCGAGTGCGGGGCCGTCGCTCGCCGGGCCGCTGCTGACCAGGCCGTTGACGACCTCGTTGACGGTTCCGTCACCGCCGAGCACGATCACCACGTCGACGCCCAGCTCACGGGCGTGGACACCGAGCTCCACCCCGTGGCCGCGCCCCTTGGTGACGACCGTCTCCAAGGCGACGTCCGCGGTCAGAGCGGTGGCGAGCACGTCTCGGACCCGCTCGGTAGTCGTGGTCGCGACCGGATTGACGACCAGCAGCCCGTGCATACGAATACGGTAGCCTGCGCAAACATTCGGGGCAGTGGGGAGGGAAAACTCTCACACCGTGCGTCCGACGGCCGTGACGCAGCGCCCGGGTGTGGCGCTGTCCGGCACGTAATCTTGGCGGATGGGTACCAACCGTGGCGCCGTGGGGGAGTCCGGCCGTGGGCCGGAGCCGGCGGCGGAGCCGCGCGCGAGGCCGCGGCCTGTGCTCGTGGCAGGGGCGTTGCTAGGCATCGAGACGGCGGTTCTGGCCGGCCTCGGCGTGCTGCTGGTGGTTCGTGGCTTCGGGTCCGACATTGACGACGTCGGGCGGGCGGAGACCGGCGGGCTGCTGGCGCTGGTGGGCGCGGCCTGCCTCGGTCTCGTCACGTGGGGAGTGTTCCGAGGGCGGGAGGGGTTCCGGACCCCGGCTCTCGTGACCCAGATCCTGTGTCTTCCTGTTGCCTGGGGGCTGCTCCAGGGCGGCCTGTACGGCTACGGTGTGCCGCTGGTGGCGGTGCCGATCACCATCGTCATCGCCCTGGGGCTTGGCGGCGGGTACTTCCGGTCGGGCGATGACGCCGATCAGCCGGCCGCCGATGCGCCGGATGGTGGCCGGCGGGCGCCCAGGCGGACGTCGACCTGAGCCGACCCGGGGCCCGGGGTCGGCCGGCGCTGCGGATCAGCCGTCCTCCAGCAGCCCGCGGCGCAGCTGGGCCAGGGTGCGGGCAAGCAGCCGGGACACGTGCATCTGCGAGATCCCGAGCTCGTTCGCGATCTGCGACTGCGTCATGTTGCCGAAGAAGCGGAGCAGCAGGATGCGCTTCTCGCGCGGCGGCAGCTTCTCCAGGAGCGGCTTGAGGGACTCGCGGTACTCCACGCCCTCCAGGGACTCGTCCTGCACCCCGAGGGTGTCGGCGACAGCCGGGGCCTCGTCGTCGCCGGAGTCCGGTGCGTCGAGCGAGACCGCGGAGTAGGCGTTCGCGGACTCCAGGCCCTCGAGCACCTCCTCCTCGGTCATCTCCAGATGGCGGGCGATCTCGCTGACGGTCGGCGACCGGCCGAGCGACTGGGACAGCTCGGAGGTCGCCTTCGTCAGCGAGAGCTTCAGCTCCTGGAGCCGGCGCGGAACCCGGATGGCCCAGCCCTTGTCCCGGAAGTGCCGCTTGATCTCACCGACGATCGTCGGCGTCGCGTAGGTCGAGAACTCGACGCCACGCTCCGGATCGAACCGGTCCACCGACTTGATGAGGCCGATCGTCGCGACCTGCACCAGGTCGTCGAGCGGCTCGCCGCGGTTTCGGAACCGACGAGCGAGGTATTCGACCAGCGGTAGGTGCATGCGGACGAGCTGGTCGCGCAGCGCCGCCCGCTCGGGGTCGCCCTCGGGCAGGGAGACCAGGCGGGCGAACAGGAGGCGGGCCCGGACCCGGTCCGGCGAGGTGCTGCCGGACCGCTCGGAGCTGTCGGATCCATCCGAATCCGAGTCCGAACCCGGTTCGGCATCCGACCGGGCTGAACCGGATTCGTCCGACCCGCCCGGGCCGGCTGGCCCGGCCGCGTCGACGGCGTCGTCCGGATGGGCCTGCTCGCCGAGGGCCGAGGCCGTCGACGCCTCCGAGGCGGGTGGCCCGCCTGCCGCGGACCCGCGCTCGGAGCGTGGGCCGACGGTTGGCTCGGCGTGGCCGAGGCCGCCGCGGTCGGTTCCCGCCCCGGACAGCGCGGTCACGCCGGCGACGTCGTCGGCGCTGCGCTGGCTGATCGCGGTGACGGGGTCGCCCGCGCCCGCGGAATCGAGGCCGCCCGCGTGGCCCGCGGGCGCTGATCGAGGTGTGGTGGGTGTTCTGCCGGCTGAAGTCACAACGTGCCTACCGTGTCGCCGAGGGCCGCTGCGGAGGCCGCGCCTGAGCCGCGTACGTGCCCGGCCGGGGGCTCACCCAGGTCGGCCCGGACGCCGCGACGCTTCTGAAGGGCAATGCTGACCCGGGAACCCGGGCCCGTCGAGCTGGAGACGTCACCGGCCAGCGCGGTCAGGACCGTCCAGGCGAACGTCTCCCTGGACGGCGGCTCGCCGTCCAGGCTTTCGACTGTGACCAGGACCTTCATAACGCCAGGTTCCAGGGCGAATCTGCATTCCAGCGACGAACCGGGAACAGCGGAGACGAGCAGCAGTGCGCAGGCCTCGTCCACCGCGATACGAAGATCCTCGATGTCGTCGAGAGTGAAGTCCAAGCGGGCCGCGAGGGACGCCGTGGCCGTCCGCAGGACGGTCAGATAGGCGCTCGCGGCGGGCAGGGTGAGCTGGACGACGTCGTGCGGGCCACCCTGGTGGGTGGCTTCGCCCGAGATGCCGTCGGAGTTCTCCGCGCCGCCGGTAGAAGGCGTCGGATTCACGTTCCTACCCCCAAGAGCCCGGGTCGTGCGAGGAAGGTCCTCGTCGATGATGTATGTCGTCGTGCCGGGCGCCGTCGCCGCGACCAGTCATGTCATCCGGGGCGCCGTGTCCGTTTCCGGACGACACTCCGGTGCTGACCCATGCCCCGTTCCGCGGGGCGGTACTCCGATGATGGTCCTGCTGATGGTTCTGCCCGGGAGGAACATCTGGCGCGGCCTCCCGTGGTTCACCACCGTACCCAGCCTCCCTGGGGTGTCGCAGGTCGGGTGATCAGAACGCGCCGCCTGGGGTCCGACTGGTCGCGGATGGCCGATTCATACTCGGCCAACTGGGAATTCATCCGCGCGGCTCGGCCGGATGCCGGCCGGCCGACAGGTCAGCGTGGATGGGCGGCCAGCCGGGGTGATACGGGTGCGAGTCCTGGATGACCGGCTCGGCCGGCGAAAGGGCATGTCAGCCGATATCGGGGGACCGGCGCGGGCCGGCCAGCGCGTTGATCGCGGCGGCATCCAGGCGCCAGGTGGTCCACTCGGAGGTGGGTGCCGCCCCCACCGACCGGTAGAAGGCGTGTGCGGGGGTGTTCCAGTCCAGCACAGCCCATTCGAGGCGCTGGTACCCGTGTTGGACGCAGAGCTGGGCCAGTTCCGCGAGCAGGGCCCGACCGTGCCCATGGCGGCGGTGCTCGGGTCGTATGAACAGGTCGATCAGGTACATGCCGGCCTTGCCGGTCCAGGTCGAGAAGGTCGGGTGCCACAGCGCGCACCCCACGACCGCGCCGGCGTCGAGGGCGACCAGGCAGTACGCCGCGGGCGGGTCGCCGAACAGCGCGGTGGCGAGATCCTCGTCGGTCATCGACACGGCGTCCGGTTCCCGCTCATAGGCGGCGAGGCCATGGACCAGGGCCAGAACGGCAGCGACGTCCGCGCGCTGCGCTGCTCTGATCATGTCGGCTCCGAAGGTGGCGTCAGGTGGCGTCAGATGGCAGGCACGGGGCTGGGCGGGTGTGGCGAGGTCCACCGAAGGGCCTGGACGTGGGACGTCCCCACCGGGTGGCGTTGTGTGCCTCCGGCGGGGACGTCCGTCGTGCTGGTCGGGTGACCGTCAGGCGGCGGCCTTCGTCTCCCAGAAGATCGTCGAGATCTCGTCGATCAGGTCCAGGAGCTGCTGGCCCTGGGCCGGGTCGACCGAGCCCTTCGCACCGGCGGCGCCGGCGGCCTTCGTGGCCTTCCAGAACAGATCGTGCAGCTGCGGGTACTTCTCGATGTGGTTCGGCTTGAAGTAGTCGGTCCAGAGCACCCAGAGGTGGTGCTTGACGAGCTCCGCGCGCTCCTCCTTGATGGCCAGCGCGCGGGCCCGGAACTCGGGGTCGGTGTTGCCCTGGTACTTCTCCTGGATGGCCTTGACCGACTGGGCCTCGACCTTCGCCTGCGCGGGGTCGTAGACGCCGCAGGGCAGGTCGCAGTGGGCGTTGACGCTGATGGCGGGCTTGAGCAGGCTCATTCCGCTTCCTCTCTGTACGCCTCGGGTCTCAGGTCGCCCCAGGGCGGCCGTGTCCTCCGTACAGCGGGACAGGCCGGCCCGGGTGGGTGCGATCGCGGGATCCGGGTCGCGGATGTGCAGCTCGTGGACCCGGTTTTCCGCCTTCTGGCAACCTACCCCTGTGAGGCCGAGCATTTCTCCGCGGGCGGTGTCCGTTCGCGGCGAGTCCATGCGTCCGACACTGCGCGATGGCGACGCGTGCCTCGTGTTGTGGGGAGCGCCACCCAGGCCGGGAGACGTGGTGGTCGCCCGGCTGCCGGAACGAGGACTCGGAATCAAACGGGCCGAGTTCGCGGACCCGGACGGTTCCTGGTGGCTGCGTTCGGACAACGTGGGGGTCGGAACCGACAGCGCGACGTTCGGCATGGTCGCGGCCACCGACATCCTGGGCCGGGTGGTCGCTCGGTACTGGCCGCGGCCACGTCCGTTGCGCCGTCGCCGCGTGCGGCCGCTGCCCTAGTACGGCACCTGTCTTCGTGACCTGTCTTCGTGCGGCCACAGTCGTAGCGCGGCCACGGTCGTGGCGCGGCCACGGTCGTGGCGCGGCCACGGTCGTGGTGCGGGGCTGCCGTGGTGGGGCAGGTCGGAGCCGCCGGGGCCGTTCTGGGGCCGCGGAGGTGGTCTGCCGGCCGGGCGCGTGGCTGGTTCAGGCGCGGCCGACGCCGCTGCCGAGCGGGCGCAGCGATTCGTAGAAGGCCCTGCAGTCGGCGTAGTCGGGAAGGATTCCGGCGGCGGCGGCCTGCGACAGGCTCGGCGCCGCGACGTCCTTCTCGGACAGCAGCGGCGTGATGTCGGGTGGCCAGGGCAGGTCGAGGTCGGGGTCGAGTGGGTTGATCCCGTACTCACGGGCCGGCGTGTAGGGGGCCGAGCACAGATAGGTGATCACCGCGTTGTCGGTGAGGGCCATGAAGGCATGCCCGAGGCCTTCCGCGATGTACAGCCCGCGGCGGTCGACGTCGTCGAGGATGACGGCCGCGTGCGCGCCGAAGGTCGGCGAGCCGAGCCGTATGTCGACCACACAGTCCAGAACGCGACCACTCACGCAGGTCACGTACTTTGCCTGGCTGGGCGGCACCTGGGCGTAGTGCACTCCGCGCAGAGTTCCCGCGCGGCTGACGCTCGCGTTCGCCTGGGCGAGTTCGAGACGGTGCCCGGCCACTGATTCCAGCGCGTCGGTGCGGAACCATTCGAGGAATGTCCCGCGAGGGTCGGAGTGCTTGCGCGGGGTGAACAACCAGGTATCGGCTATCGGCAGCTCGGTGACCTCCACGAGAACATACGCTACTAGGTTTAGCTCGCCGATTCCTCGTGACGCTCGTCCGGGAAGGCGTGCTCTGGGTGAACGAGATGACACCTTTGGTTATCATCTTGACCGCGGGTTGTCGGGGATCTCCCGAAATATGTCGCCGCGCCGTACGGGGGGTTACGGTGTTGACGCTGGACCTGTTCCTGGATCCTCTTTGTGTCGCCTCCCGCACTCCACCAATCCACGGACGAACAACATTTGTGCGAGCGTGAATCGTCTCACGATTCATCTGTGCTGCGTGTGTCGCGAACCCGTGATCATTGGGCTGTCTCGACGGGAAACAAGCAGGAAACGCACCGGAATCAGCCCCGCCGATGCGCCCGGGCTTTCGGCCCGATTGGGAAACCCGGATGACATGGGTGGCGGGAGGCCTGGCGACGGGGAAGGCGTGCGGCCGCGGCGCGGTCTCTCCCGGCGATCCGGTCGGTTGCCGGGCCTGGTGTGGTGGCCTCCGGAATCTGGTGCGGTGGTCTCCGGGCCCTGGTGCGGTGGCCTCCGGAACCCGGCACGGGCGCGGCCACGACCGGTTCCGGGCATCGCGACTGGTCTGAACATCGCGATTGGTTCCGGGCATGAGGTGATTCGTGACCTGCGCCGTGATGTCCGTCTCACGGTTCCATCGTGATCAGATGGCGTGTTCCCCGGCCCGCCGGATGAGGCTCGCGGCGGCGCCGAGAAGGCCGGCGGCGGCGTCGCCACCGCGCCGGGTGTGCCGGACCGGTGGCGGTTGTGATGCTCGTGACCGGCCCGAATCGAGTCGGATGGGCGACAGGTACCGTCGCCGGGCGGCCTGTCGCCGCGGCGCGCGACGGTGTCGCGTGCCGCCCGAGACGCCTACAAGCACAGTCATGTCACGAGCACGCTACGTCGGTGGCCTCGGTTCACGTCTGTCGGTTTCGCGCAGGAGACATCCATGGCCGGTCGGTGGCGAACCAGACAGCCGGGCTCGGGGCGCTGCACGTGCCATATTGGAAGCTGCGCCGGGCCACCCCCGCCGCAGACATGTGGCACAACCAGCCGCCTCACACGCCGAGGCGACAGCGCAAGGCCCGCCGCCCCGCGAACGCGTGATCTTCGCCGGGGTCCCGGGAACGTCCTAGCCACGTCCGGGCAGTGACACCGTTCGCCGGACGGTACCGCCGTGGCTTGTCCGAGGAGCCCCTTTCGTGACCGCAACGACCGACCACACGACCCTCGACCAGTCCATCGCCGCCCCGGTCCAGGGCACGGCCTCGCCGCAGTCGCCGGCAGTGTCGCCGGGCTTCGACGGGCCGAGCCCGCGCCCCTCCGACGACGATCCCGCCTTCGCGCTGCACCGGGGCGGAAAGATCGGGATCGGCCTGACCGCGCCGCTGAACAACCGTGAAGACCTCTCCCTCGCCTACACGCCAGGCGTGGCCAGGGTGTGCATGGCGATCGCCGAGGCGCCGGCACTGGCTGACGATTACACCTGGCGTGCCAACACGGTCGCCGTTGTGACCGACGGAACCGCTGTGCTCGGCCTCGGCGACATCGGGCCCGCCGCGGCGCTGCCGGTCATGGAGGGCAAGGCCGCGCTGTTCAAGCACTTCGGCGGCGTGGACGCGGTGCCGATCTGCCTCGACTGCACCGACGTCGAGGAGATCGTCGACACCGTCGCGAGGCTCGCCCCGGGCTTCGGCGGTGTCAACCTGGAGGACATCTCGGCGCCGCGCTGCTTCGAGATCGAGGCGCTGCTCCAGGAGCGCGTCGACATCCCCGTCTTCCATGACGACCAGCACGGCACCGCGATCGTGGCGCTCGCCGCGCTGGAGAACGCCGCGCGGCTCACCGGCCGGAACCTCTCGGACCTGCGGGCCGTGGTGTCGGGGGCGGGCGCCGCCGGGATCGCCGTGACCCGCATCCTGCTCGCGGCGGGGATCGGTGACATCGCCGTCGGTGACAGCCGCGGCATGATCTACGCCGGCCGCGATGGCCTGACGCCGATCAAGGCCGCGCTCGCCGCGGACACGAACAAGGCCGGCAAGCAGGGCTCGATCAACGAGGCCCTCGCCGGTGCGGACGTCTACCTCGGCCTCTCCGCCGGCAAGGTGCCCGAGGAGGTCGTGGCGACGATGGCGCCGGAGGCGATCATCTTCGCGATGGCGAACCCCGACCCCGAGATCGACCCCGAGGTCGCGCACAAGTACGCCCGCATCGTCGCGACCGGCCGGAGCGACTACCCCAACCAGATCAACAACGTCCTGGCCTTCCCCGGGGTGTTCCGCGGTGCGCTGGATGTCCGCGCGAGCCGGGTCACCGAGGGGATGAAGCTGGCGGCCGCCCGGGCGCTCGCCGATGTGATCGCCGACGAGCTCAGCGAGGACAACATCATCCCGAGCGTCTTCGACGCGCGGGTCGCCCCCGCGGTCTCGGCGGCGGTGGCCGCCGCGGCCCGTGCCGACGGAGTCGCACGCCGCTGACCAGGCGAACCTGAGGATGGCCGCCGAGGGTTTCCCGCCCTCGGCGGCCACACTCGCCTCCGGCCGGCTGCAGGCCCTGTCAGGGAGCCGGCTCGCAGGCCCCTGCCAGGGCCGCTGGCTGGCCGGCAGGGCCCAGCCGAGCGGCCGGGACCTGGCCTGGAACGGTCAGACCCGGCCGCAGCCCAGACAGGGCCGGTTCTCGTTCACCTCGGCCAGCGGGCGCAGCGCGCCGCAGCCCTTGTAGGAGCAGCACACAAAATCCGCCGACGGGACGATGATGATCCGGTCGCCGTCGGTCGCGAGCGTCATCGGCGGCTCGGGGGCTGGCACCGGCCGATGCCGACGCCAGCCGAATCGGCGACCGCCCCCGTCACGGCCGACCGCAGCCGGCGTTCCTCCCTGTGTTGCCACGGGACTGAGTTCAACACATCCGCGGGGTCGGCGCGACGGCCGGGGCCAACGGAACGTGCGGCCACGGGCCGCCGGGCTGCGCGGAGGCTCGTCGGGTGCGGGCTGAAGCCGCCCGAACCCGGACGAACTCCGAGGCACCGAGAGGG
The DNA here is from genome assembly GCF_000177675.1 of Parafrankia sp. EUN1f. GTDB lineage: Bacteria > Actinomycetota > Actinomycetes > Frankiales > Frankiaceae > Parafrankia. Next base: position 22,727 of record NZ_ADGX01000023.1, read on the forward strand.
CACGGAGCGTCCGAGCGCCAGGCGTCACCGGCGCAATAGGGTCGGGCTCGTGCTTGCCGCTGCCGCAGTCGCGATCAACCCAGACGACCCGCTCTCAGGCCTGCGCGTCGGTGATCAGCCCGCGCCGGTGGTCCCGGAGGGCTGGACCACGGTCTCGGTGCGGGCCGCCGCGCTCAACCATCACGATCTTTTCAGCCTGCGCGGTGTCGGCCTGCCCGCCGAGCGGCTGCCGATGATCCTGGGCTGCGATGCCGCCGGGGTCAGCGCCGACGGTGCGGAGGTCATCGTCCACGCGGTCATCGGCGACCCGGCCCGGGGCGGCGGCGACGAGACCCTGGACCCGTCCCGGACGCTGCTTTCCGAGCTGCATCCGGGAACACTCGCCGAGCAGGTGGCCGTCCCACGGGCGAATCTCGTCCCGAAACCGGCGTCGCTGTCGTGGGAGGAGGCGGCCTGCCTGCCGACCGCCTGGCTGACCGCCTACCGCATGGTGGTCAGCCGCTCGGGCCTGCCCGCGAGCGGCGGTGGCACGATGCTGGTCCAGGGGGCCGGCGGCGGGGTGGCGACGGCGGCCCTGATGATCGGTAAGGCGGTCGGGCACACCGTCTTCGTCACCTCGCGGGACGAGGCCAAGCGCCGCCGTGCGCTCGATCTCGGCGCCGACCTCGCGGTCGCGACGGGGGAGCGTCTGCCTGCCCGTGTCGACACGGTGATCGAAACGGTCGGTGCCGCCACCTGGTCGCATTCGGTGCGTTCGCTGCGCCCGGGCGGCCGGATCGTCTGCTCCGGGGCGACCAGCGGGCCGAACCCGCCGGCGGAGCTGAACCGGATCTTCTTTCTCCAGCTCTCGGTGGTCGGGTCGACGATGGGCACCCGCGGCGAGCTGGCCGACCTGGTGAGCCTTCTGGACCGCACCGGCACCCGCCCGCTGGTCGACGATGTCCGCCCGCTCGCGGACGCACGAGCCTCGTTCGAACGTCTCGCTCAGGGCGAGGTGTTCGGCAAGCTCGTCCTCACCGTCTAGTGTCTAGGCCGGGTTCTCCGGGAGCGGTGCGGCGGGCGCAGCGCGGGTGCGGCGCTAGAGGTCGGGGTCCTCGTCGGGCCGGGCGAGCCAGGTCGCGAGCTGTTCGACGGCGTCCTCGAACTGCGGGTGCAGGTCGACGAAGGTGCGCAGCGCGTCCGCGAGCCATTCGAAGGACACCGACTCCTCGCCGCGCCGGTTGGCGAGCTCCTCGATGCCACGGTCGGTGAAGTACATGCCTGGACGGTATCGGGTCGTACGAGTCGCGGAGCCGTGCAAGGTCGCGGAAACGAGATCCGGCGGTGGGCCGGGCCCGTGGCAGTCAGGGCCCGGCCCACCGCCGGCTTGGGTCGCTGTCGTCGCGTGTCCTGCTATGCGCCGCTGTGCGTACGCTTGCTGCTATGTAGCCGCCCGGTCGCCTGCCGCGGACCAGCTCAGGTGCTGCGGCCGCAGCAGGCTGGCGGGTCGGAGCCGCGCCGATCGTGCACTGCGGCCGCCTGGCGCCAGGCGGCCGCAGTGGCACGGTCAGGCGTCAGTCGCTGAAGGCCGCCTCGACGAGAGCTGCCTGCTCCCGCTCGTGCACCCGGGACGAGCCGGAGGCCGGGGCGGCCGAGGCCCGCCGCGAGACCCGCCGCAGCCGCAGACCCTCGGGCAGCGACTCGGGCAGGTTCAGCGCCATGTGCGGGTAGGCGCCCTGGTTCGCCGGCTCCTCCTGGACCCAGACGAGGTCGGTCACGTTCGGGTACCTGCTCAGCAGTGCGGCGAGCTCCGGCCCGGGGGTCGGGTAGAGCTGCTCGACGCGCAGCAGGGCGAAGCGCTGGGCGTCGTTGCGCTTCTCCTTGGCGGCGGCGAGGTCGTAGTAGACCTTGCCGGCCGACAGCAGCACCCGCCGCACGCTGGCCGGGTCGCTGACCGAAGCGTCGTCGATGATCGGCTGCCAGGCTCCGCCGGTGAGCTCCTCGACAGTGCAGGCGGCCGCCTTCAGGCGCAGCATCGACTTCGGCGTGAAGACGATCAGCGGCCGGCGCACCGGTGACAGCGCCTGCCGGCGCAGCAGGTGGAAGTAGCTGGCCGGGCTGGACGGGGCGGAGACGGTCATGTTGCCGTCGGCGCACAGCGAGAGGAAGCGCTCGATGCGGGCCGAGGAGTGGTCCGGCCCCTGGCCCTCGTACCCGTGCGGCAGCAGCAGGGTCAGTGAGGAACGCTGGCCCCACTTCGCCTCACCCGCCGAGATGAACTCGTCGATGATCGACTGTGCGCCGTTGGCGAAGTCGCCGAACTGCGCCTCCCACAGCACCAGGGTGTCGTCCCGGGCCACCGAGTAGCCGTATTCGAACCCCATCGCGGCGAACTCGGAGAGCAGCGAGTCGTAGGTGTAGAAGGTGCCGACCCGCGACCCGTCATCGTTGCGCAGGGTGCGCAGCGGCGTGTGGTCCTCCGCGGTGTAGCGGTCGACCAGCACGGAGTGCCGCTGGCCGAAGGTGCCGCGGCGGCTGTCCTGGCCGGTGAGCCGCACCGAGGTGCCGCCCAGCAGCAGGCTGCCGAACGCGATCATCTCGGCGAGCGCCCAGTCGATGGCCCCGGTCTCGACCATCTGCGGGCGGCGTTCGATCTGCGGCCGCAGGCGCGGGTGCACGACGAAGCCGTCCGGCAGATTGACCTGGGTGTCGACGATCTTCTTGACGGTCTCGAGCGACACTGCGGTGGTGACTGCGGCAGCTGCGGCGGCCTCGGCCGGGGTGGTGACGATCCGCGGCTGCGGCGTGGGCCGGGTCGTGGTCTCCCTGGTCTCGGAGAACGCCTTCTCCAGCTCGGCCCGGTAGCTCTTCATCGCGTGTTCGGCCTCGTCGCGGGTGATGTCCCCACGGCCGATCAGGGCCTCGGTGTAGACCTTGCGCACCGAACGCTTGGAGGCGATCGTGTCGTACATCAGCGGCTGGGTGAAGGACGGCTCGTCCATCTCGTTGTGACCCCGCCGGCGGTAGCAGACCAGGTCGATGACGACGTCCTTGTTGAACTCCTGCCGGTAGGCGAACGCCAGCGCCGCCACCCGGACGCACGCCTCCGGGTCGTCCCCGTTGACGTGGAAGATCGGCGCCTGCACCATGCGCGCCACGTCGGTCGCGTAGACCGAGGACCGGCTGGACGTCGGTGACGTGGTGAAGCCGACCTGGTTGTTGATGACCACGTGCACGGTGCCACCGGTGCGGTAGCCGCGCAGCTGGGAGAGGTTCAGCGTCTCGGCGACCACACCCTGGCCGGCGAACGCGGCGTCACCGTGGATCAGCACCGGCAGCACCGTGAAGCCTTCGAAGCCCTTGTCCAGGACGTCCTGCTTCGCGCGGGCGACACCTTCGAGGACGCCGTCGACGGCCTCCAGGTGCGACGGGTTGGCGACCACCGAGACGGGGACGGTGCGCCCCTCCTGGTCGGTGTAGACGCCGTCGGCACCCAGGTGATACTTGACGTCACCCGAGCCGTGCGCGGTCTGCGGGTCGACGTAGCCCTCGAACTCGTCGAAGATCTGCCGGTACGACTTGCCGACGATGTTGGCGAGCACGTTGAGCCGCCCGCGGTGCGCCATCCCGATGACGACCTCGTCGAGCCTGGCCTCCGCCGCCCGGCCGAGGATCTCGTCCAGCAGCGGGATCGTCGACTCGGCGCCCTCCAGCGAGAACCGGCGCTGGCCGACGTACTTGGTCTGCAGGAACGACTCGAAGGCCTCGGCGGCGCCGAGGCGCTCCAGCACGTACAGCTGCTCGGCCGGGTCGGGCCGCTCGGCGGAGCGCTCCACCCGGGCCTGGATCCAGGTGCGCTCCTCCGGCTCCTGGATGTGCATGTACTCGATGCCGACCCGGCGGCAGTAGGAGTCACGCAGGACGCCGAGGATGTCACGCAGCCGCATCGTGCGCTGCCCGGCGAAACCACCCACCGCGAACTCGCGGTCGAGGTCCCACAGAGTCAGGCCGTGGCCGATGATGTCCAGGTCGGGGTGGCTGCGGATGGCGAACTCGAGCGGGTTCGTGTCGGCCATCAGGTGACCACGCACCCGGTAGGCGTGGATGAGCTCCATCACCCGGGCGCCGTGGTCGAGGTCGCCCTCGTGGTGGGCGGAGATGTCGGGCAGCCATCGGATCGGCACGTAGGGGACGCGCAGCGAGGCGAAGATCTCGTCGTAGAACCCGTCGGCGCCCAGCAGCAGCTGGTGGATGCGCCGCAGGTACTCGCCGGACTGCGCGCCCTGGATGATCCGGTGGTCGTAGGTGCTGGTCAGCGTCATGATCTTGGAGATCGCGAGCTTCGTCAGGGTCTGCTCGGAGGCACCCTGGAACTCGGCCGGATACTCCATGGCGCCGACGCCGATGATGGTGCCCTGACCCTCCATGAGGCGCGGGACGGAGTGCACCGTCCCGATGCCGCCGGGGTTGGTCAGGCTGATCGTGACGCCGGTGAAGTCGTCCATGGTCAGCTTGTTCGTGCGGGCGCGGCGGACGAGGTCCTCATACGCCAGCCAGAACTGGCTGAAGTCGAGGGTCTCGGCCTTCTTCACCGCGGCGACGACGAGCTGGCGCCCCTTGGGCGTGACCAGGTCGATGGCGAGACCGAGGTTGATGTGCTCCGGCTGAACGAGCGTCGGCTTGCCGTCGATCTCGGCGTAGGACGCGTTCATCGCCGGGTGGTCGATCAGGGCCTTCACCATGGCGTAGCCGATCACATGGGTGAAGGAGATCTTCCCGCCGCTGGACCGGGCCAGGTGCCGGTTGATGACGATGCGGTTGTCGGCCAGCAGCTTCGCCGGCACCGCACGCACGGACGTCGCGGTCGGGACGTGCAGCGAGGTCTCCATGTTGGAGACCACCCGGGCGGACGCGCCGCGCAACGGGGTGCGCTCCCCGGCGGCGACCGCGGCGGCGGGCTTGGCCGGCGCGGATGCCGGCTTCGCGCTCGCGGCGGCAGGCGCCGGTGCCGGTGCCGGTGGCGCCGTGACCGGTGCCACGCTCGCGGTGGCAGCCGGAGCGGAGGGGGTCGAAGGCGTCGGCGTTGACGCGGGACTGGGGACGGTGGCACCGCTCGCCTGCGCGTTCCCGGCAGCCGGGTTCGCGGGGCGGTAGTCGGAGAGGAACTCGCGCCATTCGGGGGAGACGCTCTCCGGGTCCTCGAGATACTGCTGGTAGATCTCGAAGACCAGCCACTCGTTAGGGCCGAAGTCAGGTTCTGACGCGGGTACCGTCGGTGCTGTCACGGAGCCAATCGCCTCTATCCACGGTGTACATCTCAGCCTGTTCGCAGGCCCTTCGCTACCGTCTGCTCAGATTACCCGCTGTGGACGGACACCCCGAAGCTGCCCTCCCCGGCGTCGCGTCACATTCGTCCCGTTGTGTCAGGGCTGATCGCCTCCTGCCGGCGCCACGATCCACTGGCTCGGCCCGATGGCGATCTCGCCTGTGCCGCTGGCAAAGGCGGGTTGTCCACGCGATTCCCCGCCGGCCTTCGGCGCTGCGCGCGAGGTCACACGAAGACCCAACAGGTGGTTCCGTACCTGGTGCCGGCTCAGCCTTACCGGCCGCCCGGTACCGCTTCACGTTGTTGCTCTGGGTAATCAGTGCTCTGGGTGGCCGCTGCTGCCACCGGCCGGCCAGGGCGCCAGCATGTCAGGGACGCCGTCGGAAGTCAGGGAAGCAGGAGGCCGAGTGCCCGATCACCAGGAGCCGTCCGGCGAGCGGGTCCGGCTCGGAGTGGATGTCGGCGGCACCTTCACCGATCTGGTGGCGGTGGATCCGGACGGTGGGGTGCGGTTCGCCAAGGTGCCGTCCGTTCCCACCGACCCGTCCGACGCGGTGCTGGCCGCGGTGGCCGCGGCCGGCCTCGCCCCGACACAGGTCGGCACCTTCGCCCACGGGACCACGGTGGCCACCAACACGCTGCTGGAACGCGCCGGGGCCCGCACCGCGCTGGTGACCACACGGGGCTTCCGGGACGTGATCGAGATCGGCCGGCAGAACAGGCCGTCCCTCTACGACCTGACCAGGGACCGCCCGCCCAGCCTCGTCCCGCGCGAGCTGCGCTTCACCGTCGCCGAGCGGTGCGGGCCGACCGGGGTGATCGAGCCGTTGCGCGACGAGGACGTCGCCCGGGTCGTCGAGGAGGTGGCGGCCGTCCCCGACCTCGCGGCGGTCGCCGTCTGCCTGCTGTTCTCCTTCGCCTTCCCCGCCCATGAACAGGCCGTCGCCACGGCGCTGCGGCGGCGGTTGCCGGGCATCACGGTGGTCGCCTCCAGCGAGGTGCTGCCGGTGTTCCGCGAATACGAGCGCTTCACCACGGCTGTCGCGGACGCCTATCTGACCCCCGGACTCTCCACCTATCTGCGGCGCCTGGAGCACCGGTGCGCGCGGCGGTCGCTCACCGTCCCCATGATCATGCAGTCGTCGGGCGGTGTCACCGAGCTCGCCGAGGCGGCCGGGCACGCCGCCCGCTGTGTGCTGTCCGGCCCGGCCGGGGGCGTCGTCGGCGCCGCCTACGTCGCCGGCCTCTCCGGCGTCCGTGACCTGCTGACCTTTGACATGGGCGGGACGTCGACCGATGTCGCGCCCGTGCTCGGCGGGCGGGCGCTCACCACGTCCGAGTCGGTGCTCGCCGGGGTGCCGATCATGCTGCCCACGGTGGACGTCCACTCGGTCAGCGCGGGCGGCGGCTCGATCGCCTGGGCGGACGCCGGCGGCGCCCTGCGGGTCGGCCCGCGTTCGGCGGGAGCCGACCCCGGCCCGGCCTGCTACGGGCGCGGCGGCACCCGGCCGACGGTCACCGACGCCGACCTCTATCTGGGCTACCTCGCCGACGGCGCGGGACTCGGTGGCGAGGTCACGCTCTCCCGGGCAGCGGCCGAAGCGGCGCTGAGCGGGCTCGGTGCCGAGCTGGGCCTCACCCCGGCACAGGCCGCCGCCGGGGTGGTGGCCGTCGCCGACGCGGAGATGACCCGGGCGCTGCGGGTCGTCTCCGTCGAACGCGGCATCGACCCGCGTGAGCTGGTGCTGGTGGCCTTCGGTGGGGCCGGTGGGACGCACGCCTGCGCGTTGGCCGAGGAACTCGGCATGTCCCGGGTGCTGGTCCCGCTGGCCGCCGGGGTGCTGTCGGCGCTGGGGCTGGCGATCGGGGACGTCCGGCGTGACCATGCCCGCCCGCTGATCGGCCGGCTCGGCGAGGTCGATCTCGCCCGCGCCTTCGCCGACCTGGCCGCGGACGCGACCGCGGACGCAGACGCTGCCACGACCACGACCACGACCACGACCACGGCCACGGCCACGGATGCGGCTGCGTCCGCCGAGCCGGGGCAGGCGTCGGAGGAATCGCCGGCCGTGCTCCAGCGGCGCGTCGACTGCCGGTACGCGGGCCAGTCCCACGAGCTGACCATCGACGTCGCCGAGCCGGAGGACGCCGAGCTGCGGGAGGCCGAGGCCGGGGACGCGGTCGGCGCCGCCTCGATGGCCCAGGCCGTGCGTGTCGCCTTCGAAGCCGAGCATCTGCGCAGATACGGGCACATCGCGCCGGAGCGTGAGATCGAGACCGTGGCGGTGCGCCTGGTGGTGACCGTGCGCGGCCCACGTCCCGTCCCGGTGGCCCCACCCGCCGACCCGACCGTTCGGCGCGGACGCCGGCAGGCCTGGCTGGACGGTGCGTGGCAGGACGTCGACGTGGTCCCGCGCGCCGCGCTCGGCGTCGGTGACGTCGTCGCAGGCCCGGCGGTGGTCGAGTTCGCCGAGGCGACCTGTCTGCTCCGCCCCGGCTGGACGGGCACCGTCGACGACGTCGGGACGCTCGTCCTCACCCGTCAGTTGTAACGGAGGGGAACAGGAGGGCGCAGTGCCGCGTTAGGATAAGCAGTGCCGGTCCGTATCATGGCCCCCGGACCCATATTGAGTCGCTACGTGCGACATCACGCCGTGAGGCGACCTGGCGGGCCGGCACCCACAATCCTGGTTTGGCGTGTTCGCCCCGCTTTTGGCGGGGCTTCCCGGAGGGGCTTGTGGGATGTTGGTCGGGGGGCCGAGCCCCCCCGGGACCCCCCACGGGAAACCCTCGGTAGGTGGTCGGTAGGTGGTAGGTGGCGGGGGCTGGGGGTTCGGGAATGTGCCGGGAAGACACGGCCCCGGAGATACTGGGCCTGTCAAACGAAGTGCGCCGTCTCGCCAATGCTTCGGCGACCACCTTGCTTACGCTTGTCGGGTGCGACGCCGGCCGATCATTGCTCTGCTCGGGGTGGACGGGTCGGGCAAGACGACCCAGGCCAGGCGGCTCGCGGTCTGGTTGAACGGACAGGGTGTGCCGGCCCGCTACTTCGAGAACGCCGGCGGTCGCCCGATCTGGGATGCGCTGGCGCGACGGCTCGACCGTGCTGACGGGCAGGCGCTGTTCGGCCGCCGCGCCTACGTCGCGGTCGAGGCTTCCATGCGCTGGGTGGCGGTCAGCCGGGCGCTCGCGCTTTCCTGGCTGACCGGCCGCGTCGCGGTGATGGACCGCTACGCCTACTGTCAGTATGCGATCATGCGTGCCCGCGGCGATCGTGGCGAACGTCGAGTGCGTGGCGCGTTCCGCCGGTTCCCTGCGCCTGACCTGGTCTGCTATCTGTCCGTCCCCGCCGGGCTCGCGCAGCGGCGGGTGGAGCAGCGTGGACGCGACCGTGAGGAACTCGGCTACCTCGTCGCCTTCGACGAGGCGTACCGCTCCCTGCCGGAGGCGTCGTCGTTCGTCGTCGTCTCGGCCGAGGGATCGTCCGAGGACGTCCAAACAGCCTTGCGGGCGACCGTCCTACCGGTGCTCGCCCGGTTTCGGGGGACGGCGGGCCGTCGTCCAGGCTGTGATTGGAGGTAGGGCCGTGCCGTTCACCTGGAATGAGGTGCGGGCCCGGCGCCCCGCGGGGACAGCGTCGCCGAGCACCGTGTCCGGATCGACGCCGAGGTACGTGCCTACCGGTTCGGATCAGGCGAAGTGGTCCCAGCCGGGCTGGTCGTGCTGGTCCCGGCCGTTGACGAGGACGCCGTGGTGGCGCGTGCCGGCGCCGGTGGGCCGCTCGTTCAGGACACGCCCGATCACCGTGCAGCCCGCCGGCAGTTCCGTGCCGGGGGCGACACAGGCGACGAGTGCGTGATCGTCCCCGCCGGTCAGCACCCAGTCGAATGGATCCGCGCCCAGTGCCGCGGCGGCGGCGCTTATCCGCGCGGGTACCGGTATGAGGGCGGTGTCGAGATCGATCCACACCGATGAGGCCGCGGCGATGTGGCCGAGATCGGCGAGCAGGCCGTCGGACACGTCGCACATCGCGTGCGCGCCGGCCGCGGCCAGCTGCGGGCCGAGTGGATAGGGCGGCTGTGGCCGCCGGTGGGCGGCGAGCAGCTCGACGTACCCGGGATCGTCCAGATTCACCGCGGATCCGCCGGTAGCGCCGGTAGCGCCGGCAGCGGCGGCGCGGAGCAGCGCGAGGCCGGCCTGGGCCCAGCCGAGCCGGCCGGCCAGGACGACGAGATCCCCGCCGCGTGCGGTGTCCCGGCGTACCGGTGCGCGGCCGGCCAGATCGCCGAGCGCGGTGATCCCGAGCACGATGGTGTCGGAGGAACTGATGTCGCCTCCGGCGACCGAGGCGCCGACCAGCTCGCATTCGTCGCGCAGGCCGTCGGCGAACTGCTCGGCCCAGGCGATCGGCAGGCTCCGCGGAGCCCCCAGCCCGACGACCAGGGCGGTCGGCCGGGCGCCCATCGCGACCACGTCGGCGAGGTTCTGCGCTGCGGCCTTGCGGCCCACGTCGTAGGCGGAGGACCAGTCCCGCCGGAAATGTCGGCCTTCGAGGAGCAGGTCGGTCGTGATGACGACCCGGCCGTCCGCGCTGGCCACCACGGCGGCGTCGTCGCCGGGCCCGAGCAGGACGTCCGGGCCGGCCGGCAGGCGTCGGGTGATCGCCTGGATCAGCCCGAACTCGCCGAGATCCGCGACAGTCGTGGCGTCGGGCGTGGTGTCGGCGGTGTCTGGTCTGCTGGCGCTCATGGCCCGGCCCACGCTATCGGTCCGGGCTGTGGTCGCCGCGCGGGTCGGTGTTCTGTCGGGATTCAGGCGGGATTCGGCGCTGTTAACGAGGTAATTGACGCCGACTGCAACATCCACGACATCGTGACGTCATCTTCCGCTGCGACTCTGACGCGCGTGCATCACCCTCAGCATCGTTGTCGGCGGCCGGCTCGTCCGGTAGTCGTGCGCGTCGTCCGCGAGCCCGTGGGGCCTCGCGCCGGCGTCCGTCCCAGCGTGGGCGGCGAGCGATGACCGGGCTCCCGCGGGTGTGCACAGGGCGCCGACCCGGCCTCGCCGGGCGTCGGCACGGGTAGGGCGCGAGTGGCCCTGCAGCCGGGACGAGGAAAGATCGAGGGCCGGCACTATCTGCCGTCCACCCCGGAGACGATCAGCTGGGGTGCCCTCCCGAACGCGCGGACGCGACCGGTGCTCAGCGTGGACTCTGGCACGACCGTCACCATCGACACGGTCAGCCAGGAAGGCATTCTCGAGGACCAGGGCCGCGATCCCGATGCCTTTCTCGGAGGTTTCGGGGTCGTCCCCTCGGAGGTGTTGGAGGACGCGCGGGCCATCGCCGCGTCCGGCGTTCCACACCGGTTCGGCACGGACGGCTCGGATGTGGTGACGGGCCCGATCCACGTACGCGGCGCCATCCCCGGCGACATGCTGCGGATCGACATCCTCACACTGCACCCGCGGGCCCGTTATGGCGTGATCTCCACCCGGCACGGCGCGGGCCTGCTCGCCGGGGAGTTCCCGGAGACGCCGGCACCGGCCCTCGACGCCGACGCGCGGCGCTGGCAGGGCTATCGCACGGTGACATCCTTCTGCGCCGTGGAGCGCCGGCGGGGGCGGCTGTTCGGGGCCATGCCGAGCGGGAGCCACGGGCGCATCCGCTTTCCGCTGAACCCGTGCCTGGGGATCATGGCTGTCGCGGCCGACGTGACGGACGATACGGTCACGTCGCGCTCGACCGGCGCCTTCGGCGGTGCGCTGGACTGTCGGGAGCTCGGCCCCGGCGCGCATCTGTACCTGCCCGTCCAGGTGGCGGGGGCGCTTTTCGCGGTCGGCGACCCCCACTATTCCGTGGGCGACGGGATGATCGGGGCGACCGCGCTGGAGGGTCCGCTGCGGGCCACCCTGCGGCTGGTCACCCTGCGAGAGGCGGCGGCGACCGCCGCGCTCGGCGCGCTGCGTGAGCCGTTCATCGAGACCGAGGAGCTGTGGATCACCACGGGCTTCGACCCTGATCCGCGGGAGGCGGTGCGCCGGGCGGCGCGGGCCGCGGTGAGGTTCCTCCAGACCAGGGGCGGCCTGCAGCGGGCGGACGCGGTCGCGTACCTCGCGGCGGCGGCGGACTTCGGCATCGGCCGGCTGACCGACGGCCACGGGACCGGCTTCTGCCGGCTCCGCCGCTCGGACTTCAACGAGCCGGCGCCGGTCAAGTCACGGCTGCCGCGCGGCGGCTTCGCCCGGATCGTCGGTGCCTCCGACTCCGACTCCGACCCGACGCCCGACTCCGACCCGACGCCCGAAGTCGAGTCGATGCCCGAAGCCGAGCTCGGACGTCCCGACGCTGACCGTCAGGTCATCGTGCCGGAGCCGACCCGCGAGGCGGTGACCGCCGTCGGCCAGTCCGGGACCGACGAACCGGCCACCTAGTTCGGGCGCAAGACGCCAATCGGACGGACGTGGCTGAGGTCGCCACGGGTGGTGGGCGACCCCCGGGGCCGCTCGAAGCGTCGACGCTTCTGGTCGGTCTGGTTTTGGAGCGCGTAGCAGAATCCGGAGAAGCGGCGGATCCGACCCCCGATATCGACCTGGCGGTCCGTGCCCACCCGCCACAGGCCGACCCACCGGGGATTCAGTGCCGCCGCGCAGAGCCAGCAATTCATGCCAATTCGGACAACAAGGGCAGGGGAGTCGCTTGGCAATCCGCAAAAAGTGAGGCTTTTGGCTGCCGCGGCAGCCAAAAGCCTCATTTCTTTCTCGTAAGCAGCGGCATCGGCGGAAGCTCGAGGCTCGAGGCTCGGGAATCTGCGACGGGCTCGCTGGCGCCCGAAATCCTCAGATATTGCTCGGTAGCAACGGCGCGGCGGTCCGGCGGCCACCCGATCGGGGAGCTGCCGGACCGCCGTGGGCCGACACCGGAGCCAGGCGGCTCCGGAGCGGCTCAGTCCGCCGTGGGAGGAACGTCGTCGAGGCCCTCCAGCTCGGAGAGCTGGATGGGATGCCACCGCTGGCGGCGTTCGTCCGGGTCGGCGTGCACCGAGGCCACACCGGGACCAGCCGTGTCGGATGTGGCGGGAGCGTGGTCGGCCGACGGACGGCTGGACTCGAGGTCGTCCGCGTCAGCCGTGCCACCGGTCGCCCCACCGGTCGCCGTGGCGGAGGCTGCTGGTCCGGTGTCGGCCTTCCCGCCGGTCGGCACCGCCGTGATGTTCGCCTCCGGGACGACCGGTGCGCCGGGCGAGACAGCGTCCTCCGACCACTGATCCGGCCCGGAGGGGAGGTCGTGCATGGCGGGGAAGCCGCTGGGTGACGTCCCCACGGACGCCCAGCCGGTGGGCGAGCCACCGGACGTCGACCAGGCGCCGGTCGTGCCGGAGCCGGCGGCGCCGGAGCCGGTCGTGCCGCCCGCGGACGGTCGCGGCAGGCCCGGTGTGCTCGGGAACAGGTCCCGCGCGGTGAACCTCCCCGCGTCCCGTGGTTCCGGAACCGGCAGGGCCGAGGGGCGCACGGGAGCTGAATCCCGCCCGGGTGCGGTGGTGTCACCGGCGGGCCGTGGTGCCGGCCTCGACCCGCTCTCCGGCCGCACCGGGCCGGCCGGAGCGGCCGCCGACAGGGCCTCCGCCGCGGCGGCCGGCGACCCCGCCGGAGCGGACGTCGCGGGAGCGGATGTCGCGGGAGCGGATGTCGCGGGAGCGGATGTCGCGGGAGCGGACGGCGCCGCGATGGACGTCGCCGAAGCCGCCGGTGGGAGGGCCCTGGGTGCCGGGGCCGCGGGTACGGCGGTGCCGGCGGGTACCGGGCTCGCGTACTCGGGCGCGGTCAGGAGCTGGGTCACGTGCATCGCCGGGTCGGGATGGTTCGGCGTCACGGGCAGGTGCGCAGGGAGGGCGATCGGCAGGATGCCCGCGGCGGCGAGCCGGGGCCACAGCGGGGCGAGCGCCGCCTCCGGGTCGATCTCGAACTCGGACCGGCGGATCCGCCAGATCCGCCAGCCGACCCGGCGCAGCTCCCGCTCGCGGGTCAGGTCGCGCTCGACATCCTCGGTGGATCGGGTGGTGTCCCCGTCGCACTCGACGGCGAGCCGGGCCCGCCCCCCGGACACGACCAGGTCGAACCGGCGGCCGTTGATCTCGACCTGCGGTGTCACGTGGTATCCGCGGGTGGCCAGGGCGAGGAAGACCCGCTGCTCGAACAGGGAGTCGAAGCGCGGATGCGGCAGGACCGGGCTGACCTCGGACGCGGCGACCGGCGCCGCCGAGATGGCCGTCGGCGCCGACCCCGAATGCGCCAGCACGTAGCTGAGGTAGCTGTGCCGCAGGTCGACGGGGTCGAGGTCGGAGGCCGAGACCGAGTGGAACAGCCAGACCTGGTCGCGGGCCCGGGACGCGGCCACGTTGAACCTGCGCTGGTACTCCAGGCGGGTCAGCGAGGTGTTCGACGTGCCGGGCGAGATGACCAGGGAGAGGAAGATGACGTCCCGCTCGTCGCCCTGGAAGTCGGGTGGCGATCCGACCCGCAGCCGGCGCCGCTGCTGCTCGGCGGCGGACATCCGGGAGACGAGCTCGGAGCGGATGAGCTCGGCCTGGGCGGTGCCCTGCAGCACGACGATGCCGAACGTCAGGCCCCGGTAACGCGGATCCTCGGCGCATTTCAGCACCTGGGTGACCAGCGCCTCCGCCTCGACGGGGTTGCGTGGGCCGTCCGCCGTCGGGGTGGTGTAGGCATGCGGGACGTACTGGGCGCGCAGCGGGGTGAGCCGGTCGACACCGAACTGCCGCAGCGGGATCAGCGGTGCGTCGCGGTAGAACATCGCCGACGACCACTCGATGATCTCCGGCATGCAGCGGAAGTGCTCGCGCAGCCGGACGACGTCGCCGAACCTGGTCCGCAGCAGGGAGAACAGGCTGGACCGTGGGGTGAAGCCGACCCGCAGCCAGCTGGGGATGTCCGGCAGCAGGGTGTCGAGCCGGTTGAAGACCGGTTCGAGCTCCTCGGCGGAGGCGTCCGGCGGCGTGCACTGCCGGTCGTCGCCGACGACGATCACCCGCGGCGCGAGCCAGAGCAGAAAGAGGCTCTCGAGGCCGGCCTGGCTTCCCTCGTCGACGATCACCACGTCGAAGCTGTCCCGTACCGCCGGGATGGTCGACAGCACCTCGCTGATCGGCATCACCCAGGCCGGGACGGCCGTCTGCGCGATCCGCATCGCCTCCCGGGCGGCCTGCCGGTAGCGCTCGGCGTGCCGGCCGGTGAAACGGCCGCCGGCGGCCATCGCGTCGGCGTAGGCGCGCAGGGCCGCCGACTGCTCGGTGCCCATCCGTTCCAGGCAGTGCTTCCAGGCCAGCGATCCGGCCAGCTCGGCGGTCGCGGAGGCGACCAGCTCGTCGGCGGCGTCGAGGTCGGCGTCCAGATCGGCCTGATCCGTGCCGCGGACGCGGGCGAGCCAGGTCGCGGCGACGGCGTGCGACCATGCCTTGCCGAAGGACTCGAACAGCTCCCCGAGGGCCGCCGGGCCGGTGGAGGCCTGGCCGCTCTGACCGGTCTGACCGGCCTGACCCGCGTGACCTGCCTGGCCGGACGTCGCGTGGCTGGCCGCGCCCTGGCCGGCGAACAGACGTCCCGCCTGCAGCAGGTCGGCCAGGACGGGGTGGGCCTCCCGGACCCGGCCGAGCAGCTCGTCGCGGCGGCGGGCACGGGCGCGGCCGTTCAGCGCGTCCGCCGTGGCCTCCAGCGCCGCGACATAGCCGGCCGGGTCGCGGGCCTCGACCGCCATGGCGAGCAGGGCCAGCTCGTCGACGGCATCCGGCTGGGCGGCGGCGGCGACGAGCTCGGCGGTGAGGTCCCGCAGCCCGGTGCCCGCGGCCGTGGCGGCCTGCCGCAGCCGGTACGCGTTCGCGGCCGCACCCACGTCGAAGCACGCCGTGGGGGAGTCCAGCGGGATCCCGTGCGCGCCGAGCGCGTCGAGCAGCGCCGCCAGCCGGCCGCGGGCCGCGACGGCGACGTCGATGGCCCGTGCCACGTCCTGCGCCTCGGTGAGACGGGCCAGCCGGACCTCCAGCTCCGCGGACGGGTCCGGGGCGACGCTGAGCAAAGACCAGGCGCGGGTCGCCGCGTCGAGCGCGACCTCCGCGCGCAGCCGGAACAGCGCCAGGTCCAGCAGCTCCGGGGTGCGGGGCGGGACCCCGTCGACGCTCGTCTCCTCGAGCAGGATCCGGGCGTCCTTCTGTGCCTTCGACCGGAAGAACCGGCGCAGCGTGCCGCCGGCGTCCATGTGCTCGCGCAGCGCGATGGCGGAGGACAGCAGCGCGATCGCGTCGGGCCCGCGACCGTCGGGGTAGCGGGGGAGCTCCACCTGGTGCAGGCCGAGCTCGACCACCGCCGCGGTCGCCTCCGCGATCGCGGGCGCCGCGGCGGCGACCTTCGTCCACAGCACCGCGGCCCGGCCGGCGAAGGCGTCGGCGAGCGCGTCCGCCGCCCACGGCTGCCGGACGGTGAGCCGGGCGATGATCTCCGCCGCGCGCAGCACGCCATCGACGGCGTCGGCCAGCCGGTCGGCCGCCTCGTCGCCGGCCAGGGCGAGTGCGTGCGCCAGCACCGGAACCATGGTCGCCGCCTGGCGGGACAGCGCATGCTCGGCGGTCTCGGCGGCGTGCAGGGCACCCTGCTCGGCGTAGGCCAGCGCGGTCAGCTCGGAGCGGGTGGGCAGTTCGCCGAGCTCAGGCGGCAGCCCGAACGCCCGCTGCTCACGCAGCGCGGACAGCGCGATCGCCGAGGTGATCGGGGATGGGACGGTCGGCGGGTCGGACGGTCCCGTGGACTCCGCCCCGACGGCCTGACCGGCCTGACCGGCCTGGGCCCCCGTCCCGGCCGAAGCGCCCGAACCACCCTCGCGACCTGCGCCGGCCGCGTCCGGGGCACGTTCCGGCCCGGCGCCACCGCCACCATGGCCCGGTTGGGCGGGTTGACCTGATCGCGTGGACTGTCCCGGCTGCGTGGACTGTCCCGGCTGGGCAGGCTGCGCCTGGCCGTCCGCCGGCACCGGCGGGGCGGGCAACGCGGGTGGTGCGGGCGGTGCTGGGAGGGTGGCGGGAATGGTCCGGACGAGCCGTCCCCCGATGGTGATCCGCAGCGGCGTGGTCGGCACGTTGGACGGATCGTGGGGTCCGCCGGGCGGCTGCCCGGGGCCACCGAAGCCACGCAGCGCCGAGGAGACGGGGTCGGGTGTCGTCAGCAGGCGCCAGAGCTCGGCGGCTTCGGAGTCGTTGAGCGGCGGGCGTGGCCAGCCACCACCCTCCGGCCCGGGCACGGGAACGGGGATCCATCCGTGCTCGGCGGCCTCGTCGCGCAGCCGCGCGGCGATCTCGGCGCGGGTGCCCGACCAGCCGGCACCGACCTCATACGTGCCGTGCCGGCGCCACTCGGCCGCCCGCCGTGCCGCCACCGCGGTCGCGATCCGCTCCCGCTCGGAGACCGCCGAGTTCCGGCGCTGGCGCGCCGTCCGGATCCGCTCATCCTGGGATCCGGCGTCGTAGACGGCCTTCTGGGCGGCCAGCGCGCTGACGCTGGTGGCGAGCTCGCCGGCGCCGCTCTCGGCGTCCTCGGTGAGCGAGACGCACAGCCGGCGCAGCTCGGGCGGGAGCTTCTCCTGCAGCACCCGGAGGGCCTGGCCCTTCTGGCTGGTCACCAGGACCCGGCGGCCTTCGGCGAGCAGCGCGCTGATCAGGTTCGCGATGGTGTGGGTCTTGCCGGTGCCCGGTGGGCCCTCGACGACGACCCCGTTGTCCAGGCGCAGCCTGCGCATCACCCGGGTCTGCTCCGGGCTGATCGGGAGTGGCGAGAGCCAGTCCCCGGCCACGTCGGCATCGGACGCATCGGACGAATCCGGCGAGCCGGGGGAGCTGGATGAGCCGGAGCCGGTGGAGTCGGTGGGGCCGGCGAGGGTGCCCGCGGAGCGGGGTGCGAGGGCCAGGCGGCCTGGTTCGGCGCCCTCCGCCGTGGCGAGCCAGGCCAGCCGCTCGGACGTGTCGAGGGTTTCCACGAGCTGGGCGAGTCCCAGCGGCGGCAGGCCTTCGCCGCGCAGCGCGTCCAGCATCTGCTCGTAGTAGTTGAGCAGCGCGGCATGCCCGCGGGAGCGCAGGATGAGCGCCGGCGCGAGGGTGAGCGAGGCGCTGGGGCCGGCCGGGCCGGGCGGTGGCCAGTTCGGGCGGTAGCCCTCGGTCGGGCCGTCGACGGCGAGCGTGAGCCAGTCCCGCAGGAGTCGCTCGTCGTCGGCCCCCAGCGGCGCCGCGTCACGTGAGCGGAGGCGCTCGTGCAACGCGTTGGTCCGTTCCGGCCGGAACGCCGGGACCCGGTCGAGGAAGGCGCTGTCCTCCAGCCGGGTGGAGGTACCCGCCGGCACCCGCAGCCGGATGGCTGACGTCATCGGATCGGTCTCGACCACGAGCCGGGTGACGAGCAGATGCCGTCGGACCGGGCGGGGCAGCTTCCAGGTCAGCAGGCCGGTGGCGAGCACCAGCTCCAGGGTGTCGCCTTCCTGGGCCAGACGCTGCGCAACCCCGTACAGCGTCGTGTGCAGGTGGCGTCGGTCGGCGTCGGCCCGCGCCCGTGAGCTCCACACCTGCCACGCCCGCGCCCATTCCGCGAACGCGGCCGCGACGTCCGCCGGAACCGGCGTGGCGCTCGGATAGGTGGTTGCGGGCTCGCCGGAGGTGCCGGCGCGCCCGTTGCCGGCGGCGCCGGCTGTGCTCGGCTGCCGCGGGCCGGTCACCTCACCGGTGCGCGGCCGGGTGCCGTTGGAACGACGGCCGTTGGACGTCGGCGAGCCACCCTTGGACGCCGGCCCCGAGCCGTTCGAGGTCGGTCCCTGGCCGTTCGAGGTTGGCCCGCTGCCGTTGGCGGAGGGCGCCGTGCCGTTGGAGGAGGGCGCCGTGCCGTTGGACGAAGATGCCGTGCCGTTGGATGAAGGTGCCGTGCCGTTGGATGAAGGTGCGGCGCCGTTGGACATCGGAGAGGAACCGTTCAGGGCACCCGATGGCGCGTCACCCGGGCCCGCCGCGTCATCCTGGCCGGGCTGGTCGTCGCCGTGGCCGGCATCGTCGGTGGGGTGGCCCGCGGCCCGGTCCGCCGGGCTCACAGCGGGCAGGTCGTAGACGAGGAGCGGGGCCGCGGTCAGGTCCACGTCGGCCGGGGGCACCGGCCCGTGCAGGACGATGCCGTGCTGCGCCCGGCCGGCGGACGCCTCCGAGCCACGGACGGGCAGCCGGACCCGGCCACGGAGGATCTCGGGCAGCGGTGGCGCGGGCGGAAGCAACGCGGCGGCGGGTGCCTCGAGCAGGACCTCGCCGGCACCGGCGGCTTCGAACAGCGACAGGCCGGAGGGCAGGCCGGCGAGCCAGATCACCAACGGGTTCTCGTCGACGTCGACGATCTGCTCGGACTGGGAGACCGCCACCTCGTGCAGGAAGCGCACGAGCCGGTGGCAGCGGTCGGTCAGCGCGGCGTAGCGCTCACGACGGGCGAGGTCCAGCGCCCTGGCGTCAGCGGCGTCGGCCGCGGTGGCGTCGCTCCTGCCACCGTCACCGCTGTCACCGGCGTCACCGGCGTCACCGGCGTCCGGGCCAGGGCGGCCGGTGCCGGTGCTGCTGTGGCTCTCGGTGCGACCGCGGCTCTCGGTTCCGCCGCGGCCCGCCGCGTGGTCGGCGCCGATGCCCGGCCGTGGCGTGTCGGAGCTGGCACGGGCCGTGGTCCGGGCGGTCACCCGTGCCGGACGGCGCTCCGCCCCGTCTGTGCCGACGTCCGCCGTGTCCGTGGCCCCTGCGTGAGCCACTCCGGAGTCCACCGAACCCGAGTCCGTCGTCATCTAGTCTCTCCCCGATTCCGGCCGGCGCGTGCCGGCGGCGGAACTCGTGACGGGGCGTCGCGAACGCCCTGTTCCGATCGTTCCGGGACCGGAACACCCGATACCAGAACTAGTGCAAGCCTCCCGGACGAACCAGGACGGTGGCGCCGCGACCCACTGTTTGCGGCACTCGTCCGTATGCGGAGTTGGCCCAGGGGGTGTAGCGGCTGAAATCGATGGCCCGGCGGTGGCCGGCCGTCGTGGGCGGAAGTCGCCTGCGGCTGGGCATGGTTGGCCGTGGTCGGTCCGTGGTCGGGTGCGGGATTCTGCGTGTTCGGTGGGGTGTCCACCGGCGTGCCGCTGCCCGGCCCGAAGGTGGGATGCGACAACATACGCATCCGTGAGGTCACGGTTCTTTGCCGACACCCACGTGCACTCCAGGTACTCGCGGGCCTGCAGCCGCGACTGCGACCTGGAGCATCTGGCGTGGTGGGCGGCCAGAAAAGGCATCCGCGTCGTCGGCACCGGCGACTTCACCCATCCGGCGTGGTCGCAGGAGCTGGCGACCAAGCTGGTGCCGGCGGAGCCGGGGCTCTTCCGGCTGCGCCCCGATCTGGAGCGCGACGTGCTCGCGACGCTGCCGGCCTCGTGCCGGACGGCGACGCGATTCATGATCTCCACTGAGATCTCCACGATCTACAAGCGTGGTGAGCGCACCAGAAAGGTCCATCACCTCCTCTACGCACCCGATCGGGAGTCGGCCGGTCGGATCACGTCCGCACTGGCCCGAATCGGCAATCTGGCCGCCGACGGACGCCCGATTCTCGGCCTGGACTCCCGCGACCTGCTGGAGACAACGCTCGCCGCGGGCGATGGCTGCTACCTCGTCCCCGCCCACGTGTGGACCCCGTGGTTCGCCGTTCTCGGCTCGAAGTCGGGGTTCGACGCGGTCGAGGACTGCTACGCCGATCTCGCCGACCACGTCTTCGCGCTGGAGACCGGGCTCTCGGCCGACCCGGAGATGTTCTGGCGGATCTCCGGGCTGGACCGGTACCGGCTCGTCAGCAACTCCGACGCGCATTCGCCGCCGATGCTCGGCCGCGAGGCGACGGCCTTCACCTGCGATCCGGACTACTTCTCGATTCTCGCCGCGCTGCGCACCGGGGACGGTTTCGGCGGCACCGTCGAGTTCTTCCCCGAGGAGGGGAAGTACCACCACGACGGGCACCGCAAGTGCGGGGTCGCACTGACCCCGGAGCAGACCCGTGAGCTCGGCGGGCTCTGCCCGGAGTGCGGCCGCGGGCTGACCGTCGGCGTGCTGAACCGGGTCGACACGCTGGCCGACCGGACCGAGTCCACCCGCCCCGAGACCGCGGGGGACGTCACCTCGCTCGTCGCGCTGCCGGAGATCGTCGGCGAGATCCTCGGTGTCGGCCCGAAGAGCAAGGCGGTCGCCTCCCAGGTGACGACGCTGGTCTCGCGGCTGGGCCCGGAGCTGGGCATCCTCTCGGACGTCCCGCTCGACGCGATCGCCGAGGTCGGCTCACCGACGCTGGTGGAGGGCATCGGGCGCCTGCGCCGGGGCGAGGTGATCCGCCAGGCGGGGTACGACGGTGAGTACGGCGTCATCCGGCTCTTCCAGCCGAACGAGCTGAGCGCGGACGCGGGCACGCTGTTCGACGTGCACCCGACGGCCCCCCGGCCGGCCTCCACCGCCGGTGGCGGCGGCAGCGGCGGCGCCGGCGGTCCGGGTGGACGTAGGGCCCGGGGCTCCGCCCGGCGCAGCGCGCTGGTTCCCGAGGCCGCCACCCCTGTCCCGGAGGCCCCCACCCCTGTCCCGGAGGCGCCAGGACCCGTCCCGGATGTCCTCGGCTCGGAACCGGGCGGACCCGGCTCTGGCTCCGGCTCCGCGCCGGATGCCGCTCCTGGCGACCGTTCCGTCCTCGACGGCCTGGATCCGGACCAGCGGCGCGCGGCGGAGCAGGTCGGTGGGCCGATGCTGGTCCTCGCCGGTCCCGGCACGGGCAAGACCCGCACGCTGGTGCACGCCATCGCGTACCGGGTGCGGGAGCTTGCGGTGCCCGCCGAGCAGTGCCTCGCCGTGACCTTCACCCGCCGGGCCGCCGGTGAGCTGCGGGAGCGTCTCGACCTGCTGCTCGGCACGGACACGGCCGGGTCCGTGGCCGGATCCACGGCCGGCTCCGCGGTGACCGCGACGACGTTCCACGGCCTCGGCCTCGCGATCATCCGCGAGCGGCACGAGGCGCTCGCGCGGGCCGCCGAGGTGCGGGTGGCCGACGACGCCGTCCGCGACGAACTGGTGGACGAGGCCCTGCACGGTGCCGAGAGCCCGCAGGCCCGGCGCCGGGTCGTTGCCGAGCTGGCCGACCTCAAACGGCGGCGCGCGTTGGGCCGGTCCTACCGGGACCATCCGTCGGCCGGGGTGCTCGCGCGCTACGACGCCGCGCTGCGCGACCGTAACATGGTCGACCTGGACGATCTGGTGACCCTCCCGCTCGGGCTGCTGAGGTCGTCCCCCGAGCTGGCCCGGGAGTACCAGCGGCGCTGGCGGCACGTCTGGGTCGACGAGTTCCAGGACATCGACGAGGTGCAGTACGGGCTGCTGCGGGAGCTGTGCCCGCCCGACGGCGACCTGTGCGCGATCGGTGACCCGGACCAGGCCATCTACAGCTTCCGCGGCGCCGAGGTCGGCTTCTTCCTGCGGTTCGAGCAGGACCGTCCGGGCGCTCGCCGGGTCTCGCTGACCCGCAACTACCGGTCGACGCCGACGATCGTCGGGGCCGCGCTGGACGCGATCGCGCCCAGCACGTTCGTCCCCGACCGGGAGCTGCGCGCGGTCACCGGCCAGGACACCGACGGTCCCGTCGTGATCCGGCCGTGCGGGAGCGAGGCGGAGGAGGCGATCGCCGTCGTCGACCTCATCGAGGAGGCGCTGGGCGGCACCTCGTTCCACTCCCTCGACTCCGGTGCGGTGGACGGATCGGAGCGGGGCAAGCTGTCCTTCGCCGACATCGCGGTGCTGTACCGCACGGCCCGCCAGGCCGAGCCCGTGGTCGACGCGCTGCTGCGCCGGGGGTTTCCGTTCCGCCAGCACGGCCACACCCCGCTCGCGGAGCTGCCCGCGGTGGGGGCCCTGCTCGCGGACCTGCGGGAGCGGGCCGGCGAACCGCCGCGCTCCGTGTCGACCTCCCTGCGGGACGCCGCCGCGCGGCTGACCGATCTCGCGGCCGGTTCGGACACCGCTCTGGGGGCGGTCCTGCGCTCCGAAGCCGCCGACGGCGGCGGCGGTCGGTCGCCCGGTGCGGCGGAGCTACGCCGGGCGGTGGAGCTCCTGGCCCCGGCGGCCGCGGCCGCGGGAACAGATCTCGGCTCCTTCCTCACCGCGGTCGCGCTGGGGACGGAGGTCGACGACCTGGATCCCCGGGCGGACCGGATCTCCCTGCTCACGCTGCACGCGTCCAAAGGGCTGGAGTTCGGGCTCGTCATCATCGTCGGCTGCGAGGACGGGCTGCTGCCGTTGCGCTGGGGCGGGCCGGTGCCCGCCGCAGGGACCACCTCCACCGCCGCAGGGCCTACCGCCGCAGGGGCGACCGCTGCCGCTGCCGTGGCCGCGGCAGCCGAGGCGGAGGCGGAGGAGCGACGACTGCTGTTCGTGGGTATCACCCGGGCGCGCACCCAGCTCGTTCTCACCCACGCCACGCGACGTCGCCGCGGCGGAGAGGTCGTCCAGACCGGGCCCTCGCCGTTCCTCTCCGCCATCGACGGGCGGTACCTGGAGAAGCGGACCGGATCGGCGCCGTCCGCCGCGCAGGTCCGCCGCAGGTCGGAGGGCCGGCAGCTCCGACTGATCTGACGTCGGCCTGATCTGACGTCGGCCCGCGTGCTACCGCGGCTGGATTCGCTCGATCTTGGTCCAGCCGCGCCAGCCGCGTTCCTCGAGCTGTTTGAGGAGCCTGCGTGCGATCGGCACCGACTCGAGGAAGACGGAGTCGAGGAGCTCCGCGAGATCGTCGGTGATCTCCCAGTCGCGGTTCTCCGCATCCGTCTCCGTGGTGTCGGCGGCCTCGAAGGAGGCGACGAGCCGGTCTCCCAGGGCCGCCACCCGCGGGTCGTCGGCATCCCAGTCGATCACCATGGCGAGATCGCGGTAGAGCGCGACGATCGCCGGGTCGTCGAGCTGCTGCCGCTTCAGCTTCATGAGGAGCGGCATGCGGTCCGGGAGCTGGGCGGCGACCAGGATCCAGGCGTCCCGCTCGCCCGCGATCATCAGCTCCGGAAGTCCGAGCTCGCGCAGCCGGTCGAGGTAGGCCACCGCCTCCGGCGGAAGGGCCAGGCTGTCGCCGGCAGCCAGCGCCGCGATCCGCTCGCGGTGGCGTTGCCGCTCCCTGATCTCCGCGCGTAGGCGCCGGTCGATGTCGGTGACAGCGGCGCCGAACTCCTCCTCGCCCGCGTCCAGCAGCTCCCGGACGCGCGCGAGCGGTACTCCGGCGTTGGCCAGGGTGCGGATCTTGATGAGCTCGACGACGGCGCGGGCGTCGTAGCGCCGGTAGCCGGCGTGGTCGCGTTCCGGCTCCGGCAGCAGACCCCTGGCGTGATAGTGCCGCACCGCGCGCACGGTGACGCCCGCGTACGACGCCAGCTGGCTGATCGTGAGCACCGTGCCAGTCTCCTCTTTCTCGCCTATTTCACGGGCACGCGCAGGAACAGGCGACGTGACCACAGGAAGCCGAGCAGTGCGATCAGGGCGCACCAGCCGATCGCGAGCCACAGGTCGGAGCCTGCCGACGTACCCGTGACCAGGGCGCGCAGGGTGTCGATCATCGGGGTGAACGGCTGATGCTCCGCGAACTGGCGCAACCCGGTGGGCATCGCGTCGGTCGGCACGAAGCCGCTGCTGATGAACGGCAGGATCACCAGGAACAACGGCGTGTTGCTGGCTGTCTCGACGCTGTCCGCCGCCAGGCCCATGCCGACGGTCAGCCAGGTGAGCGCGAACGAGACACCGACCAGCAGCCCGATCGCGCCGAGCCAGTCGAGCGGGCCGGCGTCGGAGCGGAACCCGAGCCCGAACGCGACCGCCGCCACGATCACCACGGCGAAACCGGTCCTGATGACGGCGCCCAGCACATGGCCGGTGAGCACCGAAACCCGGGCGATGTTCATCGTGCGGAACCGGGCGATGATCCCGGTGGTCATGTCGGTCGCGGTCGAGATCGCGGTGCCGAGCGCGATGCTGGTGACGGTCATGAACAGGATGCCCGGCGTGATGAACTCCAGGTAGTCGCCGCGGTCCCCGGCGCCGGCCCGGCCCACCACGCCCTCGGGGCCCGGCAGGCCGGCGCCCAGGGTCCCGCCGAACACGTACACGAACAGCAGCAGGAACACGATCGGCTGCGCGACCAGCATGATCGACAGCGAGGGGTAGCGGCGGATGTGCACCAGGTTGCGCCGCAGCATCGTCGCCGAGTCCCGGACGGCGTAGGCGGTGCTCATGCGGGGATCCCCTCTGCGGTGGGCGCTGCCGCGGCCGTGCGGCCGGTGAGCGCGAGAAACACGTCGTCGAGGTCGGCGGACTGGACCGTGAGGCCGGCGACGGCGTCGTCGTCGAGGCCGGCGAGCAGGCGGCGCAGCCCGGCGACGCTGCCGTCGCCCGGCACCTGCAGGGTGAGCGCCTCGACGTTGGACGAGGCCTGCGGATGCGCGGCCGCCGCGGCGGCCAGCCCCGCGGCGTCGGTGAACTGCACCGTCACGTGCCCACCGGGCACCCGCCGCTTCAGCTCGGCGGCCGTACCCTCGGCGACGAGGCGGCCACCGTCGAGCACTCCGATCCGGTCGGCGAGCTGGTCGGCCTCGTCGAGGTACTGCGTCGTCAGCAGCACCGTCACGCCGTCGGCGACCTGCTCGCGCACGATCGCCCACAGGTCGCGCCGGCTGCGCGGGTCGAGGCCGGCCGTCGGCTCGTCGAGGAAGATCAGTCGGGGCCGGGCGATGAGCGTCATCGCCAGGTCGAGGCGACGCTTCATGCCGCCCGAGTAGGTCTGCGCCCGCCGGTCGGCCGCGGCGACGAGGTCGAACCGCTCCAGCAGCACCGTCACCGCGGCGGTCGCGGTCGCCCGCTCCAGGTGGGCGAGCTCGGCCATCAGCCGCAGGTTCTCACGCCCGGTGAGCAACTCGTCGATCGCGGAGAACTGCCCGGTCACACCGATCGTGGCACGCACCCCGGCAGGCTCGCGCCGGACGTCGAAGCCGCCGACACGGATCTCGCCGCCATCCGGGGCCAGCAGGGTGGAGAGGATGTTGACGATGGTCGTCTTACCGGCACCGTTGGGCCCGAGGAGCGCGTAGACGGAGCCCTGCGGAACGGTCAGGTCGACGCCGTTGAGCACAGCGTGTTGCCCGTAGGACTTGGTAAGCCCGGAAACCTCGATCGCGGGCCTGATGGCGGTCATGGGGCCATGCTGGAGGCCTGACGCAGGGTCAAGGTCAAGCCTGCGCCCGGAAAGAAATCAGTGAGCCTTTTCCATCTCGCGATGCGCGGCTGGCAGGCCGCGAGTCCGAGTCGACGATGGAAGAGGCTCAGTCCAGGCGGCGCAGGGGAATCAGTCCAGGCGGCGCAGGGGAAAACGCCGGGCCGCGTCGCTCAGGACGTCCAGGAGCGTGTCGATTTCGGCCTCGGTGTTCGCGGCGGTCACCTGGACCCGCACGCCGACCTGGTCCCGGGGCACCAGCGGGAACGGCGCCACCGTGACGTAGATGCCCCGTTCGAAGAGGAACGCGCCGAGTGCGTCCGCGTCGTCGGGGCCGGGGTCGGTGAGCGGAATCTCGATGATCGGATGGCCGGAGCTGTTCAGGGTGGCCAGCCCGAGCGAGCGGATCCCGGCCAGCGCCCGGGCGGTCAGGGTGTGCAGGGCCAGCCTGGCCTGTTCGCCGCGCTCGGCGTTGACCCGTAGCCCGACCTGCGCGGTCGCCAGCGACGCGACCGGCGGCGGGCCGGAGAAGATGTACGGGTTGGCCATGGTCTTCAGGTAGTCCTTCAGCTCGGTCGGGCAGGTCGCGAAGGCGAGCAGCGAGGAATACGACTTCGAGAAGCCGCCGACCATGACGACGTCGTCGTAGGACTGCCCGAGATGGCGGACGACGCCGTTCCCGCGCAGCCCGTACGGAGTGGGCTCCGCCGGGGAGCGCTCGCCGATGACGCCGAACCCGTGCGCGTCATCGATGTAGACGACGGCTTCATGCGACCGGGCGACGGCGAGAATCTCGGCCAGCTGTGGCCCGTTGCCCGTCATGCTGTTCACGCCGTCGATTGCGATGACCCGGGGGAAGAGCCGGCACGCGCGCAGCGCGCGGTCCAGCCGGTCCAGCCGGGCCTCCCGGAAGCGGCGCACGGTGGCGCCTCGGCCCGACGCCATCGCCGCCCCGTCGTGCACGGAGCTGTGGGCATGCACCTCGACGAAGAGGGCACCCTGGCCGACAAGCGCGGGCAGCACGGACAGATGTATGTGGCTGATCGTCGGCAGCAGCAGGGTGTCGGGCGCGCCGAGAAGCTCGGAGAGGCTCTGCTCGATCTCGGTGAACAGCCGCGGATTGGCGATGATCCGGGACCAGCTGGGGTGTGTTCCCCAACGGTCGAGATACTCCGGCACGGCTTCGATGATTTCGCGGTCCAGATCGAAACCCAGATAGTTGCAGGACGCGAAGTCGATCAGCCATCGGCCGTCGATGCGAATGCGTCGCCCCGCGATCTCGTCGACCCGCGAGTCGTAGAACGGTGACTGGCGGCGCATCCGGGCCATTTCCGCCATGACACCGTAGGGACGGGCCAGCACGTGGCGAAGACCTGCGCCGTCGGCCTGCCGGGCCGGCGCCACGGCCTGCGCCGCGAGCCGCGGATCGTCGGCGGTGGCCGTGGCGCGGATCGACTCGGCTCCGGCCGGGGCGGAATCCGAGATCTGGGTCACTCGGACCAGCTTTCGTTCTGCGGGTGACGCAGAGCCGTCGGGGTCATCGCCGGCACCGACCTTTCGGGACGCCCGAAAGTCCGGTCTCCGGGCATGGGAAACGAGAAAAACCGACGAAAGGCTGCCCGAGTCGTCGGGAAGTCAGGTGAGGGTGACGCTTGACGAAGAGCCAAGGAAGAACATAGCGGGTCGAACCGGTGCCTTCCACCGCTTTCATGTTTTCTTGGGCGCTATCGCGGGGGCGGCGCGGGGCGTCCCACGACGACCGGCGCCCCGGGCGGTCTCCGGGCCCTCTCCGGGTGTCCGTGGGGTGGCCTCCTGCGGGCATTCGGGCCCGCCCCGGCCACCTCGTCCGGCTGGTCCGCGGGCACTCGTCCGGCTGGTGTGCAGGCACTCGTCCGGCTGGTCCGCGGGCACTCGTCCGGCTGGTGTGCAGGCAGCGCAACGACCGGCCGAACGGCAGGGCGAACGAGGGCACCGGATCGGGCCGCGTGCCGACCCGCGGCGGGCCCGTCGGCGCCCGCCGCGGGAGCAGGCCTTTCGACGCGGCCACAGGAAACAACCCGGCGCGGCAGTGGTGTTATCGTGCCCGGCATGTCCGAGACCGTGTCCGCTTCGAACAGCCCGTCGTCGAGCGCGCCGGCTTCGGCCAGGCCCGCGCATGAGGGCCCGCCGCCCATCCGTGACCTCCCGTACGCGGGCTTCGGCCTGAACAGGTCGGTCACGCTCTTCAAGGCTCACCGCAAGGAGCCGGTCGACCCGGCCGGGTTCTATTCGCTCATCGCGGCCGACTCCGTCCGCCAGCTGGAGCGGTACACCTCCCTGGCCGGCCAGCTGGTGCTCGACGTCGGCGGCGGCCCGGGTTACTTCCGGTCCGCCTTCCTGGACGCGGGCGCCCGGTATTACTGGGTTGAGCCCGACGTCTCCGAGATGGAGGCCGGCGGCATCGACGTTCCGGGGCGAGTCCGCGGCAGCGCGCTCGAACTGCCGTTCCGCTCCGACTCGATCGACCTCTGCTACAGCTCGAACGTCCTTGAGCATGTGCCCGACCCGTGGCGGATGTGCTCGGAGCTGGTGCGGGTCACCCAGCCCGGTGGGCTCATCTTCCTCAGCTACACCAACTGGCTCTCCCCGTGGGGCGGCCACGAGACCGCGCCGTGGCACTACCTCGGGGGCCACCGGGCCGCCGAGCGGTTCCGCAAGCGTGAGGGCAAGGCACCGAAGAACCGGTTCGGCGAGACCCTGTTCCCGGTTTCCGTCGCCGGCACCCTCGCCTGGGCACGCCAGCGCAACGACGTCGTGGTCGTCGACGCGATGCCGCGCTATCTGCCGGACTGGGCGAAGGTCATCCTCCGCGTCCCCGGCGCCCGCGAGGTCGTCACCTGGAACCTCGCGATGGTCCTGCGCAAGGTTTAGCGCAGCGTCGTCTGGCTCAGCGTCTCAGCAGGGCCTCGCCGTCGACCGGGAGCAGCACCCGCCCGAAGTGCCCGCCCGAAGTGCCCGCCCGAAGTGCCCGCCCGAAGTGTGGAGGATTTCGGTCGTTCCGACGACCGAGATCCTCCACACTTGTCTGGCAGCAAAGCCAGGTGTGGCGGGCGGCCAGCGGCCGCGGCCAGCTCAGTGGTCGAGGCGCTGGCCGCACCACAGGGAGGCGTTCTGGGCGCCGGGCGCCTCGTTGCGGACGATGTCGTAGCCGGTGCCCGCGTTGTTGACCTGTACGAAGCTGTAGCAGCTGCTGATCTTGCCGAAGTCGTTGCGGAAGTCCACGTCGCCGGCCAGCAGGCCGGAGGCGTTGTAGCCCTTGGACCCGCGCAGGGTGTCGATGAAACCGGTGCGGGTCGGGCAGGGGCCGGCGAGTTCGAGCCCGTGCACGAAGACGTCCGTGAGGATGTAGGACACCAGCGCGAGTTCCTGGTCGGGCCGGTCCAGCTGGGGCGCGAACTCGCTCATCGCGTTCAGGTAGATCTGCTGTGACGGGGTGCGTGCCTCGAAGGGCACGTAGTTGACGAAGGTGCTCAGGCCGGCCAGCGCGTTGCCCTGCCGGGCCAGCAGGCTCGGGTCGTAGCCGTTGGCGGCGAGCATGACTCTCGGCCTCAGTTCGATCCGCTGCCCCGCCCGCATGATGTCGGCGAGCTCGTCACTGGAGATGGGCGCGATGATCGTGTCCGCGCCCGAGGCCTTGAGTTGCTGGGCCATCGCCTCGGGCGTGATCGTGTTCAGGTTCCAGATGAACGGGCCGGGCAGGATTCTGATTCCGGTGGCGACGAGACTATCCACGATCTTGCTGCTGAAGTCCTGCGGGGCGTCACCGATATCGGTCCTGATGACGGCGGCGGTGGTACCTCCCCGTGCTTTCACGTACCGGCCGAAGGTGTCGACGGACGGGCCGCTGCTGAACACGTAGGAGTACGCGAACATGTTCTGGTATTCGGACCACACGCCCTCGGCTGGCAGCCCGGCAACCGGAATATTGAGGTCGTGAAGGTAGTCAGCGCCGCCGGAGGCCGCCGTTGTCGCCTCCACCAGGCCGAAGACCTTTTTCCGATCGATGAGGTCACGGACGACCTCATTATTCGTGGCCGGGCTGGACTCGTCATCCCGCACGGTGGCGACGATGCGCCGGCCGTGGATTCCACCGTCGGCGTTCGCCAGGCCGATGCGTGCGTCGAAGCCGCTGCGCATCGCCGCCAGTGGTTTCGCCAGCGGGCCCGTGTCCGGGACGACGAACCCGATCTGGATCTCGTCGTCCGTCACTCCAGGTGCGATACAGCCGGCCTTCCGTGAGCTGGCGCCGTCGTCGGCGGACCCGACCAGGGAACACCCGGTGAGAGCGATCACGGCGGATGCGACGAGCCCGCCTGCCACTCGTAGCTTCCGGTGGTGACGACGGGCCATCTGTGCTCCTCCGCAGGATGCGATTAGTCAGGATCGGTGGCCTGGGCGGGACCTGGATCCGGATGTCGAACGGGCGTCTTCGAGCCCGTGGCGACCGCGATCCAGGGCACGAAAACAACGTTTCTGGCCAGGAGCTTCGTGATTCTCGTCCTGGGTGATGCGTGCGCGCGGCCTGGTTGTCCTTTTCGGGTACGGGCATGCCGGAGCTGCCCGGGTCTTCTGTTTGGTTGGACGACTTCCGGTCGCCAGGTTCACGGTGAACCGGCGTTCATTTGATGAACCGCCGTTCAATGCCCCTCGTCCATCTCGCGGTCCGAGGCCGGGATGCCGCGGGTCCGAGTCGACGATGGAAGAAGATCAATGCGGTCGATCGATTTCGACCACAATACAGATGGCTGTCGCTTTGTGCATGGAATGCCTTCAGGTGTACTTGTTACGTCAAAGCTGACATCGACTCAGAATTTCGGGGCGCAACGGATGTACCGGCCTATTTCGACTTCGACCTCGACTTCGGCGCGGACCTGATCGATCGCGGCCGGAATCAGAGCGCGTCCCGCGGAATCAGGGCGCGTCCCGGATGCGTACAAGGTGTGCCCCGCGTTTCGGTGGTGCGGGGCGCGGGCTGGCGCGCCGGATGCGTCCGGTTCGCTCAGGCGTCGGCCGGCCGGGGCCGGCTCTGCGGTGGCCTGCGCGGCGGCGCGAGGCGGGAGACAGGCAGGCGGTCGCATTCGAGGCGGATGCGGTCATCACGGACCGCCCGCAGGGTCGCGAGGAACTCCGCGCGCGGAATCTCCTGCACGCCGAGCGTGATCAGGTGCTCGGTGGTGAGCTGCGTGTCGAGGAGCACCCCGCCGGCCTGCCCGAAGCGGTCCAGGAAGTCGACCAGGGCGACCTTCGACGCGTCCGAGGCGCGGTGGAACATGGACTCACCGCAGAAGATCCGCCCGACGAGCACGCCGTACATCCCGCCGACCAGGCGGTCGTCGTCCCAGATCTCGATGCTGTGGGCCCAGCCGCAGGCATGCAGTTCGGCGAAGCCCTCAATGAGGTCCTCGGTTATCCACTGGTGCGGGCCGTCCCGCCGGCAGTGGCGCACGACATCCACGAAGGATTCGTTCATGGTGCTGGTCCAGCTGCTGTTGCGCAGACGTTTGACCAGCGAGCGGCGGACCCGCATCGTGCCGGGCGCGAGCACGGTCCGCGGATCCGGGCACCACCAGGGCGGGT
The DNA here is from genome assembly GCF_000177675.1 of Parafrankia sp. EUN1f. GTDB lineage: Bacteria > Actinomycetota > Actinomycetes > Frankiales > Frankiaceae > Parafrankia. The sequence continues at coordinate 53,973 of NZ_ADGX01000023.1, forward strand.
CCAGCAGCTCCGGGTTCCCACCGGCGGTCCGGCGGCGGCGACCGGTCCGCGCGGCCGGGATCCGGGGAATCGCCCCGCGGGCGACGGCCACGCCCAGTGCCGCGCGCAGCTCGTCGGCCTCGGCGGGATCGTCGGTCGGCCACGGGAAGGCCCCCTGGCGGTAGGCCCCGACCAGGGTCGCCGGGGTCATCCCGCCGCCGGCGGCGACCGGCCCGTATGACGGGGCCTGATCCAGGTACCGGGCCAGGATCGGATGGTCCCAGCCCGAGGAGGGCGGTTCGGGGCTCGGTGGGGTCAGCATCGCAGCGGACCCATCGGAGTCGGGGCCGGAGCCGGCGTCGGGGTCAGCTGCTGCGCGCAGTCCTGGTGGCCGAGCGCGGACAGGGTCGCCGTCAGCTCGGTCGCGGGCCGCGGCTGGCCCAGGAAGTAGCCCTGGGCCAGGTCACACCCGTAGCTGCGCAGCTTGGCGAGCACGCTCGCACTGTCCACGCCCTCCACCACGATCCGCAGGCCCAGCGCGTGCGCGAGCCCGATCGTCGACCGCACGATCGCCTCCGCCTTCTGCCGGCGCCGCTCGGACCCGTCCTCCAGCCGTGTGACGAACGACTTGTCCAGCTTCAGGATGTCGACCGGAAGCTCCTGGAGGTACGCGAGCGAGGAGTAGCCCGTGCCGTAGTCGTCGACGGCGATCTTCACCCCGAGCTCGCGCAGCTCGTCCAGCACCGCGGCGGAGCGCACGAGGTCGCGCATCAGCGTCGTCTCGGTGATCTCCACCTCCAGCGCCGAGGGCGGCAGGCCGTACTGGTGCAGCAGCCCGCGGACCTGGTCCGGGAAGGCGCGGTCGAGCAGGTCCGAGGCGGCGAGGTTGACGGCGACCGTCATGTCGACACCGCCGTCCCACCAGCGCCGGCACTGGGCGAGCGCCAGCTCCAGCACCTCGATGGTGAGCTTGCGCATCAGCCCCGCCTGCTCGGCGAGCGGCACGAAGGCGTCCGGTGCCAGCAGGCCCCGGGTCGGGTGCCGCCAGCGGACGAGGGCCTCCACACCGTGCGGGCTCCCGGAGCCGAGATCGACCTTCACCTGGTAGTGGACCTCGATCTGGCCGGTCCCCAGCGCCGCCCGCAGCGACTCGATCATGTCGAGGCGCAGCAGCGTGTCGACCTCCGCGCCGGGCCGGTAGTAGCCGACGCCGGTCCGGCCGGCCTTCGCGCCGTACATGGCGACATCCGCACGTTGGAGCAACGTCTGCGCGTCGAGCGCGTGTTCCGGGTAGAGGGCCGCGCCGATGCTCGCGCCGACGTGCAGGGTCATCCCGCCGACCTCGAACGGGCCCGACAGCGCCTGCAGCACCCGCTCGGCCACCAGTCGGGCGGCGTCGGCATCGGCGTCCTCCAGCAGCACGGCGAACTCGTCTCCGCCGAGGCGAGCCTGTAGATCACCGGGCCGCAGGGCGCCCGAGATGCGGGCGCCGACCTCGATGAGCAGCGCGTCGCCCAGGTGGTGGCCGAACGAGTCGTTGATCTCCTTGAAGCGGTCCAGGTCGAGCAGGAGCAGCGCGGACGAGTCGCCCTGCCCGGAGTTCATCTCCATCTGGGAGAGCCGTTCGAGGAAACCCCGCCGGTTCGTCAGCCCGGTGAGATCGTCGGTGTGGGCCAGCGCCCTGCTCTCGGCGAGCTGCTGGACCTCGATGAAGGTCATCGCGGCGCGGGCGAGCGCGGCGAGCACGGTCGTCGCCGCCAGGATCACCGTCACCAGCGGAAGGTCCACGGTCGATCCGAGCACGAGCAGCGCGATCGCCACGACGCTGAGCACCAGCGGGACGGTGATCACGCTCCAGCCGGACATCCGCGCCGGTCTGCGCCAGGGCTGGCGTTGCCAGGCCGCGAACGCGGGGGTCAGCAGTGACAGCACCCAGACGATGTCCACCAGGCCCCCCTGTGTGTACCCCCCGTTTGCGATCAGGTACAGGACGTAGGAGTCGGCCAGCGCGAAGCCGCCGAGCCCGGTGCCGAGCAGCCACCACACCTGCCCCGGGCGCCAGTCCATCAGCCCGAAGGCGGTGACGACCAGCAGGAGCAGCAGCAGGTCGGCGAGCGGGTAGATGAGCCCGAACACGATGGTCGCGGTGTCACCGGGATCCGCCTCCGAGATCCACGGGGTGATTCCGCTGCACAGCGCGGCCACCCCGAGGACACCGACCAGGGCGTCCAGCCACACGCTCGGGTGAAAGCGAAGGATCCGCTGCCGCAGCAAAAGGATGACCGCGACATAGCAGGCGGGGTAGAAGAGGAGCCATCCGATGTCGGCCGCCGAGACGATGCTGTTCTCACCGCTGCCCGCACCGCCCGTGGGCTCTTCGACCACCAGGCTGAAATAGACGCCGGCGAGGCCGTAGCTGATGATCCCGGCGCCGAACAGTGCCCACGGGGCCCGCGCACCACGCAGCAGCACCGCGCGCAGGATGCACAGCAGACCCGACACGACGATGATGGACGTCCGCAGCGCCAGGACGGCCGGCTCGTCGCCGGAGGTGCCGGCCAGCGTGAGCACCGCGTACAGCCCGGCGGCGAGCAGCAGTGAAAGCTGCGCCAGCCGGATCACGCGGAATCGGCGCGGTGCTGGTGGGGAGACGTTCAACCGCCACTCGCCCGATCTCCGCAAACGGCACGGCTGGTGGCTGGCCTGGACATAGGCCAAATTCTGCTGCACGCGACCTCGTGAGCTGCAATGGGTGGTGGTCCGTGGCGGGAGGTCTGGGTGCACGTTGTCCGGGGTGGACGTCGCACGGGCGGATGCTGGTGTCGACAGCGTCGCCGCGTGGTCTGATGACGGGAACAAACCGAGTCCCGGACGGCCGCGCCGTTGGGAGGAGACGACGTGCGACTTGGCGTTCAGATTCCGGACTTCACCCGTCCCACGGGGCCCGCGGACCTCGGGCCCGCGCTCGCCGAGGTCGCCCGGGAGGTGGACACGGCGGGGTTCGACTATCTGGCGGTGATGGACCACTTCTTCCAGATCGCCTTCGTCGGCCCGCCCGAGCACGACATGCTGGAGGCTTACACGACACTCGGCTTTCTGGCGGCGAACACGAGCCGGGTCACCCTCCTGACGTTGGTCACGGGGACCGTTTACCGGGAACCGGGGGTTCTGGCCAAAATCATCAGCACCCTCGACGTGCTCTCCGGCGGCCGGGCGATGCTCGGCATCGGCGCGGCCTGGAACGAGGAGGAATCGGTCGGGCTGGGCATTCCCTTTCCGCCCGTCGCGGAGCGGTTCGAGCGGCTCGAGGAGACCCTGCAGATCTGCCTGCGGATGTGGTCGGAGGACGAAAGCCCCTGGTCCGGGAAGCACTACCAGCTGGCCCGGCCGCTGAACGTTCCCGCGCCGCTCACCCGCCCGCACCCGCCGATCATGATCGGCGGTGGGGGAGAGAAGAAGACGCTGCGGCTGGTGGCGAAATACGGGCAGGCCTGCAACCTCTTCTTCGGTCCGGAGCTGCGGCACAAGCTGGACGTCCTGCGCCGGCACTGTGACGCCGAGGGGCGCGATTACGACGAGATCACCAAGACCTGCTACTACTCGTTCGACGTGGGTCCCTCCGGCGAGAACGTCGGGCGAATCCTGGACGATCTCGGTTCGCTGGCCGACCTCGGCGTGTCGGTCGCGCTCGGGAGCGTCGCCGGCGTGTGGGACGTCGAACCGCTGCGGATCCTGGGCGAGCGGGTGGTCCCGGCGGCCGCCAAGCTCTGACCCGGGACTCACGGCCCGGGACCGACCGGCCGGGCTCACGGCGCCGGCCTCACGGCGCCGGCCTCACAGCGCAGGATCCGAGGTCGGCGTCCTGGGCCCGGACTGGGGCCCGGCACCGGCGGCCGAGACCAGCCGCCGGCGCCGGGCCGGTCCGGGGGAGCGGCGGGTCAGCCCTTCCACAGGTCGCGGACGCTGTCCGCGACCGCGGCGGCCTGTGCCCGTCCCGCCCGGGCGGCGTCGGCACGGATCGCCGGGTCGAGAATGTTCGAGCCGAACGCGGCCCGGGACGTCTCGTCCGCGGCGACCACGAGTACCCGGCTGCCCGCGCGTTCGAGGCGCCGCACCTCGGTCGGAATGCCCAGGCCGTTGACCGGGGCGAGTATCAGCACCCGTTCGTGGCCCTCCGCCAGATCGGCATTGATCACGGATCGCATTCCGCCGTCGACATACCGGCGGTGGTCCACGGTCACCGGCGGAAACACGCCGGGCAGTGCGGAGCTCGCCGCCACCGCGTCGACCAGGTGGACTCCCGAGTCGCGGTCGAACGCCACCCAGTCACCCGTTTCGGCCTCCACCGCCACCACCATCAGGCGACGGCGGGGCCATTCGCGCACGGGCAGCCGGCCGGCCACGGTCTGCCAGCGATCCTCTTCTGAGGGGACCGCGGCAGCCAGCGCGTACGCACCGATTCGGGCCCTGGCGTCGCGTGCGCCCCGAGAGCCCGCGGTGACCTGGGCAAGGGTCGACATGAGTTCGCTGTAGTCGAATTCGACGGTCGGTTCAGCGGCCGGGTCGGCGGGAGCCAGCTGCCGTGAATACAGCAGGTCCAGGTCCGCGCCACTGCTGATCATCGTGCCCACGGCAGAGCCTGCCGAGGTTCCGACGACCAGATCGGCATCGGTCACATCGATGCCCGCCTCCGCGAGACCGACCAGCAGGCCGATCTCCCAGGCGATGCCGGCCACGCCTCCGCCGCCGAGGACCAGCGCGTGCCGCATCCAACACACCTCTCCGCGACGGCCCTCGTCAGGGCGCGTCGCTTTCAGAAGGGCTTTTGGGAAGTACGCACCGGAGGTGGCAAGCCACCGCCGAAATCACCCGACAGTGCCATGCCATTGCGGCATGGAGATCGCTGCGGTGTAGATAAAGGGGCGGTGACCAGGCTCGATCGACAGCGGCCCGCCTGTGCGTTAGAGCAAGTGCGGCGGGCGGCGGTCGGGGAGCCTTCTCCAGCCGGGTTCGGTGCGAATCGTGTCGCGGCCTCCGGATCCGCATCGCGAGGGGGTGTCGGGGTTCACGTCCCGGGATAGCCGATCCGGGTCTGCAGTGCCAGGGTGACATTGCCAGGGTGACATTCCGGGGCAGGTCACCATGCCGAACATCGGAGCATCTTCGGGAGGTCATATGACCGCGGCCATTGACCGGACGTCCCTGGCGCGAAACGAACACTTCACATTTCGGGCGAACCATGGCGTCGGGCGGCACGGCTGGCTTCGCCTCACCCCCGCGTTCGGGGTTCGGCTCGTGCGGGCCCGTCTACGCGAGCTGCCCGCCGGATCGGTCGTCACGGACCCCTTCTCGGGGACCGGAACCACGCCTTTGGCCGCGGCCGAGCTCGGGCATCTCGGCCAGAGCACCGACGTCAACCCGTTCCTGGTCTGGCTGGGCCGGGCGAAGGTCCGCCATTACCCGCGCGACACCCTCGAGCAGGCCAGTGCCGCGGCCCGGGACGTGGCGGCCGGCGCCGCCCGCAGCGATCGCGACAAGGCGCTGTGGCAGCCGGACATCCACCGGATCGAGCGCTGGTGGGGACCGGGTGAGCTGCAGGCGCTGCGGGCGCTGCGGGCCGAGATAGACGCCTTCAGCGGTCCGGTCGCGGACCTGCTCCAGATCGCGCTGTGCCGGGTGCTCATCTCCGTCAGCAACGCGGCCTTCAACCACCAGTCGATGTCCCTGCGCGCCGGCGCCCCGGCTGTGGGGGCCGCGATCGCGCGGGCCACGATCGCGCGGGCCGCGATCGCGAGATGGGAGGCCGAGGCCACGGACCTCATCGAGTCGGCCCGCCTCGACCTGCCCGGCACGGCGACCGTCCACGAGGGGGACTCCCGCGGATGCCCCGCCCAGCTGCGCCCGGCCGACCTGGTGCTGACCAGCCCGCCCTACGTGAACCGGATGTCCTACATCCGGGAGCTGCGGCCTTACATGTACTGGCTGCGCTTCCTCGACCGCCCTGTGGAGGCCGGGCAGCTCGACTGGCGCGCGATCGGCGGCACGTGGGGCAGCGCGACGTCGAGGCTGCGCACCTGGCTGCCGAGCACATGCACGCCGGTCGACGACGAGCTCGACGCCGTGTGCGCGCGCATCGCCGCCGCCGACGACCGGAGCGGTCCGCTGCTGGCCGCGTACGTCCGGAAATACCACCACGACATGTGGCTGCACTTCCAGGCCAGCACCGGTCTCGTCCGGCCCGGCGGGCGGATCTCCTATATTGTTGGAAACTCCACCTTCTATGGTCACGGCGTACCCGCGCAGGACTGGTACGCCTGTATGCTGCGCGAGCTCGGCTATGTCGGTGTAGAGGTCGAGGTAATACGGAAGAGGAACTCGAACAAGGCTCTCTTCGAGTTCGATGTCCGGGCCTTCCGCCCGTGACATGCCTGGTACGGACCGACCCACCGGCAAGTCCGTCGGACGGCCGTCGTCCGGCCGCCTGCGATTATCCTCGGGATGGCAGGGGAAAATGATTCCGACGGAAGCGGGGCGGACAGATATCAGGTGACGACCACCACGACCAGAACACCACCGAAATCGACACCCGCGACCCGGGTCGCCGTCATCGTCGCAGAGGTTGCAGCGCCGGCGGTGCTCGTCACGGCGCTGCTCGCGCTCATCGCCTGGCACGATGCGCCGGATCCCGCGCACGCCCTGCTCTGGGGTGCCGTATCCATCCTGTTCGGAACGGTCATCCCGATGGCGTTCATCTTTCACGGGGTGCGGCAGCGCCGATGGTCCGGCCATCACGTTCCCGAACGCAGCAAACGGATGGCGCCGATGCTGTTCGGCTGCGCGTCGGTGAGCGCCGGCTGCTTTCTGCTGGCGGTGCTGGGCGCACCGCGGAATCTGGTCACCGTGTACGCGGCGATCATCGTCGAGGCGCTGATTCTCACGGTGATCACGAAGTTCTGGAAGATCAGCGGACATGTGGCGGCCGCGGCCAGCTGTGCCACCGTCGTCCTTTTCGTGTTCGGCCCGGCGTTCGTGTTCGGCTGGCTGCTGGTCCCGGTCGTGGCATGGGCGCGGGTACAGGCCCGGACCGCCCGCCTGGCCGAAGGCCCGGTGGAGGGCCAGGGCTCCGCAGCGGATCATGACGAGCTTGACGGTCACACCCCGGCGCAGGCCGTCGCCGGCGCGGTGGTGGCCGCGGTGACGGTCACGGCCGCCTACCTGCTCGCCGGCGCCAGGTAACGGGCCGCCCGGCGGGACGTCACTTCGGGGCGTCAGCTGCTGGGCGGGTTGACGGTGGCCTGGACGGCGACGAACGCGGCGACGGCGAGCACGAGGTACGCGAAGGACCCGCGCAGGCGGTCGGCGGGCAGGTTGACACCGAACCGTCCGGCCAGCAGTGAGCCGATGATCGCGGTGGCGGTGAACACGGCGGTGATGCCGTGGTCGAGCGTGGCGTCACCGGCATGGGCGGCGAAGCCGGCGGCGGAGTTGATGACGAGGACAGCCAGGGAGGTGCCGACCGCCAGGGGCATGGGCAGGCCGAGGAACAGCACGAGCGCGGGGACGGCCAGGATGCCGCCGCCACCGCCGAGCAGGCCGAGCAGGACTCCGATCGCCGCACCGAGGCCCAGCGCGGCGATCACGGCCGCGGGCCGGCCAGGGCCGCGATGACGCCGCCGATGTCGAGGCGGGGGCCGCGGTTGTAGGGGAGCTTCGCCAGCAGCATCGCCATCGTGCAGGTGTTCGTCAGGGCCGCCACGGTCAGGCCGGTGCCGATCCCCGCCGCGACCCACTTCGCGCGGGGGATCACCGTGCTGGCCACGACCGAGCCGAGCACGATGGAGCCGGCGACGAGGCGGACCTGCCGTTCGAGCTCCCAGCGGGGTCGGCCGGCGCGCACGGGGGCGTCCAGGGCCTGCCAGGCGCCCAGGCCACCGTTGAGGACCCGCGGGGTCGCCACGCCCGCCGCGGCGAGGTCCGCTGCGGCCGCGGTGGCACGCTGCCCGGAGCCGCAGACGAGCACGACGTGCTCGTCGAGGTGGGTGCGCAGGTCGTCGAGGTGGGCGCGCAGCAGATCGAGCGGAACGTTGTGGGAGCCGGGAATGTGGGCCGTCTCGAACTCGCCCGGGGTGCGCACGTCGACCAGCCGCGGTGGCTGCGCCGTGCCCATCAGCTGTGCCAGGGTGGCCGCGTCGATCGTGGCGGCGCTCCCGCCGGCGGTGGGGGCGTTGCGGGTCATCGGATCTCCGTTTCGTTGTTGACGAAGGTCAGGCCGGCATCGGCGGCGGCGGGAAAGTCGTCGTCGAGATGCACCACCTGGCGGCCGGCGCGTTGCAGCAGGCTGGCGGCGACCGCGGCGCGGTACCCGGATCCGCAGTGCACCCAGACGGTGCCGGCGGGGATCTCGCCGAGCCGGGCCGGCAGGTCGGGCAGGGGGATGTGCATGGCGCCGTCGAGGCGGCCGGCGCGCCACTCGTTGCCCAGGCGCACGTCGAGCACGACATCCGGCGCCGGCAGCGACAGCGGCAGTGGCGGTGACTGCGGCGGTGGCGGTGACTGCGGTGACGGCGACAGCGGCGACAGCGGGAGAGACGGCGGCGGCAGTGGAAGCCCGGGCGGGACGGTTCCGCGGCGGGCGGCGGCGAGGTCGGCGAACGTGGCGGTGGCGAGGCGGGCGAGGTGCTGCTCCTCGCCGGCGGCCCAGCGGTCGGGATCGCCGGTCGCGGCGGCGGCGGGCCGGTCGATGCCGATGCGGGCGAGTTCGCGCTGGGCGTCGGCGACCTGCTGCTCGCTTTCGCCGAGCAGGGTGATCGGCGTACCCCATGGGGCCAGCCAGCCCAGCCAGGTGGACATCGGTCCGTCCAGGCCGAAGCTCAGCGTGCCGGCGAGGTGCCGGTGCGCGAACGCCCTGCGCGAGCGCAGGTCGACCACCCACTCGCCGGCGGTGATCCGCTCGCGCAGCTCGGCCGGGTCGGCCCGGCGGGCCGGGGTGAGATCGACCGGCGCGGCACCGTCGGCGTTACGGGCACCCATGTGCGCGTAGTAGGCCGGGTAGGCGTCGAGCCCGGCGAGGACCTCGGTGACGAACGCGTCGCTCTCCAGCCGCAGCGCGGGGTTGACCTGCCGTTCCCGGCCGATCGTGGAGGCACGGGCGTCGGACTGGGTGGCGGAGCAGAAGCTGCCGAACCCGTGGGTCGGCCAGATCCGCGTGCCGTCGGGCAGCAGGTCGGCGAGGCGGCGCGCCGAGGCGTGCTGCTGCGCGGCGAGGGTGTGGGCGTGGCGCTGGCCGAGCAGGTCGGTGCGGCCGGTGGTGCCGAACAGCAGCGACCCGCCGGTGAACACCCCCACCGGCCCGCCGGTGGCGTCGAGGACGTACGACAGGTGGTGGAACGTGTGCCCGGGAGTGGCGACCACCCGCAGCCGCATCACGCCCGACACCGCGATCTCGTCGCCGTCGGCGACAGGGAGGCGGTCGAAGCCCACCACGTCGCTGGCCGCGACCAGATACCGGGCGCCGGTGATCCGGGCCAGGGCGAGCCCGCCGGAGACGTAGTCGTTGTGCAGGTGCGTCTCGGCGACGTGGGTGACCCGGACCCCGAGCCGCCCGGCCACGGCGAGGACCCGGTCGATGTCACGCTGCGGATCGACCACGACCGCGACCTGCCCGTCGTGCGCCAGGTAGCTGCGATCACCCAGCGACGAGGTCTCCACGACCTGGACGTCGATCCGGACATCCGCTCCCACGGTCATCGGCTTTTCCCTTCGGCTCGTCTGGTCGTCTGCTCATCTGTTCGCCGGTCGCGCCTGCTTGCTGGTCGTGCCTGGTCGCTGACGTCGAGGTGGTGCGGGTGCGGCCGGGTCAGCGGCTCGCCGGCGTCCCGCGGAGTGCGGGCCGGCACCTGACCGGTGCCCGGCGGCGGCGCGACGGCACCCACCGATGCCCGGCGGGACGGAACCGCCAGGTCGGCCCGTCGGCGCCGCCCCCGGACGGGCGCCCCTATACCCGGGGGGGTATCTGCGGAACCTGCTACAGCGGCGCCGCGCCACGCGGGCGCTGGGACTGCCTCGCGGCTCCGCCGCCCGCGCTGCCTCGGGATGCGCCCCGTTACGGGCGTCAGGACAGGGCCATGAACAGCCTCTCCAGTTGATCCTCGGTCAGCGGTGGCTGCTCGCCGCGTTCGCGCGCGGCCTGGCACTGGCGCATGCCGGTGGAGATGATTTTGAAGCCCGCCTTGTCCAGTGCCCGTGACACCGCCGCGAGCTGCGTCAGCACCCGCTCGCAGTCGTCCGCGTTCTCGATCATGCCGATGACGGCGCCGAGCTGACCGTGGGCGCGACGCAACCGTGTCAGCGCGTCCGACAGGATCGCGGCGTTCATCTCCACCAGGCCACACCTCCATGGCGAGGGTACCCCCCGGGGTATCTGCGCCGTCCCGCTACGGAGCGGTGGCAAAGGCAACAGGTGCCGGTGCCGGCGTGAGCATCGCGGCGAGGGTGGCCATGGTGCCGGGCACGGGACGGTAGTAGGCCCACACGCCGCGTTTCTCGCGGGTGATCAGACCGGCGTCGACGAGGACCTTGAGGTGGTGGCTGACGGTGGGCTGGGTAAGGCCGAGCGGTTCGGTGAGCTCGCAGACGCAGGCCTCACCGCCGTCACGTGCGTAGATCATGGACAGCAGCCGCAGCCGGGTGGGCACGGCGATCGCCTTGAGAACGGTGGCGAGCCGCTCGGCGTCCTCGACGGACAGCGGCTCGCGGGCCAGTGGCCCGCAACAGGCCGAGAGCGCTCCCGTCAGTGCCCCCGTGACCTCGGGGGCCTCGGCACGAGGGGCGAGGGCGGGGCTCGGGGCCGGCGGGGGTGTCGTCGCCATGGATCCCAGCATGCCCCAGGACATTGACAGTCGTCTATTTGGTCGGTCATCCTCAGCTCGTCGAGACATAGACGACTGTCGATGTGATCGTGGGGGGTTCGTGATGCAGCGGGTGCAACTGGCGCTGAACGTCTCGGATGTGGACGCGGCGGTGGAGTTCTACCGGAGGCTTTTCGGGGCCGAGCCGGCGAAGCGGCGGCCGGGGTACGCGAACTTCGCGATCGACGCGCCGCCGTTGAAGCTGGTCCTGATCGAGAACCCGGCGGCGCGTGGCGCCGGGGTCGCCGGGGCGCTCAACCACCTGGGCATCGAGGTCGGGACGTCCGAGGATGTGTCCGCGGCCACCGCGCGGCTCGACGGAGCCGGACTGGCGACGGCGGTGGAGGAGAACACAGCCTGCTGCTACGCCCTGCAGGACAAGGTGTGGGTCGACGACCCGGACGGCGCGCCGTGGGAGGTCTACACGGTGCTCGCCGACGTCGCCGAGATGGCCCGTCCAGGGGCGACGCCGTCGGTCGGCGAGCGTGCAGAGCGTGCCGGGGGCCGGGCTCCGCCTGCGACTGCGGCCCGATCTGCGCGTCCGTCGCGGCGGACACGGACGCCACCGCATCCACCGCATCCACCGCAGCGACCGCAGTCACCGCATCCACGGCGGAGCCGGGACCGGCCTCGGCCGGCTCCTGCTGCTGAACCCGACGCCCGTGACGAATGCATCAGCGGGCCATCCGCCGCTGGCACGGCCGCCGCTGGCACGACGGCTGCTCGCCGAGGTGCTGGGCGGCCTGCTGCTGGCGGCGCTGGTCGTCGGCTCCGGAATCGCCGCACAGCAGTTGAGCCCCGGCCAGGTCGGCCTGCAGCTGGTCGAGAACGCCGCGGCGACCGCCGCCGGCCTGTACACGATCATCCTGATGGTCGGGCCGGTGTCCGGCGCCCACCTCAACCCGGTCGTCACGGTGGTCGACGCCGCGTTCGGTGGCCTGCCGTGGCGGGACGCCGCCGCCTACCTGCCGGCCCAGGCCGCCGGCTGCTGCGGCGGCGCGATCCTGGCGAACCTGATGTTCGACGGCCCGGCGGTGTCGATCTCGACGCACCACCGGGCGTCGGGCGCACACCTGCTCGCCGAGGTCGTCGCCACCGCCGGGCTGATCCTGCTGATCTTCTCGCTGACCCGGACCGCCCGGGCGGAACGGGCACCGGCCGCGGTCGGCGCATACATCGGCGCCGCCTACTGGTTCACCAGCTCCACCAGCTTCGCGAATCCCGCGATCAGCCTCGGACGGATGCTCTCCGACACGTTCGCCGGTATCGCCCCCGCATCCGTCCCGCCCTTCGTCGCCGCCCAGGTCGTTGGTGGCCTGGTCGGCTACTGCCTGGTCCGCGTGCTTTACCGACCCGCACCTGCCGGACTGTGAGCGGGAGGTTTCCCGCACTGTGAAAGGACGGAGCCATCCGTGCCCGAGAAACCGTCGATCCTGTTCGTCTGCGTGCACAACGCCGGCCGCTCTCAGATGGCCGCCGGTTTCCTCACCCACGTTGCCGGCGACCAGGTCGAAGTCCGCTCCGCCGGCTCAGTTCCGGCAGCCGAGGTCAACCCGGTGGCCGTGGCCGCGATGGCCGAGATCGGCATCGACATCGCCGCCGCGACACCGAGGATCCTCACCGCCGACGCGGTCGCTACCTCGACCCTGGTCATCACCATGGGCTGCGGCGACGCCTGTCCGGTCTTTCCCGGCGTCCGCTACGAGGACTGGAAGCTCGACGACCCCGCCGGCCTGGACCTCGCCGCCGTCCGCCCGATCCGCGACGCGATCCGCGCCCACGTCGAAACGCTTCTGAACGAACTCCTGCCCACCGCCTGACGCACTGAGTGGTTTCCCACGACGGCCCGACAACCATGCCGAACAGTCCGCCCGGCCTGCCGATGGGAGGTACTGGGGGAGGCGCATCCGGACACGTTGACGGCGCCGGGGAGCTGGACGGTAGGCGCGGGCGATCCGCTATTTGCTGCGCCATCGCTTCGCCAGCTCGATCGTGACTCGCCGGCTCGGCCCTTCAGACGGGTTCGGGAGAGGTGCAGCCGCGCAGGCGGTTGACGACGAGATCGGCATAACCAGGCCTGGTCTCCTCCGCGCTGTCGATGGACGTGCAGACGAACCGCCACCGAGCTGGACCGGCGCCGCGGAACCGGGCCTCGCTGCGGTCCTCGACGACGCTGATGCCATGTCGGGTGTCACTGGTGAGCGAGTAGACGGTCGGATCGCCCTCCGTGTCGAGCACGGTGCTTTCGAGCGTCGCTGCGCGCCCAGCGGCGACCGCCTCGACGAAGCACCGTCGCGCGTCCCCGGCGGCCAGGCTGCCTGGCCCGATCCGCTCGCTCCCGCAGTCGACGACGGCCGCCGGGCCGGTGCCGCCGCTGGTCGTCGAAGACGGCGACCGCGACGGCGTCAGCTCACCCGAGCTTGCGCAGCCGGTCACCGCAAGGGTTGCCACGAGTGAGGCATGAGCGCCGACAACCGTCAGCCTGCGAGCAATGTCCTTTGACGTCATGGCTTTTGGACGCACGCACCAGCCGCGCGGTTCACTCTGCCGACGAACCGCCCCGTGACCTCCGGCCTTGGGTAGCCCGCGAAACGAGCTCCGGTGCCGTCCCCGTCTGGAAGTGCAGCAGGCAGGTGAGGCGGGCGGTGTTCCCGATCCTCCAGATCCACGGATCGCTGATCTCGCAATCTGTCAGGCCGCTGTCCAGTACTGCTTGCTGTATCGCATACGGGTTGGTGCCCGTGAAGAAGTTTCCCCGCCGGATGCAGTCGTCGAGGACTTCGGCAAGGCTTGGAGAGGCCGCTGGGTAGATCAGTTCCGGGCAGGTCACCGATGCGACGACGTCAACGACCAGGAGGCCGTGGCCGCCCGGGCGAAGAAGCTTCATCATTTGATCCAGATGCTCCGCCCGGGTTCTGAGGAGGGCGGTGTGCATCGCGAGGTCCGTCGGATCGTCGTACCGTGCGGCCACTGTGGCGAACAGCTGTGTGAGCACCCCCGCCGACAGCACTACGTCGAACGATCCGCGAAGCTCCGACAACGGGGCTGTCGAACAGGGGTCGCCCAGGAGGTCGGCCCCGACGACCTCCAGCCGCTCGTCACGTTGCAGGCCGTGTCTCGTCAGTGCTCTCCGGAGACCGGCGTCGTCGACGTCAAGCAGGAACATCGAGGATGCAGCGTCAAGAACCACCCGGGCATCCAGGTCATTCAGGTTCCCGGCGCCGAGGACGAGAAACTTCCTGTGGCCGGTGGGGCGCGCCGCGAGGGCTGTCAGGACGGCTGCCGTCACCTGCTCCCGATGATCGCCGCACCGGGTCCATTCGTCGACGGTCGTCCGGTTGCTGTCGGCCTGGACGCGCAGTCGGTCAGCGGCACTCTCCACCCGCATGCCCGCTACTCTTCTTCGGTATCGATGGCCGGGCGGTTGGTGCCAGAATCACGAAGCTCGGAATCACGAAGATTCTGGAAACGCTCGCGCGTCACGGCGAGTATCAGTCTGTCCCAGTAACGTCCCTGGTAGAAGAAATGCCGCTTCAGGCGGCCCTCGAACTCGAACACCTTCCCTTCCCCGGACCGTATGGCGGCGAAGTTCTGTTCGGGGACCTCCAAGTAGATCTTGTGAAATCGCCAGTTGTCGAAGACGTGCCCGAGGAACTTCCCGACGACCTGTACGGCCTGGCCGGAGCCGCTGACCCGCGGGGTGAACACGGCGCCGAGACTGGCATGGCCATTGTTGACGTCGGCCCCGTAGCAGACCACAAGGCCGACAGGCTCACCATCGGCTCGGCGCCGAACCACAAACTGCGTGAGCACGCTTTGCCACAGCTCGGTTTCGAACTTCTCCACCGGAGGGACACGGCCCTGGTAACGCCAGCGGTGCCCGGTCTCGCTGGACGTGGCGAGCGCATAAAGGAAAGGAACGTCCGAATGTACGGGGGGGACCAGGTCGAAAATCGCTGTCGTCAGCGGAGGCGTCAGCACCAGCCTCCCTTGTCGGGAAGCCGGCTTCGTGGCCGTGGCTTCTCGGCCGTCGTCTCCGGCCTGCGCGACCGTGCGGGTGCCGGCCGAGCCACCGTCACTGGTCCGTGAGTGGTACAGCGAACGCAACTCGCCGAATGTCTCGGCCAGGCCGCCGTCAGAATAGGCCAGGCCGAGATCCGAAGCGATGCCGTGAAGTTCGAGCATCTGTAGCGAGTCGAACGCCAGGTCCTCGACGAACCGCGCGTCCTCGGTCAGATCCCCGATTGCCAGATCGAACTGGCTGGCCAGCAGGGCTCTCAACCGATCGGTATCTGATTCGGTGACGTCGCTGACGAGACCCACGCTCGCACCCTTCCGATTCTCCGAGTTGTCGAAACACTGTGGAGCGGTAACCGCTGTAGGCGCGGCCTCGTACGAGTCGGCAAGGCCGCAACCGGTGTCCCCTTGCGAGCCTTGCCGGAAACCGGGCCTGACCTTCTTCAGCTCGCCGCGGGAGTAGGTGGTGTGGGAGCTTCGGTGGCCTCGCTCGGCGCGCCGGGCGTGACGGTCTCGGTCGTCGCGGGGGCGCCTGGTGCCTTCCGCACGTCCGCCTTCATGTCGTCTACATTTATCTCCGCCGGAAGATCGGGAGACTCCGTGTCCAGGAGCCGGAGACGCCCGGATTTCTCCAGGTAGAGGCCGGCCTCGACGCCGACGACGACGTACTGGTTGGTGGTATCCGTGCCGGGCAGCTCGAACTTGTCCAGGAAGAGAAGGTAGGATTCTCCCGCTGTCAGTATGCCGGGCTCCGTGGGGCCGCCCGTCTGGCGAATCCGAAGCGCAGGGGGGACCTTGCCGCGAATCGCCTCGGTCACCTCGACATCGGTGATGGTAAAAGGAGTCCCGGAGATGAGTGCGATCTCCGACTTGTCGGTTGCCCGTACCCGGGCGACCAGGTCGGAATCGGCAGTCAGGCCGGCCACTGAATCGTAGTAGCTGGCGCGGAGCATTTCTCCGGAATGGCGGGGGGTGTTATTGGATTCGTCCTCGTTCTCCGCGCTGGAGCATCCGGAAAGAAGCACGGCGGCCAGCGAGACGATTGCCGGGATCGCGAGACTTTTCCGAGCCACTGCTAGTTCCTCCTGAGGATGTTTCCCGGTGGCGTCAGAAGTACCGGACAAGGGCGCCGTCGATGTCATCCGTCTGAGGGAGCCAGATGCCCCGGTAGTCGTACCCGATGCCGTCGTACATTATTACGTACGGGTTCTCCAGAACATTCATGTGGGCCAGTCCGATAGTGTGGCCGAGTTCGTGTGTGAGGACCGCGTTGTTATTGTTGTTGGGGCGACCGTCGGTCAAGGACCGGTTGACCTGTGCCGTTATGTGTTGGACCCCGTTTGGATAGTGCCCGTTGGTGCATACATTGGATTTGTCTGCATTCCCGTACCAGCCGATGTTGCCGTAGTAGTCTGCGACGACCTTGAAGTCTGCCTGGTCTTTGTCGCCGGACCCCACGGCCTTGAACTCGACTTCGGCCACCGTGTTGTTCCATGCCGTCATCATGCTGTCCCAGCCGGCTCCGTAGCCGGCCTGGCTGTACGCGAGATTCGCGACCGTGACTGTGGTGTGGTCCCACCTGCAGTTGGCGGAGAAGAAGTGGTACGCCTCGGCGGGATTCGCGTCGACGACCGTGTACCCATACGTGGCCACGGCAGTCGTGAGCGCGATGGCGCCACTCCGAATGACGCGATTCATGGAACCTCCAGGAGGTTGTATTTCTTCATGGTGGTGCTGATCGGGAAGGCTGGCATCTGGTTGATGAAAATGCGGATATATTGAGGTCGTTCGCGAAGTCGAAAAGTCGGCCCCGGACGTTCTCCGAGTATTCGGACCGCCTTCGCTCGCAGGGCTCCGCCTAAGCGTCAGTCAAGAGATGACGGAGGGCTGGAAGTCAGGAGAGCGTCCGCTGTGCATCTGTCGGTACCCGGTTTCCGTCTTGATCTCCTTGGTGCTCCCCGGCGACTCGAACGGCGTCGGAATAAAGCTCGGACCAGCTAGTAAGCTCGCTTCGGCTGAGGTGAGAAATGCGACCGTTTCTACGCTCCCTGCGCCGGCCGAGCGTGCCATTCGATTCAGAAGTGGGCCATGACGAGCTGGCGACCTCGCCTGGGAGAGGGGCGGGACCGCCGTAAGCCAGTTCACGGAGAACTTCGAAGGAGACAACGGTCCCGCGCCGCCCGCCGAAAGCTGGTGCTTCAGTTTGGCACACTGTCACGCACTGCGTCCAGCAGTTGACGTACGCGAACCGTGCATGGGCCTGGAGGTTGACAGTCTGCTGATTACGACAGACCTCTTTGGGAGGTTCGGGGGCTGGTCACCAGAACGGTGTCCGCGGACATGCGCTCAGGATCAGTGAAGGACGAGAATTCTTACTGCCACGAGATCGGCAGCCTGCATGATCATGGACGGGAGGTGAACACCTGCTGGGGGACCCTCAACCGCATCGGGCCGAGTTTCAGAGCCAGGCGGCAGCCGGAAATCGACCCCGATCCTCGATCTGGTGCCGCATCAGGCTACGTCGGTGCCGTCGAACGCGAAGTAGCGCAGGACCCTGAACTGGGCCTCGATCCTGTTCAACCCGCTCCAGCCGGTCGGGGTGTGGGCGATCTTGACGTTGGCCGCCGCGGGCCGATCCCCGACCCGACTGTTGGTCCTGGTGGACAGGTGTGGGGAGAAGTCGCCGCAGATGACCCGCGATCCGTCCGGCGGATCAGCGAGTCCCGGCATTACACCGACGACGGCGGCGAAGCACATCCTGCTGCACTGGCAGCACTGAGCGCTGTGCGGCATCCGGCCGTCCGACATCGACGACTGGAGCGCCGGGATGGCGGAGATGACAGCGCCGGACTCGGTGGCACTGTTACACGGTTCTGCCCGGCCCACTGCGGCGGGCGGTGAAGGGCCGGATCATCGACGATCCGTGCATCGACATCGAACTTCGGGCCAGGGGGACCGTCCGATCGCCTGGGTGCGCTGCGGCACACGGCTGCGTTGCTGATGTTCGGCGCGGGTCTGACCCGGTTCGACGTGCAACGGTGACTGGGCACCGCCCACCGAATCCGATGGCGGATGTCCACACCCATCTGATGCGGCAGCGCTACACGGAGGGCCGGACGGCGATGGGGCGCTACAGGAGCGAGGACGCAAGGCCGTCTGACCGGGGGGCTACGGGCGCCCCTTACCCCTTCCCCGGCGGGATCGTCGTGCGCACCGCCGGGGAACGGCGCTCATGCTTGAGGCTAAGACCGTCGGGCGTGATCAGGGGTCCAGTATGGAAGTCGTGACGGTCTCCCCAGGCGCTCGGTTTGCGATACGTCATAGGACGCCGAGAAAGGATTGACTGCATACCCACACCAGTCACACTCAGTGTGTGGATCTGGTGATACGGCCACTGGTTACCGCGGATGTGGAAGAGGTGGTTGCATTGTCGGCGGGTGCATGGGGCCCGGTTTTCGCATCGGTCGAACAGGTGCTTGGGCGTGCCGTTTTTCTTCGGGTATGGCCGGACTGGCCCGTGTCTCATGCGGAGTATGTGCGCGGGGCCCGCCGGGGAGATGAAGCCAGGGTCTGGGTTGCGGACGTCGACGGACGCGCCGTCGGTTTCGTCGCTGTCATCATTGATCGGGAGTCGAGCCGCGGCGAGATCGAGATAATATCCGTGGATCCGCGCCATCAACGGAAGGGCATCGCGGGTGTCTTGATTGCGCAAGCCATCGAGTACATCCGAAGATCTGGATGCGGCGTTGCCATCGTCGAGACCGGCGGTGATCCGGGTCATGCTCCCGCACGAGCCACCTACGAAAGCGCCGGTTTCACGGCACTGCCCATGGCCCGATACCACAAGAATCTCTGAGGCGGTCCTTGCGCACAAGCGCTGTCGCTGTCTCACGCGCAGTCGCGATGATGGCCTGGCACCACGGAGTTCACCCGCGCCGTACGAGGTGATGATCCTCGTCCGGTTACGGGCGGATCTGGAGGCGTTGCGGGCGGAGGCTGACCGCTCAGGAGACTCGGCGGAGGTCGCCGAGATCGACGATCGGCTAGGCGGACGCGGAGCTGGTGAACCTCGGCCTGCGCGGGAAGATCGCTCCGGATTCGAGGGACCGGCCTCGGCGGGTTCGCTTGACCCTGCACCGGCAGGACTCGGCGGATCTCCCTCGGTGATGCTCGGGCTGGCCAGAACGAAGATCTACGAACTGGCGACCACGGGTGAACTCGCCTGGGCACCGAGGCCGGGCGTGCAATCGGACGTCGTGGTCGGACGTCGTGGGCGGCGGGCGAACCCCGCTGGCACCATAAAACCCCGACCACCCAGGGGTGCCAGCCGTGCGGGGGTTTGGGGGTCGCCCCCCAGCAGGATGACGCGACGCGAAGGCTCAGCCCTGCTGAGCACAATCCACCCAAGTCGCGTGCCCCCGGCAGGATTCGAACCTGCGCACCCGCCTCCGGAGGGCGGTGCTCTATCCCCTGAGCTACGGGGGCTCCAGGGCAACGAGGCATACCGTACCAGGTGGGATCGGCAGACTGTGCAACCCGGTGCCCGTAAGCTTCGCCCGTGTACTTCAGTGCCCCCCGCGTGCTCGTCGTGGACGACGACGCCGTGATCCGTCAGCTCGTGGTCGTCAACCTCGAACTGGAAGGTTTCGAGGTGCACACCGCTGTCGACGGTGCTGACTGTCTTGAACGGGTCCATGAGATCGCGCCGCAGGTGATCACGCTGGACATCATGATGCCGCGGGTGAACGGCTGGGACGTCGCCGCGCGGCTGCGTGACGATCCGGCGACGGCCGGCATCAAGGTGATCATGCTTACCGCGCGTGCGCAGGAGGCAGACGTCAAGCGCGGTGCGCGCCTCGGCGTGGACTACTACCTGACGAAGCCGTTCGACCCCGATCTGCTGATCGGGGTGGTCAGCCGCCTCGCGGCGGGCCAGCCGGTCTGAACGTCCGGCTCCGGTAGCAGGGTCGGTGCGGATGCCGGCGGCGCGGCGGGGGCTGGTGCCGGTGTGTCCTTCCGTGACCTTCCTGAAGACGCCACCGACTGCGCGCGGAACGTCCCCAATGGGCGCTGCCTGGGGCGATGCCGAGCGGGGCGCGGCACCCTTCGCCGCCCGGTCCGTACGCGCGGCGACCGGAATGGCCGGGCGCGCCGATAGCATCGCGACATGACCCCCGCCGAGCTGGCCGACTCCATCGTCGCGGCCGTTCGTGATGCCGTCGCAGGCGGTGAGCTTGATGTGCCCGTGCCCACCACGGTCACGATCGAGCGCCCGCGGCAACCTGAGCACGGTGACTACGCGTCACCGGTCGCCATGCAGCTGGCGAAGGCGGCCCGCCGCCCGCCCCGGCAGGTGGCCGAGCTTCTCGCGGCGCGCCTGCGAACGAGCCCGGGAGTGGCGGAGGTCGAGGTGGCCGGGCCCGGCTTCCTGAACATCCGGCTCGCCGGCGCCGCCCTCGGCGGGATCGCGCAGGCCGTCGTCCGTGGCGGTGCGGCCTACGGCCGTGCGACCACGCCTCGGGGCCTGCGGGTGAACCTGGAGTTCGTCAGTGCGAACCCCACCGGCCCGGTGACGCTGGCGTCCACACGCTGGGCGTCGGTCGGTGACGCACTGGCCCGGGTGCTGGCAGCGGCCGGCTACGAGGTCGGCACCGAGTACTACGTGAACGACGCCGGGGTGCAGGTCGAGCGGTTCGGGGCGTCGATCCTGGCCGCGCTGCGCGGCGAGCCCGCGCCCGAGAACGGGTACCACGGCGCCTATGTCGCCGAGATCGCCGCGCGGGTCGTGGCGGCGAACCCCGGCCTGGAGCAGCTCGTCGCCGCTGGGTCCGGTGGCCAGGTGGCGGATGAGAAGGCGCTCGCGGTCTGCGCTCGTGACGGCGTCGAGATGATGCTCGCGGAGATCCGTTCGACGCTGGCCGGCTTCGGGGTCGAGTTCGACCTGTGGAAGTCGGAGCGGAGCCTGCACGAGGCCGGCGAGCTGACCGCGGCCATCGAGGAGCTCCGGGCGAAGGGGCACGTCTTCGACGCGGACGGCGCGGTCTGGCTGCGCACCACCGACTTCGGCGACGACAAGGACCGTGCCCTGGTCAAGAGCGACGGGCACCCGACCTACTTCTGCGCCGACGCGGCCTACTACCGGGACAAGCGCCGCCGCGGGTTCGACCGGCTCTGCTACCTGCTGGGCGCCGACCACCACGGCTACATCGGGCGGCTGCGCGCGATCGCGGCGTGCTTCGGTGACGATCCCGAGCAGACCCTGGATGTGATCATCGGCCAGCTGGTGACCCTGTCGCGGGGCGGGGTGGCCGTGAAGATGTCCAAGCGTGCCGGCACGTTCCTGACGCTGCACGACCTGGTGGACGCGGTCGGTGTCGACGCGGCACGGTACTCGCTGGTCCGGGCGTCGATGGATTCGTCGCTCGACCTCGACCTCGACGTGATCGCGCGACAGACCAACGACAACCCGGTCTTCTACGTCCAGTACGCGCATGCCCGGATCAGCTCGCTGATCCGCAACGCGGCCGCGCTGGGCCTGGCGACCTCCGCTGATCCGGCGTTCGACGTCGAGGCGGTCGATGTGTCGCTGCTCACCCATCAACGGGAGGTGGAGCTTCTCGGGGCGCTGGGTGAGCTGCCGCGGGTGATCGAGTCGGCGGCGGCCCTGCGGGCGCCGCACCGCATCGCCCGGTATCTGGAGGAGCTGGCTGGGACGTACCACCGCTTCTACGACTCCTGCCGCGTGCTGCCCCAGGGCGACGAGGAGGCGACGGTGCTGACGGCCGCCCGGCTGTTGCTGGTCGAGGCGACCCGGGTCGTCCTCGCGAACGGGCTGCATCTGCTCGGCGTCGGCGCGCCGGAACGGATGTGAGGCGAATGACGATCGACGGGGGGCGTCCGCGCCCGATGAGAATCGCGATGCTCGGCTGCGGCGTCGTCGGCACCGAGGTGGTGCGTCTGCTGCGTACGCATGCCGACGACCTGGCCGCCAGGGTCGGCGCTCCGCTGGAGATCGCCGGAATCGCTGTCCGCGACCCCGACCGGGTCCGCGGGATCACAGTCGACCGGGCGTTGCTCACCACCGATCCCGGCGCGCTGGTTGCCCGGGATGACATCGACATCGTGATCGAGGTCGTCGGCGGCATCGAGCCCGCGCGCAGCTGGCTGCTCGCCGCGCTGCAGTCCGGGAAATCCGTGGTCAGCGCGAACAAGGCGCTGCTCGCGACGCACGGTTCGCTGCTGCACGACGCGGCGGCCGCCGCGGGTGTCGACCTGTACTACGAGGCCGCGGTGGCGGGCGCGATCCCGCTGCTGCGGCCGCTGCGCGAAAGCCTCGCGGGGGACCGGATCCGCCGCGTCCTCGGCATCGTCAACGGCACGACGAACTACATCCTCACCCGGATGGACGAGACCGGGGCCTCCTTCGACGACGCGCTGGCCGAGGCCGGCGCGCTCGGGTACGCGGAGGCTGATCCGTCCGCGGACATCGACGGCTTCGACGCCGCCGCCAAGGCGGCGATCATCGCGCAGCTCGCGTTCCACACCCGGGTGACCATCGACGATGTCTACCGGGAGGGCATCCGCGGGGTGACCGCCGCCGACATCGCCAGCGCCCGTGAGCTCGGCTGCACGGTGAAGGCCCTCGTGATCGCCGAGCGCGCCGGCGACCGGCCGGGTATCAGCCTGCGGGTCCACCCGGCGATGATCCCCCGTTCACATCCGCTCGCCGGCGTGCGCGAGGCGTTCAACGCGGTCTTCGTCGAGGCCGAGGCCGCCGGGCAGCTCATGTTCTACGGCCGCGGGGCGGGCGGCGCGCCGACCGCGTCGGCGGTCCTCGGTGACGTGGTCGCGGTCGCCCGCAACCGCATCGCGGGCCGGCAGGGCCCGGGGGAGTCCGCGTACGCGGCGCTGCCGGTCCTGCCGATGGGGCCGACGGTCACCAGCTACCACCTGCAGCTCGACGTCACGGACAAGGCGGGTGTGCTGGCGTCGGTGGCCGGTGCGTTCGCCCGGCACGATGTCTCCATCAGAAGTGTTCGTCAGGACGGCCGTGGCGACGACGCCAGCCTCGTCCTGGTCACCCATCCGGCCGCGGACGCGGCGCTATCCGCGACCGTCGAGGACCTACGTGTCCTCGACGGGGTACGGGCAGTGTCAGGCGTGGTACGGGTCGAGGGAGTTGAGTCATGACCACGATGTCGTCGATGCCGGTTTCGAGTGCGTCGAGCTCCGCTGAGGTCTCCGGGCAGCTGCCGCGGGCCTGGCGCGGAATCATCGAGGAGTATCGGGACCGGTTGCCGGTCACGCCGGAGACTCCGGTCATCACCCTGCGGGAAGGCGGCACGCCGCTCCTGCACGCGGATCACCTGTCGCAGCTGACCGGGTGTGATGTTCATCTCAAAGTCGAAGGGGCCAACCCGACGGGCTCCTTCAAGGACCGGGGCATGACGGTCGCGATCAGCCGTGCGGTGGGGGAAGGCTCCCAGGCCGTCATCTGCGCCTCCACGGGGAACACCTCGGCCTCGGCCGCGGCCTACGCCGCCCGGGCCGGCCTCACCTGCGCGGTGCTCGTGCCCAGCGGCAAGATCGCGCTCGGCAAGCTGGCTCAGGCACTGGTCCACGGGGCGCGCCTGCTGCAGGTCAGCGGCTCGTTCGACGACTGCCTGCGCGTCGCCCGCGAGCTGGCCGACACCTTCCCCGTGACCCTGGTCAACTCGGTCAACCCACACCGCCTCGAAGGCCAGAAGACGGCGGCCTTCGAGATCGTGGAGGCGCTCGGCCGGGCGCCGGACGTGCACTGCCTCCCGGTCGGGAACGCCGGGAACATCACGGCCTACTGGCGTGGCTACGTGGAGGAGGACACCCGCGTCGGCAGCGGCCGCCCGCGCATGTTCGGCTTCCAGGCCGCCGGTGCGGCGCCCATCGTGCGCGGTGAGGTCGTGACCGCGCCGCAGACCATCGCCACCGCGATCCGCATCGGCAATCCTGCGTCCTGGGATTTCGCGACCGATGCCCGCGATGCCTCCGGTGGCCTCATCGACGCGGTCAACGACCGCCAGATCCTCGCCGCCTACCGGCTCCTTGCGCGCCGTGAGGGCGTCTTCGTCGAGCCGTCCAGCGCCGCCAGCGTCGCCGGGCTGCTGGCCGCCCACGCCGACGGTCGGCTGGACGCCGGTCAGCGCGTGGTCTGCACGGTCACCGGCAACGGTCTTAAGGACCCCGACTGGGCCATCAGCGGAGCCGCGAAGCCCGAGACCATCCCGCCGACCGTCGCCGGGGCCGCGCAGGCCCTTGGCCTGCGCAACCTGTGACAGCCGTCAGTGGTCGGGCCGCCGCGGCCCACGAAGCCACCCACGCCACCGGGGTCGCGGTGAGCGCGTCCGTGGAGGCGGCGGAGCAAGCTGGTGAGCCGACCGCAGGTGGGGTCCGGCTGCGAGTACCGGCGTCCAGCGCGAATCTCGGGCCGGGCTTCGACGCTCTCGGGATCGCCCTCGGCCTGTACGACGAGGTGTCCGTTCACCCGACCCGATCCGGTCTCACCATTGACGCGGTTGGCCCGGACGTTGTGCCCGCCACCGAGGATCACCTTGTGGTCCGGGCCATCCGGGCCGCCTTCGACGAGATCGGCTGGGCCCAGCCCGGCCTGGCGCTGCGCTGCGTGAACCGGATCCCGCATGGCCGCGGGCTGGGCTCGTCGGCCGCGGCGATCGTGGCGGGAGTAGCGGCGGCCGACACCCTTGCGGGCTCCCCGCTCGGCCCGGCCGGCCGGCTTCGGTTGGCGACCGCGATCGAAGGTCATCCCGACAACGTCGCGGCCGCGCTGCTCGGTGGTCTTACCGTGGCCTGGTTCGAGGCGGGCGTTCCGCAGGCACTGCGGGTCGAACCGGCCGGTGAGGTACGACCCGTCCTGTTCGTCCCATCCCGCCGGCAGTCGACCGAACAGGCGCGGGGTGTGCTGCCTGGGCAGGTGTCGCACGCCGACGCGGCGGTGAACCTCGGGCGGGCCACCCTGTTGGCTCTCGCGCTCAGCGGCGCGGAACCCGCTGTGGCCGTGGGTGCCGAGCGTTCCAGGCTCCTGCTCGCCGCGACCGAGGACCGCCTGCACCAGCCCTACCGGCTGCCCTTGCTTCCCGCGTCCGCGGATCTGGTGCGGCGGCTGCGGGCGGAGGGAATCCCGGCGGCGCTGTCCGGGTCGGGGCCCTCCGTCGTGGCGCTCGCCGTCGGCGGGGGTCAGGCCGCGGCCGCGATCGGCGTGGCCGCGCCCGGGTTCTCGGTGATCCCGCTGACTCTCGACACCGAGGGCGTACAGGTGGAGACCGTCGACTCCCAGGAGTAGTGAGCTAACTCCTACTGGTGTACAAATGGCGGTGCCTGACCGGTTTGGGTGCCAGGAAGGGGCTCCGGGTAGTCATCGAGAGTCCCTCGTGACGTCATTGAGAGATCCAGAGGTCTCTAGGTTGTTGCCGAGGTGTCTCCGTCTGGATAGTCTGATGACTGCACCCGCTGCCGCCGCGGCGCGTGCTCGCCCCCGCCAGCCTGATCTGGTCCTTCGTGGTGACCAAGCTGTGGTGGAGCCTCACCTCAGCGATCGGTCGCACACGGTGGCTGGTCCTGGTCAGGGATCCCGGTGCTTCAAGCCTCGTCGCCGTTGCCTCGGCTGGCGTACCGGCACCTGTCGGCGGGAAATCGGGTTCGCTCGCGGCTGTCGGCCGTCAGGGCCTTTGAGGGCGCGTTGCTCGCCGTTCAAATGGTGCTGCATCTCCACACATCCGGCATGCGCGCAGGCGAAGAAAGTTCACACGCTACGCCCGGCCTGAGAGGCCGGTTCCTTCCGGGAAGGAAAACCTTGAGCGACACCACCGACGTGCTGCCCGACAGCGCACGTGAGTCTGCGGCGCCTGCCTCGCCCGTCGACAGTCCCGCTGCGGCCGGCACGACGACCGTGGACTCCGCCGACCCGATCGGATCGAACGGCAACCACGCCGCTTCGGCCGGATCGGCGGCGGCTCCCCGGCGCCGGAGGTCCGGCACCGGCCTGTCCGCGATGCTTCTGCCCGAGCTGCAGGCCATGGCCTCGCAGATGGGCATCCCCGGGGTCGGTCGACTCCGCAAGGGCCAGCTGATCGCAGCCATACAGAATGTTCAGAGTGGAGACGCGGCGACCCGACCGGTGCCCAGATCCTCAGCGGCGCCGACGGCGGCCGCCGATTCCGTAGCTTCCGCCACCGCTGACCAGGCCGTGTCGGAAAAGCCCGCCGCCGCGGGCACCACCGTCACCGCAGCGCCGTCGGCCGAGGAGAAGGCCGCCACCGCGCCGACGCAGGGCGGCGCGCCCGCCGCGGCGCCGGCCGGCACCGAGGCGC
>NZ_ADGX01000022.1 GCF_000177675.1 Parafrankia sp. EUN1f
CGGCCTCGTCGAGGACCAGCATGCGCAGGCCGCCCAGATCGAGCGTCCCGCGTTCCAGGTGGTCGATAACCCGCCCGGGAGTGCCGACGACGACCTGCGCGCCGCGGCGGATCCCGGCCAGCTGCGGAGCATAGGCCTGCCCTCCGTAGACCGGCAGCACATGCAGGCCGGGCAGGTGGTGGGCATACCGGCCGAACGCCTCGGCGACCTGCAGGACCAGTTCCCGGGTCGGAGCGAGCACAAGCGCCTGGGTGGAGGTGCTGCGCACGTCGATCCTGGACAGGATCGGGAGAGCGAACGCGGCGGTCTTGCCGGTCCCGGTCTGGGCGAGGCCGACGACGTCACGGCCCTCGAGCAGGGCAGGGATCGTGCCCACCTGGATCGGCGACGGCACCTCGTAGCCGAGTTCGGTGAGGGCTCGCAGGACTGCGGTACCAAGCCCGAGATCATGGAACGTCGGCTGGTCTTCGGACTCGGTCACACCTGAGAATACGGTTCCGGCGCGGCAGCCCGTGAAACCGGCGCCCAGGCGACCGGGGCCGGCCCCCGCGCACCACCCAGCCGGGCCGAGGTGGCGCGGGTGCTGCGCCCGGCCGGGGTCACGCCGGCAGATCTGCCTGAAGGCGGGCAGGGCGGAGGGTTACGTCCGGCGGGTGACAGCGGCCGCGAGGACCGTCACACCGAGGCTGGCGGCAAGGCACTCCGCCGGTGTGCCGACGCCGTACTTCGCCATCACGCCGATGCAGGTCACGGGCAGAGGCAAGGGCACTTCTACTCCCAGCTCCGCGGAGAGCAGCTGGAGTCTCCGTCCCTGCCATCAGGGTGGACTTCGTACGCGCCTTACGGCGGACCAGCACATGCGGAAAGGAAAAGGCCCTCATCGATCTCCGCGGACCGATACTGCACGAAGCCTCGTTGCCATGCAGCCGCCTTCCCTCGCCAGATGAAGACCCCGAGCCGTAGGCCGGAGGGCATCCACTCGACGTCGGCAAGGTGGCTGCCAACCGGGTCGAGCCAGCCAGCGATGTCCTCGCCGTTGGATAGGACGGCGGACAGCAATAGTTGCTGGGCGGCGGGAATGCGCTGCTTCCCCCAGGTCGGCAGCAGCTCCAGACGGAGAACGCGCGGTCCCTCGGCACCGAGCAGGTGGCCCTCGTCGGTGACGAGGAGAACGAGATGGTCCGCGACGGTGTCGTCATGGCGAAGCGGGAGGTCGAACTTCTCGCTGGTGAGGACGAGCACGTCGCTTCCAGAATCCAGCTCCAGGCTCGTGGTCGACCAGCTCGGCTCGGCCGAAGATGCCCGATACCCGTAGACCGAGAGGGCTGAGGCTAGCTCGCGGGTGCCGTTCCACCTCGGCGCCCAGCGCTCGGCTGGGGACGATGGGAAGTGGATGCAGTACCGTCGCGCGTATGACCAGGCCGACCCGCCCCGCTGGACGCCAGCGTCCCGGTGGCGCCTTCGGGCCTGCCCGTGACGAGACGCGGAATGCTCGCATCATCAATGCGGTCTTGGACCTGATTGTGGAGAGCGGGTACGCGGATCTCACCATGGGTGCGGTGGCCGCGCGCGCGGGGGTGGCCAAGGCCACCGTCTACCGTCGGTGGGCCTCGCGCGAGGACCTGGTCGCCGACGCCCTGGAAAGCATCATGCTTCCTGCTGTCCCGGCGGCCGGGGTGGCGGCCGCCGGGACACTGCGCGAGGACCTTGTCGCCACACTGACCCACAGTTCCGCGTGCCTGCACCCCCGCGAGCGTCGCTTCTCGGCTGTGCTGGCCACCGCCACCGCCTCCCACCCCCAGATTGCGGACACGCTGCGTGAGCGGTACATCGCCGGGCAGCGCGAGGGAATCGTCTCCTGCCTTCGCCGCGCGCAGGAGCGCGGCGAGCTCACTGCGCAGAGAGTTGAGCGTCTACTGGCGCCGGGCCGGCTGGAGATCGCCGCAGCCGTCGCGGTGCTGGTCCTGCAGGAGGACCTGCTCGGTGCCGTTCTCGACGCCGAGGGGATAGCTCGCCTGGTGGACCAGGTGCTGCTGCCTCTGGTCGGCGGCACCCCCTCCAGCTGATCCCGATCACGGCGTTCCCAGCCGCGACACTCGATCACGTCCTGCACTGGTCCCGATGGCGAGGCCGCCACCACGCCAACGCCAGGACCAGCCACTGTTGACGCCCAGGCCACCAACCCGACTGATCACAAACAGCGGCTGCCGAACTAGGTACATGACTGACTCGATACTGTAGAGTCTCTAGTTGACGGGTTGTCGTGCCCGTTCACCGTTACGACGTGATCAACCGAAGGCAGGGCGTGCTGTGACACCCGAGAACAAGGCGAGAGTGCTGGTCACCGGGGCAACCGGGATGCAGGGCGGCGCCGCCGTCAAGGCGCTCCTGCGTGCGGGACACCCCGTGACCGCGTTCGTGCGTGATCCCTCTTCGGCCGCCGCTCAGGCGCTCGCCGTGCGGGGCGTCGCCCTCGCGACCGGAAACCTGAACGACGCCGCATCCCTGGAGGCTGCCAGCGCCGGACACGACGCGGTCTTCTCCGTGCAATTGGCGGGCGTTGACCCGGCCGATCCCGGCGCCGAGCAGCGCCAGGCCCGCAACATCGCCACCGCCGCCAAGCGAGCCGGCGTCACTCAGATCATCCACACGTCCGTGTCCGCGACCGGGTGGCGCAGCCAGCACCCGGACATCGAGCAATCCGACCTGTTGAAGGCGTACTGGGACGAGAAGGAGGCCGCGGAAGACGCGATCCGGCAGGCGGGCTTCGACCACTGGACCATCTTCAAGCCCGCCTTCTACATGAACAACTTCCTCCCGGCCAAGCGGGACCCCATGTTCCCCGAGCTGCCTCAGGGCAAGCTGGTCACGGCCACGAGCCCGCATACCGTGCTGGCGCTCATCTGCGCGGACGACTTCGGAGCAGCTGTTGCCGCCGCCGTGGCCGAGCCCGACAAGTTCCACGAAGCAGAGATCGAATTCGCCGGCGATGCGCTGACGCACACCGACATCGCAGACACTCTCTCCGGCCGCGAGATCACCGCCGTATTCGTCTCCTGGGAGCAGCAGGCGCTGCGTATTGGTGCACCCTCGGCGGACAGCCAGATCTGGAACGACCGTGTCGGCTACCCCGCACGCCCCCACCACGCCGCCCGCTACGGCCTGACCACGACAACCCTCGAACAGTGGACAGCGCAGCAGGACTGGCACATCCCGGCCGCCCGAACTCAGGCCGCCCCTCCAGCTCCACCGGCGCAGCGGTTGCGGGTGTTGGCCTGCGTTTTGTTCGCGATTTCGGATTCCACCTCGATCGGGTGGATTCGATGTTCACGAGTTCCGGACCCACCTCGGGCGGTGGGAGCATCAGCGGGTCCGGACGGGAGCCCGCCGATGCCCCTGATGTCGAAGGTTGATCTGTTCGCGGCGATCCGCCGGGACTCGCGCGGGGATGTCGGTGCGAGCGATGGCCGGCAAAATACGCCGTCAGCCGGCGCACGGTCCGCGCGGCTCTGGCATCGGCGTGGCCGACGCCGCGAAGAGCGAGCCACCGCGGGCGTCGAAGCTGGACGACTTCAAGGCGGTCATCGACGCCATTTTGCGCGCGGACCGGGACGCAGCGCGCAAGCAACGGCACCGGGTGAGAGGATCTACGACCGGCTCTTCGCCGAGCACGACATGCCCGCCGGCCACGCTGTCGTGTTCATCGGCGCTACCCGCAACTCCCTCGTCGTGCTCGCCCTCGCCCTCCCCGACCAGCTCACCGTCACCGTCGTCACCCAGACCCTCGTCGAGGCCGTGGGCAGGGTCGTCACATCCGTGCCGTCCCACAGCTTCGACAGCACCCACATACCGCCAGAGCGGCGGCGAAACGGCCTTCGACGATGAGGAGTATCCGTGTCGGGATGGCGCCGTGGATAGGTAGCCAAGTGGCTGCTATCCCGTTGCCACCCGCGCCGATGCTGCCCCCCGGCGGCAAGCCTGCCGCCGGCGGACGCGGTCGGCAATCCCTTGCTGTTCGAGCCGAAGCGTCACAGCCGGAGCGCAAACCGTGCGGTTCGCGCGACAGAAAAGGTGGTCGTCCGTCCGGGGCTCGAACCGGGCGTCGGCGCCTGACCTGCACCAATCTGGTAGCCGATGTTGAACGAGATAGATCGTAAACCGCATCACCGCAGGTCAGCGCCGTGATCAATAGGTTGGTGGGGCGGGTGGGGCTCGAACCCACGACCGACGGATTACTATTGATCATCTATCGGCGTCCGTCATAGACCCCCGAAACCCGTTGCCACTAGGGAACTTTGCTCCCGAACAGGAGCCAGCGACCTTCATCATCTAGCAAGATTCTTCTTGATTTCCGTGGGGTTTCCGTGGGGCTCACGGTACCGTCAGAGACACCGGCGAAGCGCCCAGAACGGACGGCGGTGACCTCGTGGCCAGGCCCTCACTGAACCTCGGGACCTACGGCAACCTGTACACGGCGAAGTACGGCGACGGCTACCGCGCACGCGCCCGGTACCGCGACTTCGACGGCCGCACGCGGCTCGTCGAACGCCACGCCAAGACCAAGGGCGCCGCCGAGCAAGCCCTACGCACGGCCCTACGGGACCGCGCCCGCGTCGACATCGGCACCGGCGCCATCACCGCCGAAGCGAAGGTCGCCGTTCTCGCCGAGGCGTGGTTCGAGTCCGTCCAGCGGCAGGACCGCTCCCCCAACACCACCGCCGCCTACCGGACGCGGCTCGACAAGTCCGTGATCCCTGGCCTCGGCGAACTGCGCATCCGAGAGCTGACGGTCGGCGTCGTCGACCGCTTCCTGTCCATCATCGCCGAGAAGCACGGACCGGCCGCCGCCAAGCAGACCCGCGCCGTCCTCTCCGGCATGTGCGGTCTCGCGGCCCGTCACGACGCCCTTGACCGCAACGTCGTACGCGACGCCGGACCGATCGCCGAGGCCACCCCCAAGGAACAGCCGCGGGCCCTCACCCTCGACCAGCTCCGAGAGCTACGCGTCGCACTCCGGAACGACCCGAAGGCCGTCGGGCGCGACATCCCCGAGTTCGTCGACCTCCTCATGAGCACCGGCGTCCGCATCGGCGAAGCCGCCGGTCTGACATGGGGCGCCGTGAACCTCGATGAAGGCTGGATCGAGATCCGCTCGACCGTCGTACGGATCAAGGGCCAAGGACTGTTCAACAAGCCGAAGCCCAAGACCAAGGCCGGCCACCGCCGCCTGCAACTCCCGTCCTGGATGATCCGGACGCTGAAGCAGCGCTTCGACAACCAGCCGGACGACGTGACGGTCTTCCCCGCTCAGCTCGGCGGACTACGCGACCCATCGAACACGCAGGCCGACCTACGCGACGCCTTCAAGGCCGTCGGTATGGAGTGGGCAACCTCCCACATCGTCGGCCGCAAGTCCGTCGCCTCAGCGATGGACAGCGCCGGACTGACTGCCCGCGCCGCCGCCG
Source organism: Parafrankia sp. EUN1f (assembly GCF_000177675.1). Taxonomy (GTDB): domain Bacteria; phylum Actinomycetota; class Actinomycetes; order Frankiales; family Frankiaceae; genus Parafrankia. The sequence goes on from NZ_ADGX01000022.1 coordinate 5,466, forward strand.
ACCAACTCGGCCACCGCCAAGTCAGCCTGACCCAAGACCGCTACTTCGGCCGCAAGGTCGCCGAGACCGGAGCGGCAGCAATTCTTGAAGAGCTGGATACATGATGTCCGCCATAGCCGCCATCACACCCACCCAAAGCCCGAATAATCAAGACTATGTACCCGATAACACTCCCGAATTCGGAATGACGACTCGACCCATGGATCAGTTAAACACCGCGATCACAATCCGGTGTGGGCGCGGAGGGCGGACCCAATGGCGGCAGCGACGTCAACCGCGACCGCATTTCCAAGGACGCGCATGGCAGCAGTCCGCGTACCAGGAACCTCGTAATCATCCGGAAATGACTGTACTCGGGCACTCTCCCGAATAGTTAGGTAACGAAGCGATCCATCACGGAAACGAATCATTGCCTCTCCACCACAGACACCATGAACACCAGCCTTCAGGGTCTTAGCTGGCCAATCGAAGAGACCCCCCGTATGCCCCTTGTATGTTCTCGCCCCAGGAATGCCTTTATGGTTGAGAACCTTAGGATGCTCCTTGTCATCGATTGGATCAGGAAGACCCAGGAGCACTTCACGAGTAGTTTTCCACGCTGGCAGAGAGGAAAATTCTAGCTTCTCCTGACGAAGAGCCGCTATTCTACTCGCGAGTCTTACAGGACTCTCGCCTTCCGGCGCTAATCTGTGTCGCTCCCAGTACTCGCCAGTAATCCATTGATCCCGAAGAAGAGAGTCCCGGCTATGCGTGGGAGAAATCTCCGACCATGAATCCGCACCTCTGATATCCCATCGCATACCGACAAGAAAAACTCTCCGCCGCTCCTGCCCGACTCCCAGGTCTGCGGCGTTCACCAGCTGTCTGTATACATGATAGCGAAGGCCATCCGAATGCGACCGCCGTACTCTGGCATGGTGCTCCATCCAAGACTCGCCATCTCGCGGAGTAACCTCCGGGATCGCAAGCTGGTCAGAAATGTAATTGTAGTATGGGAGAAAGCTGGGCCGCAGGAGCCCAGGTACGTTTTCGAAAACAAACAATTTCGGGCGTAGGCGACGGACTGTCTCTATCGCAGACGGAAACATATTACGGACATCATTGTGACCAGCATGAGCACCGCTAATAGAAAACGGCTGACAAGGTGGACCACCCGCAACTAGGTCGATGTCGTCCAGCTCCAGGTTCTCGACATCCTCAAGCCAATCGAGGACGTCGGCCTCCACTACGCTTTCAGCTTTCCACAGCCACGGGTTCCGCGCCGCATTCGCTAGTAGTACATGGACTGGCCTAGGCTCCCGCTCAATGAGCTGCTCATGCTCGAATCCAGCGTCCCGCATACCCAGTGCCATGCCCCCGCCACCCGCGAAAAGTTCTACTGATCGCGGCATTTTCCCTCACCTGACCCATCAACCAATATCCCATTTGATTCCTCCGGCGACGTGGTCGACTGTCGCCGACGTGACGCAGCTTTGGAACGTACAAGCTGCTCGATTTCGTCAACTACGCTGGCAAGATCTGTCTTCAGCCGCGACTCGAAGACTCTATAAACGGTCCAATCCGCGTCTGCCAGATCCTGCGCAACACGCTCGTCACGAAGCATATTTCCAATAATCTTTGCCCGCCAAAATTCCGCATTATTCATTCGCTCAAACTGTGCTTCAAAAGAAGACATGCCGCGCACACGCCAGGAATTGCCATGCCAAAAATCGCCGTCAACAAACACGGCTACGCGGGGACCAGGAAAAACAATATCAGGGCGGCCCGTAACGCGGTATCTAACACGGAACCGGAGGCCGCGATGCCAGAGCGCACTACGAAGCACCATTTCGGGCCGCGTGTCCCGGGACTTGACAGACGACATAATCTTGCTGGTTATTTGAGGATCACGCATAGTCACTCTCCACTCATTCGCGGGAGCTCTCGGATGACTGTATGCCGTACCTCAATTCCAGCCTGCCCGCCTAGGAGGACGTGGCGTGCGATCTCTCCTTCGGTCAGCCTCTGGCCTTGGCGAACGGAAACAACGATCACGGGTGTCGGTCCGCCATCGATCCTGGCGTTCAGCCCAGCCCATATCAAAGCCCGAAAGTTACTTGGGTTACCCCAGATCAGAAGCTTCCGAGTCCGCCCGTCGGTGATCAGACATCGACTTGGTTTTTCTCGCAGCGATTTCGTGTTGATTGACCACTCGGGACCAAATTCCTGATGTACAAGATAGTCGGGTCCAGGAAGCCTCCGCGTAGCGAACTGAGCATAGGGGCCGATACCATGCCGTGCGCGGTCGTAGTTCTTCATCGGCACATCTTTGATCCATAGCCTTGCCCGTTCGCGTGGAACGAACTGTGCGAGAACCTCTCCGATCGTTGGATCATCAAGCCACCTGTTATAGGTAGCCGAGCGATCCACCTGCGTTAGGCCGTCCCAATCCAGCTCGTCAGCTCTACGATAGATCTCAGTGATAAGCTGGCGGCGCACGGCGTCCGGAAGATCACTCATGTGTTCTAGTCCGAAAAAACGTTGGGGTCGGGGAACTGGAGTTTTGCCTCATCCAGCGCAGTCTCCAGGCTCGCCGCATCCTTGATCCATTCCTGCATCAGATTCTCGACAGCACGATCACTGAATTCGAACCGAGTGCCCGTATTCGATAGTCTTAGGGTTTCTACTTCGTCAGCAGAAACCCGCTCCCGTAGATTGAGTACCGCAGCAATGCGCCGAATATCACTGACGAAATCCAATGCTTCGACGTGACTTTTCCCTTGACGTAGCCGAAGCCCTCGGCCTAGCTGCTGGACGAAGATACGACGGCTATGCGTCACGCGAGCGAAACAAATAATATTCACGTCGGGAACATCCACGCCTTCATTTAGGATATCGACCGCCGTGATGATCGGCGTGTCACCAGCGCGGAAGCGCATCAGACGAAGCTGTCGTTCCCTCCGGTGCAGCTCTGCATGGACTGCCTCAGCACCCTTCCACTGGGGAACTTGATCTAGGAGTATCGCCATCCGTTCGGCATGCTCAATAGTTCGACAAAACACGACTATGCGCGGATCGGGTGTTCGCTCGTAAGCTTCAATAAGTCTGTCGCGAATCGCTTCATCACGTTCGGCAACAAAGAGGCGTGCGTTCAGATCCTTAATCGCGTAGTTATTCCGGCTAGCGGCACGCACAAAATCCCAATCGATATTGTCCGCAAACAATCGATAGCGAACCTCGGCCAGAAAACCGAGACGCATCCCATCTTCGATACCGAGAGTGTATACCGGCTCACCAAAGCGGTGTCTAATATCATAGCGATCGCCCCGCCAGGGAGTTGCTGTAACACCCAGCTGGGGCACATCTGACAACAGGTCGAGCAGTTCTGCGAAATACCCATTCTCGGCGACATGGTGAGCTTCATCGACCACAACGAGATCAGGCCGATACCCACTTCGTACGTATGACAGCGCGCTAAAGACCGTCGCGCAGGTAATGCCCCGAAGGTCATCTGGTCGGTGATCGCCAGTCAGAAGCTGGGTTCGGGTACCTTTGCTGATATGAAACCAAAGAGCCCGCTCAAGCTGCTCGACGAGCTCTTTGGTGTGGGCAACAACAAGTATCCGGCCCGCCGCATGTCGGCTTAGGTGGCGGGCGATGACTTCGCCACCGATCACAGTCTTTCCAAGGCCGGTCGCAAGTACCAGCAACGCTCGCTGATGTTCGTCTAGCGCGTCTGTGACCCGCTGAAATGCCTCCGACTGGTATGGACGGAGCGGACGCTCAGGCAACCGGTTTAGAAAAGCTCGCTCCTCCCCGTAGAGCTGAACGAGTTCTTTACCGGACCAAAGTTCGACACGTATTCCAACACGCAGAAGTTCGTCTCGCCGACGAAGCACCGACGGGCCGAAACGAGAGTTCGTGACAACCGCAGCGCGATCGGCGCTGTAGTAATCCTTCGCTTTAACAACCTCGTCAACCGAGGCGGCGCCAACCGAGGCCGTAGATTTCCATTTCGTCTGGAACACCCATCGCTCTCCGTTACGACGGGCAAGAATATCGCCGCCTTGATCATAAGAGCCATCGATGTTCGTAACATCCGTAAATCCGAGGTGGAGTAGTACTCGCTCTACCTGACGGGTGAAGGCGATCGGGCCGACCTCTTTTAGGAAAAGCGGGTCTACGAAGGAAGATCTCACTGCAGATCCTCCGACCTGAGTTCTTGATCAAGCATGTCTAGCGTGAGCCGAGTCAACGAGAGGTCGAGTCGGCCTTTTGCATCGGTATTGACCACAAACTCAGCCAACGATTCAAAGCGTCTTGCGAGTCGCTCGACTTGCCGCGCTTTGGCATCATGGCTCGGCCAAGTTGACCAGGTCGTAGTGAAGACAACTCCGTCTAGCACTAGGTCCGGCCGGCTTCTGATGATAGCTGCAACTCCGCCTGGCCCTAGATGTGCGATAAATCGACCATCGGTTGTGGCCTCGGACCATACCAAGCTTGATTCGGTAGCCTCAGCATTCCGCTCGGCATATTCTTTCTCCGAGATCGGCAAGCAATTCCATAGAGCAATCGCATGCTCGCGAACGGCGACTACCGATGTTAGTGCTTCGCGGGTCCTCTGCAGTAGACCTTCGATACGTTGCCGCAGTGCCGAGTCGGTAAAGCGCTGATCGGGTAGGCGGCTTATGATATCCGCAGCGACATAGGCGAGCGGTTCGGTCGTTCTAGCTTGGGTGCGCATTGTTTCCGCCAGCTGCATAATGGCGTAATCTCGCGGGTCTCGCCCGCATTCCTTGAAGACTGGGTGGCGGCCATCAACAAAGATCTCTATTTTGTTACCTCTTGGGCTGCGGGCCAAGGTCGGGGTCTCACGGCCGTTTCCGTCCTTGAGAGGCTCCGAAGTCTCGTAGACAACGACCTCCCGACGGCCAAGGTTCGGCAACGCCACTTCATGGCACAGGTCAAGGAGGCGTCTGGCTGATGCGCGGTATCGATCAAATCTTTCCTCATCGGTTTCCTGGCGCGTAATAGGACCAGGACCGCTCGGAGAGGTAGAAGAAGATGCCCCAGTCAGCGATAGTCCTGTAATAGCCAGGATGTCATCTTGGGGGTCCGGTGAACTAACGTTGGGACGGCTAGTTCCCGCCGCCGTACTCTTTCTCGACGGCCGCTGGCCTACTCTTACTTCATCGTGGTCGACTGCAGCTTCAAACCATCGGGCATCAGTCCGATACTCCGGCAGTCCTTTATGGAAATCCCGGCCCCATTCCCGGGCGGTCTCGTGCAGCGCTCGCGCGCCGTCGCCCGGAATTAGATTACGCTGTCCCGGTTTGATATCACGAAATGCTCCGAAGAACCAGCCAAGGGGAGAGTGGTTCTCCGGGTAGTTTATTTCCTTGGCTTTTTTAGGCTGAAGCGGCCCATCGCCTCGGACGATGTCAACGGCCGTGCGCCAATCCGAAGATCCCCGTTCAAAATCATTTTTTTGATATGTTACTGGAACGTGGTCTAGGTGTATTTCGCCAACAAAGCGTCCACCGACGGTAGCTCCAAGTTCGATCGGGTATTCGGTCCACTCTCGTCCCGTGTCGGGATGTTCCCACTTAAAGAGAGATTTGTCTTTCAGGCGAATTTTCCGGCCGTTTCGCAATAGGTCGAAGCCGAAATCGCTCGTATCGAAGTAGCGCTGCAAGCCTATCCAGCCAAAAACTCGCCGCTCCCGGAGCTGCAAATTCTCACTCTGACACTCAGCACAGAAATCCGGATCCGAATGATGCCAGTAACCGCAGTCCATACAAGCCCAAGCAGGCTTAAGAGTCCTCTCAATTTTAGTTATTGCGGATACGTTTGCACCTCGATAAGTTACATACCGGTTTGCCGACCAAACACACGGGAGTCGCGGTTTGACACGATTATCATTGACGTAGAGCGCGAAACCTCGACCTACCAGCGCCGGCCCGGGAAGCTCCGGTACACTATCGGACGATCTCAGCATATACGAGTATACGTCTCCTAGTTTTTCTCGTATCTGAGAACCTGTTGCCTGTCGGCGTAGCGAGGCACGCGTTTCCGGCTTTAGTCTCCGTACCGTTACTTCGGTTCCGTGAATGGCGATGTCTGCTTTGGGTTGTCTGCTCAGCGGGACGCTAAAGCTGCCGGCCTTCTCCATCCGCCGAAAATCGATTTCGGCCACGAGCCAATCTGCGTCACCAGCCCTCGTTGTACGCACCTCGGTGAGCGTTCCAAGTCGGGCGGTGGCTATGTTAAAACCCATACCGAACAGCCCCAAGCTGCCATGCCGTGAGTTGTTCGTGTACCCAGCCCGCAGGGACCTTTCCAGGTCCTCTTTACCCATACCGCGTCCGGTGTCGGCCACGCATACGATTTCATCGCCCTTTGGCGTGGTGGGCTTAGGGAGAGTGACGCGTACGGTCGGAGGTTCCTGCGGGTCTCGTTCTTCATCCGCGATAAAATCGTCGAAGGCATTATCGATCAATTCCGCAAGGCACTGCCAAGGCTGATACGGAATATCTCCCAGGACCTCCAGCAGTCTGGGAGATGGAGTGAGATCAAGCTGCTCCATGAAGACCCCCATGCGGGCTCTGGATCAAGGCCCCTCCCCTACCGTGACGGACTCGCACCCGGTCGCAACGGGTGATACTCACCGGATCAAGCGCGCAGCAGATGTAAGCAAGACTACGCAGTCAATCACAAGCGGTCACGATCGTGAAGAAGTGGTCGATCGGTGGCAAACCGGCCGCCTGGCGGCTGTGGCCGCGGCAAGACCGTGTCCGACGCATGGGAGTGTGAGGTCAGCCGCACACAGACTCCGACACCCCTATAGGCCTGTGGCCTGGACCTACGGCCTGCCGTGGATGTTTGTAGATGGGACGTAGGGATCTCTTTGATTCGTCACGCGAGGCCGCCGGCCCTCGGCCCGGTGTCCAGGTGAGAATCCCGGGTATCCAACTCGGTCGGCCCTAGCCTGACCACTGGCCTTTCAGGCACACGAGAGGACTACTCGTGGAACACTTGACGACGGTGATGGAGTCGAGCATGCGGCGGGAGGCTGGTGTCGGCGAAGCGCAAGCTGGTGCTTCGATCCCTCGTGGTCGTGGTCGCTGCAGTCGGTGCGGTTGGGCTGTGGGCAGCCGGAGAGTCGGTGTCAGCGGCGAAGGCCGGTGTCTTATGGCAGCTCGGCTTGGGCCTGTTCACCGCGCTCCTGACCGCGCAGACCATCGTCTTCGCGGTCAGCGCGGACCCTGAGACAGTCTGGCCGTCCTTCCTCGACCTGGTGGAAGAGACCGGCCTCGTCCTCTGGCTCACGACAGGCACCTTCTCCGTGCTGCTGCCTGCGGCTGCGGACATCACAGGACGGGGTGGCCTCCTGGCCGACCTCAGTCTCGGTCTCGTCGTCGCACAGCTCATCTTGGGGATCGACTCGCTACAGGCGCTTCTGCGGGTGCTTGCCGGTGAGGGCCGACAACTCTTCCTTGCTCGTCTTGCGTCCGAGGATCTCAGGCGCGCCGCCCGCTCCGGTCGGCCAGTTCGGGTCGACCGGGCCCATGCGCTTGCCGGGTACTTGGGCGCGGTCGAGACCGCGATCGATAGCGCGGACGTCGCGGCCCTCGGACAGCGCATGACGGAGGTCGCCCGGCAGGCCCGCGACGACGAGCACGCCGAGGTCGCCCGATGGCGGTTGGCGTTGCTCACGTACCTGATCGAGCGGGTCGGGCGGGCGGTGCTTTACCACGACCTGACCGGCGATGCGGCACGCGTCGCGCTCCCCCATCTCATCGACGGGGCGTTGCACTCCAGCTACCGGCTCACCGAGCTGACCGGCACCGGAGCGGCGTCGGAAGATCACGTCAGTGAGGTCGAAGCCGCGGTCACCCTCGGCCAGGTCTGCCGTGTGATCGGCTGGCTTCAGCAAGCCGCGCACGAGCGGCTTCAGGAACGGCCGGACGACGTCAGCGCCCGACAGGTGATCTCATCGGTCGCCAAGGGCCGGCTACGGATCGTTCAGTTCGTCGATCCCGACCCGCCCGGCTTCTACCGGCAGGCAGAGGACCCGTGGCCGTACGGGTTGAGCGATCCTGCCGCGGTGTTGGTGTGGCTGTGGTCTATGTGCGAGTTCGGCGGGTCCTGGGTCGGCAGTGGCCTGTACGTACTCGCTGAGGTGATCACCGGTGAGAAGTTCTACGGCAACTACTGGAACGACGAATGCATCTTCACCGAGATCGAGCGGCGGATCGGTGCCGACGGTTCCCGGCGGCACCGCACCGAGGACGGGCGCGCCGCCGAGGTTGTCGCGGCGTGTGGAGGGCTGCAAACCGTCGCGCTGGAGCTGTGCGCGACCGTCATCGCCGGTCTACGGAACACCCGCTTCACCCCACCGGCCGGCTTCGAGCAGGACCCGACCTTCTCGACCGACCGGCGGTATCTGCGCTCACAGATCACGATGTTCGCCACGTACGACTGCCTGCCCGACCCGGACGGCGCGTTGAACTGGCTCTCGACCGCGCTGTCTCAGTTCCCGACCCAACGCTCGTTATGGCGCACTGTCGACACCGCGGTCTCCGCCGTCGGGCATCCGGGCACCCTCGACCTACACGGGCCGGACGCCCGGCCGGCCGCGACGACGCTAGCGGCCCTGTGCTGTCTCCAGATGCACCGGCCGGACGACGCCCGCGAGTTCGTCGATCGCCTGCCTGAGCCGCTCGTCGCCGGTGCCTTGCAGCTTGCCCGCTTCTCGCTGACCATCGACGGACCTGCGGAGCCGGTCATGCTCACCTGGTCGCCCCGCATGGCCGATCGCCTCGGCGACCGACCTGCACGGCGACAGGAACTGTTGGACATCATCGAAGCGATCCTCCGGTGAGCGCCGGTCCTACCCCCGCGCCGGACATGTGGCGGCGAAGCTTGCCCGCAGTCGAGAGTGCCGCGACCGTGTGGACGGTGCAGGTCGCAACGCCATGGCTCACCGATCCCGACCACCAACGGGTCCGGGACGACCTCGACCACGCCCTGTTCCGCCGGGCGCTCAAGGAGCAGACCGGCTTCTGCTTCCGGCGCGTCCTGCTCTACGACCCGCCGAGCGACCTCGGCGGCGCGCCGGACAGGTACGCCGCCGCCCAGGCCGACCACGCGGCCTGGATCGGTCGGGTCCGTAGGCACCTTGCCGCCATCGGCGCCGTGGGAAGCGCCGGTGGATCGCTTCCCGACGGCTGCGAGTACTCGGTACGGCTGCTCATCCTCGGCCGCGCGGGCACACGTACCGCCCCGGCGGTCGAAGATGGGCTCTGGACCGAACAGACACCACCGGCCGACGTCCAGGCCGCGTGGTCCGACCCGCGGCTGATCCCGCTCGACCCACACGAGGAATCCATCATCGGACCGCATCGGGACCGCAACCCACTGTGGCAAGGAGCGTTCCTTGGCTGACGAGCCCTTCATCGATCCGGCCCTCGGCCTCACACTCGTTGGGCACCGCTCCTTGGCCTACCGGGCCGGGCCGGTCAGCATTTGCATCCCTGCCCACAACGAAGCCGAGACCATCACCGAGGTCGTGAGCGAGGCTCGCCGAGCGATCGAGATACTCGGCGCGGATGGTGAAGTCATCGTCGCGGCAAGCGACTGCACCGACGAGACTGCGACGCTCGCCCGTGCGGCTGGCGCCCGCGTGATCGAAGCCGAGAAGGGCAAGGGCAACGCGGTCAAAGCTGCGCTTTTGGAAAGTACCGGCACAGTTGTAGCGACCGTGGATGGCGACTTTCGATATTTTGGCCCTGAGCCGATCGCCGCGACGCTCCTTCGGCCAATCATGATGGGAATAGTCGACGCGACGATAGCCGATCTCTATTGGCGCCCCCTCTATCCGCAGATGTGGCTGTACGGTTTTCTTGCACCGTTGGCGGGCCGCATCTTCCCCGAGATGCTCCCCAAGGTTGGCGCCACCCCTTGGTCAGGTCAACGAGCCGCGATTCGTCGCCTATGGCCTGCCGAACTCCCCGAGGGCTTCACAGTTGACCTGACGTTGAACCTAGTATGGAACGACGCAGCAGCCCGTGTTCGCCCTGTACCCGTGGATGACTGGGTTAATCCACAGCGCCCCAAACCGGAGTTGCTCCGCCAAGAATTCGACCTCATCACTGCACACGGGGTGGCCAAGGGTCGCATTGGCCCGCAGGATGTTATTTCACTGACTTCCTGGTTCGCCGAGGCCCAGCATCGAATGGCCACCTACCAGCCCGACAGCGACGACGTAGCAGAGTTCGAGATGATGCTCCTCACCGAGGCCATCCGAACGATGCCGCCACCCGGCATGCAATCAAGCTAGTCAATCCGACACCCAGAATTCTATCTCACTGATCGCCATATCGCTCGCCCTTTTCACGTCTTCACTGTCGTCTCTCCCCGCCCGGACCGCGAGGATTTCTATCGTGATCGCCGATGTTTCCCCTTGAGGGCCCTCCAATTTCTGGAATTCGGCAAAGCTGCTCTCATTTTGCTCAGATAGTGCGGATTCTTCGGCATCTTCATCGTTTGTCGATACATTCACCAAACGTAGCCTTGCATTCGTGGTATAGCTGGTCCAGCTTTTCCCGTATCCATTTACTACGCAAATCAGCTTTATGTTCTGTCGCGCAGTCCAGGTAAAGGTTATTCTCTCTTTTACACCTAGACCATCAGCCCCTTCCACCCAAGCCGTTCCCGTATCGCCGTCAACGAGATTATTTGGCCCATAGGAGATCGATTCTTGCGGCGGAAGTTGAGATGTCGCCTCAACTCTGGTTGGCTGCTCTGCGCGATCCAGGCCCTTTGGATCTGCACAACTAGCTTCTTTGAAGCTATTCGATATTTCGGGCCCACACATAGCGAGAATGGCAAATACGACAATTGCCGTAACAATGCCTCCGATGGCAGAGCTGAGCCCACTCCAGAAATGATCCATACGCTTATTCCCGTCGCCGCTAGTAGCCCATCTTCACTGGGCCTTACCTCACCTCACCGGAGCGCAAAATATCACGGCGCTAAACTCTGAAAAACGAGAATCTTCCGGCCACATAATGACACTCCACCGCCAAAGAGAAGACCAATTTCTGGGCAAAAAATTGCTTCTTGGACATCTGCTAGTCGACCCTTTCATGAACGAGGGCCGCTTCCCCGATCCTCTTTGGGAAGCGGCCCTCGTCGTGTGTCAGGCGCAGCCGGTCAGTCGCCCGTAGAGCGCAAGCGCGAGTTCGGTGACGAACGCCTGTTCGTAGCGTTCCTCGGACCGGAACGTGACCGGCTGGACGTCGACCAGGTCGGCCGCGCGCGTGCGCCGTGCCGAGAGGGTCATGCCTGCGGTGCCCGGTGCCAGGCACAGCATGATCGACATGATCCGGTCTATCGGCGGGTCGAGCGCGTCGACGGTGTCAGCCACCAACCGCGCGGCTTCGAGTGCCCGTTGCGCGTCGGGCGGTGCCTCCTCATTCGGCTTAGCTGGGATGAGCAGGTCGACGAGCGCCATACGGTCGAGCAGCGACCGGGCCCGTGCGCCGCGGCGCAGGGTCGCGCGCAGCTCGGAGCGGAGAGCCTCGAAGTCAACGGTTGGTGTGATCATCGCGGTTCGACAGGGGCCAGTGTGACCCCACGGCGTCCCCCGTCGGTTCGCCTCCTCTCTGTGGCGGGTGTCCCGGACCTTGCCGGGGGACGTGTTCCGTCCGGGACGACCCAAGAGCATGCCAGGTTTGCAGCTTGATCGCCATGTTTGCCTACGTTTGCCTCGCACAGATGACACTTGAGGCATCTCACGTGTGATCGAGGGCTGTTGTGCCATCGTGGACTGCACCTGCCCTGAGCTGCGCGGATGGCAGTCGGCCAGCACTTTTCCAGCAGTCCTCCCACACTTTCGCCGCGCAACGCCGACGTTCCGTGCGCAGTTCTTCGCCGTTTCTCAGCCGATACCCATCCGGAAGTCGGCGTTCTCATCTGCGATTCCAAACAGTCGACTGTCCCATCATGGGAAACGTCGAACGGCAGCCACCAAAAGCGGGTCTGGTCACGGGTCCACCGAGGGATGGCCGCCGACAGAAGACTCACCTATAGGAGACAAGAATGCGGCGCTACTACTATCGATCGCCCTTCGCGACCATCCTCCGATGGACGCTGGGAACCGGCACCTTGATCCTCTTCCTGACCGGCCTTCAGTGGCTTTTCGTCAAAGCTCTTCCCGCGATTCTTCCGTTCACGGTCGTCGGAATCCTGGTCGTCGCGGTCGTGTGGAGCCTCCATCGACTCCGAGAGTAGCGAAGAACCTCTGATTCTCACAGCAGGAGCGCCCCCATTTTCGGGGACCTAGCCGAGGACGCCGATGGACCTGTAGGGCTCATCCGCCACTTCATGACGCCTGCCATGAACCCGGCACCGAGTTTCCTCACTCCGTTCCCTGACCCACCGCAGAAGGAGCTATCACGATGTCCAACTCACGCAACGCTCACACCAGCGAGACCGGCGACACCGTGGTTTTCGGAAGTCTGGTGTTGGCCGATCTGGAGAACCGTGCCACCCGAGCGTACGCCGATCACGGGGACGGCTACACCGCGTCATCTGTCCTGCATGTGCTGTGGATGGATCACGCCGACGAGTCCGCCCGGGAGGCGCTGAACCTCGTCTTTGCCGAGCTGGAAAGGTACCACGCGAGGGCCCGGAAGGCGTGGCACGACCTGTACAACGCGTGGGCGGTGGCGGCGGGTTTGGATCCCATTCCCGACGAGCCCGACGAGGTTCTCGGCGACGAGCTCGGCACCGACTACGACTTCGACCCCGACAGCACGTGAAACCGCATCGTCCTGTTCACCTCCTCAAGGAAAGGGTCCGGCACTCACAATGGTGAGCATCTCCATCGTCGTTCTCCTGCTCTTCGCGGTCGTGGTTCTCGTCCGCTCGTACCGACTTTCCATCTCGTCGGCGCTGCTGTGCATCGTGCTCGGCTTCTACCTGGCCTCCTCCAGCCTAGCCCCGACGATCGGCGACATCATCGGCGAAGTCATCGGGATCGTCTCGACCGTCGGGGTCTAGGGGGAAATAGAGTTCCGCCTCTCGTCCTCGCGATGGCTGCCCTCTCGGATGAAAGCCCGCCGGTAATACTGCCGATTCGGCTCGTGCAAGGAAACCGCAAGACCGTCGGCCTCCACCGCCTGGAGGCAACCTGGCGACGTAAGAAACAAACGACACCGAGCTACTGAATTCGCCCCGGGGCGCGGTCCTGACCGCCAAGACAGACGCCGCGCCCCGGGCTCCCCGCTCTCACGGAGGAACCATAAGTATGTCCGAGAATTTTCCCTCGACACCGTCCGATCCGGCTGGGACGCCGTCCGGCACCGGCGGATGGGTGCCTGACGTCAGCCCTGAGGCAGGCTCCCTCGTCCCGTACGGGTCCGGCGACCGGCTGCCCGCTGCACCGGCGCAGATCGTCTACGACCTCGTGAAGGCCGCACCGCGGGACGGCCGGTCCGACACCGAGGACGTGGTCGTGACCGGCGTCGCGGTCAATCCGCCCGAACCGCCGCCGAGTCCATGGGCGCTTGCCCGGTCCGGCGCGCGGCGGCCGGTCATGCCGACCTGGCTGCGATCGTGGGCAGCGCTGCGATCGGCGGCCCGGTGGTTCGCTGGCTACTGCTTCCACACGGCTCTGTTCCATGCCGTCCGGCTACCGTTCTACGCCGCCGTTCTGTTCTGGCGTGCGCCCCGTGGCCTCGGGCGCGCAGCGACCGGCGCCGCCGGTTGGCTGACCGACGCCGAGACCCGACCGGCCCGTGCAACGGCGATCCGTCGGGAGGAGACGAGCGAGTACCTCAGGCTGGCGAAGCTGCGGGACGCGCGTGTCCGCGTACGCACCATCGTGGCCATCGCCGCGGGACTGCCGACTACCGCGGCATTCACGATCGCGTGGATGGCCACTCCCCCGGCGGTCCATCTGGTCATCCTCGCGATTCTGGTCGGCGTCCTGGGCACGCTCGGCGCGCCGGCGGACCGGCCACTCGTCGGGCCGGCCGTCACTCCGACCAAGGTCGGCCGGCTGACCGCTGACATCGTGGTCCGCGCGCTGGAGTCGCTCGGCATCGCCGAGATCAACAAGGCACGTCGGGAGGGTGGTGGGATCACGTTTCCCGCGCCGATCACCCGTGATGGGCCCGGATGGCGCGCGGACGTTGACCTTCCCTACGGCGTGACCGTGTCCGACATCCTCGACCGCCGGGAACGTCTCGCGTCCGGCCTGCGCCGTCCGATCGGGTGCGTGTGGCCCGAAGCCGTCCACGACACCCACGCCGGTCGACTCGTGCTGTGGGTGGGCGACGAGGACATGTCCAAGGCCAACGCCGCCGAGTGGCCGTTGGCACGGCGCGGCACCGCCGACGTGTTCGCGCCCCTGCCGTTCGGGTCCGATGCCCGCGGCCGACCGGTCACGGTCCTGCTACCGGAGAACAACGTGCTCGTCGGGTCGCTGCCGGGCGCGGGCAAGACCTCGGCGGTGCGGGTGCTCTTGCTCGCCTGCGGGCTGGACCCCACGTGTGAGGTGTGGGTCTACAACCTCAAGGGCACCGGCGACTTGGACGCCGCCGAGAAGTTCGCCCACCGGTGCGTCACGGGCATCGACGATGCCAGCGTCGAAGCCGCACTCGTCGCGCTTCGCGACCTGCGCGCCGAGGTCGTCCGCCGCGCCACCGCGTTGAAGAACCTCCCGAAGGACCTGTGCCCGGACGGCAAGGTCACCCGCGCTCTGGCCAACCGCCGATCTCTCGGCCTGCACCTGCTCGTCGCGTTCTTCGACGAGTGCCAGAACCTGTTCACCCATCCCGTCTACGGGGAGGAAGCCGGCACGCTGGCCACCGACGTCATCAAGCTCGGACGGGCCCTCGGCGTCGTCCTCGTTCTGGCCACCCAGCGCCCGGACGCGAACAGCCTCCCGACCGGCGTGTCGTCCAGCGTCTCGGTGCGGTTCTGCCTGCGGGTCATGGGCCAGGTCGAAAACGACATGATCCTCGGGACGTCGATGTACAAGAACGGCATCCGGGCGACCACGCTCCGGCCCACCGACAAGGGAATCGGCTACCTCGTCGGCGCGACGGATGACCCGCTCATCGTCCGGGCCGCCTACATCGACACACCAACAGCCGAGAAGATAGCCGACCGGGCACGCGCAGTCCGTATCCAGGCTGGCGCACTCGCCGGAATCGCGGCAGGCGAAGCCCCACCGGAACCAGCCGGAAGAACGTCGACCATTCTGGACGACGTGTTGGCCGTGTTTCCTGCCAGCGAAACCAAGGTCTGGTCGGAGACCATCGTCGCTCGACTTGCCGAGCTACGCCCCGACGCGTACACCGGGTGGGGCGCCGAGCAACTTACCGTCGCTCTCAAGCCCTATGGGATTTCCCCCGGCCAGGTGTGGGGCACGACCCCCGGTGGTAAAGGCGCCAACAGGCGCGGGATCGAGCGACAGCAGGTCGTCTCAGCGATCACGGATCGTAGCAGAAGTGGGGGCGGTGACTGACGGATTGTGCTGCTAGGTCTAGCACCCCTACCTGCTAGGTCTAGCAGCACCTCTAGCAGCCGAAAGCTACTCTGAGCTGGGCTCTAGTCGCCTAGCAGGGCTCCAGCGGAGAGCCGCGAAACGGGCCAGAGAGGGGTTCCCGCCCCTCCCCACCCGTCGCTAGACCACCATAGTCGGACGTGACCTATCGTAGTCGCACACGGCGACGAGGTCGCACGGGACCAAGCGGAACACCGCACTCGCGAAGAGGAGAATAATGCCCACAAGGATCTCCGCATCGGCGACGACCCCCGGAACTTCCGAAGAACGCGGCACGCGACTATGGACAGCTAACGATCTGGCTCGCTATCTCGGCGTACCCATAAACACCATCTACAAATGGCGAAGTACCGGGGAGGGTCCTCCGGCGTACCGCGTCGGACGGTACCTCCGCTTCGACGCGGTGGACGTAGCCGACTGGCTTGAGAAGCAGAGGAGTGAGTAACAGCGGGAATCCACCGCCAGCCAGGGAACGCCGGCCCGCGAGTCAACGCTAACCAGTTTCGACGAGCGAACCAGTCAACCAGGGACCCGAACGCCGGACAACAGAAATCCCTGAAGTAAAAACGACCCCCAACACCCGGTGAGGTGTTGGGGGTCGTTTCGGTTTTCGGTGATGAAGTTCAGATTTTCCTGTGCCTGAGCTGACCGACGGTGCCGTCAGGCGACCGACGGCCACCCCGGCATGGTCAGGAACCTCCCTGCGTCGATCCGCAGCCACACGGGCTGACCAGCCACGTCCGCCGCGCGGAGACGCTCGGGTCGATGATCCCGGTCATCGCCTCCACGTACCGCACGGCGAGCATGGCCGACGGCCGGTGCCGTAGCGGCGACGGCTGACCGTCAGACTCGACGAACATCAGGTGTACCGGCCCTGGATCGTCGCTCGCGAGGATCACGACACGGGCGGCCGTCGTCGCGCCCACGGCCCTACCCACCGGTGCGGGCGCCGAGGGCCGCGCCAACGGCCTTCCAGTCGGCGTCCTCTTCATCGTGGCCGATGACCTTGAACGACATTTCGCCGTCCACCATCGACGCCAGGGTGCACGCGATGGGCAGCGTGCGCAGTGCGGCCGCCAGCGTCGCGGGATGGACGCCGTCCGGGACGGTCACCGTGACGTAGCGGTAGGGGCCTGTTCCTTCCTCTCGGATCGTGAGCGCGGTGTCGGGGATGCTCCCAGCGCGGGCGGCGCGCTTGGGGGCTGACAACATGTCGGACACGGTGTCGACCTCCTGAAGGGTCGGTGCCGAGGGCCGCCCCTGGTGCTGACTCACCGGAGGCGGCCCGCCCTCTTTTCGGGCTACTGGGCACGCTACACGCCCCCTTCCACCATCGGTAGCCCTAGGGTGGTAGTCCCTAGGTTAGTAGTGGTGGGCCGGCTGATCACGATCTCCGAGGTGCAGGAGCTACTGCGCCCGTCGTCACCGGACGGGCACCTCTCACGCCGCCGCGCGGACCAGATCACGCGGAAGGTCGGCTTCCCGGAACCCGCACAGAAGACCCCAGCCGGCCGATTCTGGGACGAGGAGGAGGTCCGCACGTGGATCGCGGCGAATCGATCATCAGACGATGTCGAATGATGCGATTACTGAAGATTAGTGCCGGTTCCGGCAAACGCTCACGGCCACCAGCGCTGACAGTCCAGTATGCCAAGAGCAGCTTCTTCCACAGCCTCGTTCCCGCCATATTTGGCGACAACTGACGCAGCAGGAAGAATAGCTTGAACAAAAGTTGACCGCCCCATCTTGGCTCCCTCTTCGAGAACTAGCCTCCACCAGAAGATCATAGATTTGGCGGTCGCCAACCGCATAAGCGTCTTCGAAAGACGGTCAGCAATTACACCTTGCGGCCTGGATCTGCAGATCAATTCCGCGACACGCGAATGATGACCATCCAGCATTGATTCCGGGATGCCCGGCACCATGCGCCAGCCGTCGCGCGGACACAAAATATCGATCAGGTCAAGAAAAGGTCGAAATCGTCGAGAATCTACATAAGGTGCAACGGCCGCAAGGAAGAACGCCCATTGCAATGTGTCCGAAACCTTCCGCATACTATGGAGGGCTGCTCGCACAAGTACTTCTCGTGATTCTCCGTCTGCACACCGACATAGACACAGTAGTGCGCGAGCGTACACATACCCCTCAGTCTCACCTGCCAATGCTGCTGCGGGATCGTCTGCCAATCCAAGGTCTGTCTCCCAGTCACCCCGCATCGCAATCGCGGCCAGCGTCCACGGCATTACGTAGCCGCCCAGTTCGCGTGCAGTCGCAAGGGCCTCCGGCCCCATGTCGGCAGGGACATACTGCACAAGTTCTGCGAATTCCCGCGCCTTCACCAAGTCATCGTTATTTATATCAAGAACCGAGCGGAATGCCAAGACGGCGATGTCGCGACGAAGTCGGGGATCCGGAAGATTATGTTTAAGTAGCTGAACCGTTAGATCGAGACGACTGGAAGGCCACTGCTCGGTATTAATTATATCCTCAAGGCGCGCGGCGATTCGACCATCGTCAACACCCGCGGTCACGAATGGCAGCAGCTCATCAAACTCGACCGCACTCCATCCCGCCACGTGAAGGGGCTCGACAGCATCTAGAATGGAACTTACCGACAGATCATTATCAATTCGAAGGATCGCAACTTCAAGCGCGGCCCGCTGCTCCGGAGACTTTGCCGAGCTGCGCATATCCTTAAACTCTGTAGACGACACCACCTGGCGTTCCTCGCCCAATATCAAGGCATACTCAGATACAGTCTTTGCAACATCACCCGCGTCGTCGATCCTCTGACATACCAGAAATGCCCGCCGCAGAAGCGAGTGGTCGAGTTCGAGGGATATTCCGTCAAGTGTGTAGAACCAGTCATCGAGATTATCGCTGCGAGCAAGTAGATCCAACGCTTCCAGCTGTGCATTAATTCTTGCAGTCTCGGAAAGAAATTCCGAGACTGCACCGAGGCACTCAGCCCGCATCGCATCACTATCGACCGAGTGTGTGCAGCGCAGCATCTCGTCCACCAAAAGAGGCGTAACCTTTTCGCCGCATTCGATTACCGATCGTATCGAAAATAGTCTGTGGTAAGGATCCTCGACACTGAGTGCGATGTCAACAAGTCTCGACCGTCGATCGGGAATCATTTCGTCATCGAATGCGAGAAATGCCTCGAATCGCTGCGGGTGCCCCTCTATCCCAGAGGCCAGCGCGAGGGCCCAGCGAGAGAATATCGAACGCTGATCCCCGTCGAGTCGTCGAGAAATTTCACATAGCGCCTGGACTTTATGTACCCTATATACCTCGCCAGCGTCGCTACTCCAGGATCTCAACGACTCGATAATCCGATCTAGCCTCGACTGATCTAGATGTGGGATCAGTACAGATAGGGCGCCACTGCTCTTCTCCGTAAGAGCCCGAGAAAACGCTTCGATCAACATCTCGGAAAACTCGACGGGGTCGATATGATGCTTTAGAAGTATCAAATTTCTGGACCATCGTTCGATAGTCGACACCTTCGCGCCATCGACCACCATCCGCAGTAGCGTCAAAGGCATGGAGCGAGCAAGGCTTGCCAAGCGCACGGAATCAGAGTAGATGAAGTCATCCAGGCGATCGAGAGTTTCGTGGATTAATGCGTCACGCGATGCTTCAGGAACAAGGTCGATAATCTCGCAGACCGCTGAGACTCTGTCTCGACCCTCAGGGATCGCACCTACATGCTCCAAGCAGTATTCGAGCGTCCAAATCCCAGATTCTACGAGACGATACATCAGCTTGGGAGGAACTCGGGATACTCGGAGCAGAATCGAGCCCTTCATCGCGACATAACGGATCTCCATCCCAAGAGTGGTGGCCAGCCGGCCTTCCGCTAAGTCGCGATCAGTACGCTCCTTTGCCAGCCTCCAAGCCGTGTCAACGTCCGATAGATAAGAGTTAATCATCCCCAACTGTTCATGTACATCGAACCAAACATTAATCAGTACTCCGTCGCCGCTACCCTCTAGAGCAAGAACTTGATCAATAGTATTAGGAATGTCGCTTGCCGCCAAATGGGGTATTAGCCAGGCTAGTCCATAGCGGTCGGCGAGATCGATACTGACCCGTTCGCGCAGCCCAGGAAATCCGCTCTGGACTCCTCCCCACCGGCACAGAAGTGCTTCCGAGAGCACGCGGTTCAACCACTCATAACGACCTTCGGGAATGCTGACCCGCATGTAGTCAAAGAGAAGATCATGAAGAGTTATTGTGCCTGTAAATCGGTCGACACGGACGAGAGAGCGCAGCCCGAGCAGGTTGACCATTTCCTCGACGTCAAGGGAGTCAAGGCCCCCTGTCGCTCCCCACAGCAAGGCGACGATATCAATCGGCACTGGCCCACGGCCGGCAAATACAACCAGGTCTCGAAAACGATCAGATTCAGATGGCGGCAGCGCTTGGACCGAAACATCGAGCGCAGCGAACAGATTTTGGTATAGGTAGCCGGGAAAGCGAGCTGTTAGTTTATGCAGAGTGGCACCACGAAGTCGTTCTACAATATACTGCCATCGGCTTCCGAGCCGAAACATGGAGCCGACCAATGCAAGCGCCAAGGCCAGTCCATCGCAGCGCTCCACGATTTCATCTGCGACGGCCGGTAGCTCATCGACTGTAAGACCGGCATACTTAGCCAGCATCCGTCGAGCCGTGTGCTCGTCGAGCATCGCCAGCTCATAGGCTGCGGCGTCCGCGTACCACGCAGCGCGGGTGCGGGAGGTGACCAGGACTCGCACACTGGAAGGGAGTCGGAGAGCCTCAACGATCGCGATATCCCACACGTCGTCGAGCACGATCAAACATTGAGCGCCACTCAGCAATGATCTCAGGCGCCTTACGCCGACATCTACATCACTAACGTGCGACGAGTCACCGAAAGCATTCAAGAGGTGTCTGAGGATTCCAGCGATGTCCGGCTCGGATCCGATTCGTTCCCACACGATGCCATCGGGGAACAAACTGCAGACTACTGGATCATGAATCAGCGCAACGGCCAACGTGGATTTTCCGGCGCCGCCCATGGCCCAGACTCCGACTACCTGAGAATTAGTCGAGTCCGTTAACAGCGCGCGAAGCGCATGGAGGTCCTCGGCGCGAA
The DNA here is from genome assembly GCF_000177675.1 of Parafrankia sp. EUN1f. Taxonomy (GTDB): domain Bacteria; phylum Actinomycetota; class Actinomycetes; order Frankiales; family Frankiaceae; genus Parafrankia. Next base: position 26,153 of record NZ_ADGX01000022.1, read on the forward strand.
TGACGTGATGAGGCGGAAGGGACGGCAGCAGGTCTCGCGCTGGCTGAACTCGGCTGCGCGCGGTGCTCGTAGTCGATCCGCAGGAAAATACCGCGTTCCCTGGGAAGAGCTGCGCCGCTTCCTTGAACAGCGCATCCTGAAGACCAGGCCGGACGCCGCTAGCAATCAAACTTGAGACTTCGGCCCAGAAGGTCTGTGCATCAGATGCCTGCCAGGACGGATGTCGATTGGCAGGTAGACCGGCGTTCGTTAAGAGATGACGCGCTCTCGCTGGATCACAAAACGCGTCCGCGAACGCCTCGACCTCGACCTGTGATAGCGCACTCACGAGTTACTCACCCCTGCCAGACAGCACCGACCACGGCCGCCGGGAAACTCTGACGGCCGTACTTTATCCGGTGCAGCCGCGGAGGTGGCGACAGGGACAGCCACTTCTCTCAGATCTCTCGTGTCTTGGCAAGGCGTGATCGCAGACCTGGTACCCCAGTTCGTGGTCTAGGGCGTGCGCAACGCACAGTCTGGCTTGCTCACGGAGGAGGCTCCCGGTCGAGCAGAGTGCGTTCCGGTCGTACAAAGGGACACCGATGCGAGACGGCAGGTCGTGGTTCAAGGGCGCGCGATGAGTTCCTCGGGTGCCGGATGGCCGCTTCGTGGCGATCCGGGCGCGGTGCACCGACGCCGTGCTCGTTGCAGGCCCCCTGCGCGTCGCTTGGCGGCTACATCTTCAGCAGACGACGATCGACATCGAAGGTCAACGATGGGTTTCGGCGACTCCGCAAAGCGTGGGGTTTCCGTGGGGTTTGCGATCTTCAGGGCCTGCCCGGTAGGTTCAAAAGTGGCTGTCTACCAGGGGCTTCGGTGGGGCGGGTGGGGCTCGAACCCACGACCGACGGATTATGAGTCCGCTGCTCTGACCGGCTGAGCTACCGCCCCGGACGGGCCACCGAGGGTGTGGTGACCACGCCCCAAGAGTAGCGGTCTGGGTAGGGGCCGGTGCGCCCGGCGGGCGGATCGGGCCGAGGCGCCCACAGCAGGTGGGATGGGATGGACGTCCGCCGGCCGCTGGCCAGCCAGGACCGCATGGACGGGCTCTCCGGCGACCGGCTGAGCGCCGCGATCTCGAGGGTCTTTCCCGCGGACGATGTGGCCGGCGAGGCGGGGCCAGGCCCCTGCGCGGCCACCCAACAGGAAGCGGCGAGGTCGGGCTTCGTTTGCACATAATCCCATCAATCCGGGCAGCCCAAGCGCCCTATGCACTATTTTGATTGCTGCGAGTAACCAGCAGGCCCGGAACAGGGCTCGGGCGTCACGGTGTTGTCTGAGGGGGCTGTGTGCTCGGTTGGCGTCGGACGTCGCCTGGCAGTGCGACGCCGCCGGTTTCCGGCAGGCCCTCCGCGCCGGCCAGGCCCTCCGCGTCGGCCGCCGATGCTTCCGGGCCGTTGGTGAACGCGGCCCGACCGTCCGCGGACGTCGCCGCGCCATCGGGCCAACCGCCGGAACGGAGCCACATCGGCGTCACGGACACGGACACGGCCACGGCCACCGGCACGGCAACGGACACCGGCACAGCCACGGCTGCCGGCAACCACGCGGCCACCGGCACGGGCTCGGTTCCCGGACCGGCTCGGGAAGCGGATGACGGCACGAGTGTCGCGGGTGTCGCGCGGGCTCGGTGGGGCGTTTCGCCGCCGCTGGCGCATGAGCGGTTCGGGCGGCCCGGCTGGTCGTACGACGGGGTCGTGCCCGTCGGATGCCCGCGATGCGAGCAGCCGTTGCACGCTCTGCGCGGAACGTTCGAGAACCGCGGGAGGTTCCAGCGTTACGTCGCGTTCGTGTGCCCTGCCTGCCCGACCACCTTCACCCTGGCTGATCTGGGTGTACGGACCTACAAGCAGCTGCTCCAGCGGTCATCGCCGGTCGGCGGGGGCCGGGGTGGCCGGTCATCCGACCCCACGAGCCCGCCAGGCTCCACCGGCTCATCGGGCTTCAACAGTTCCCGGGGCTCGCAGGCTTCGTCCGGGAACCGGAGCGGGCGCGCGCGCAGGCTCGCCGAGGAGTTGCTCGACCCGCGAATCGCGCCGGGCTACTTCACCGCGCGTGGGTCCGCTCCCACCCCGGGTGCGTCCGGTGCCGCGTCGAGACCGTCGAGACCGGCGGGGCCGGTTGCGCCGCGGCCGAGTACCGAGCGCAGGCTCCTGCACTGGTGCAAGATCTCTGATCCGTGGGCTGAGGTTCCGTCCCGGCCTGCTGGGGTGGATGTTCGCGTGCTGGTGCCGCAGGCGGCCGCGTTCGATGCGCTCTGTGCTCTGATGAGTTCCGCCGGAGTGCCGTTTCGGCGGGTGCGGCACTGGGTTGAGGCGGAGACGGTCAGCACGGTGGGGCCGGACGGCGCGGTGGGGCCAGACGGCGCGCTGGTCGGGCTGCGCGCGGTTCCCGAGCTGCTGCCTGTCACGAACACGGCGAGGCAGCGGACGGCGGGTGTGATCGGGGTTGCGGCCGAGGCCGCCCGGGACGCATTCGAGCTTGCCTGGGACAACCATGGCGAGCCGTTCCTCCCGGAGTGGAGCCCGGTCGAGGCTCGGACGCTCATACCCGAGGAGTGGGTGCCGTTTCTGCCGCATCCTGGGCTGAATCCGGCGCAGGCCGAGGCGGCGCCGCGGGTGCTGGGCGGCAACGGCCATCTCGTCGTCGCCGCGCCGACCGGGTCGGGCAAGACGGCGATCGGGATGCTCGCGGCGCTCAAGGCGATTCTGGGTGAGGGCCGTAAGGCGGCCTGGCTGGTGCCGCAGCGGTCGCTGACCGACGAGCTCGACCGGGAGCTCGCCGGCTGGCGGGCGCGGGGCCTACGGGTGGAGCGCCTTTCCGGCGAGCATGTCGTCGACGTGGAGCGGGCCCGTGCGGCCGATCTGTGGGTGTCGACGACGGAGAAGTTCGAGTCGGTGTGCCGGGCGACGTCGTTGCGGGCCGCGCTGGGCGAGGTCGGCTGCATGGTCATCGACGAGATCCATCTGCTGGGCAGTCCGGGGCGGGGGCCGCTGCTGGAGGCTCTGCTGGCCCGGGTGCGCGGGGAGGACTCGCCGGTGCGGATCGTCGGGCTGTCGGCGACGGTCGCGAATGCCGACGAGGTCGCCGGGTGGCTCGGGGCCGGGGTTGTGGCGACCGCCTGGCGCCCGTCCAGGCTGACCTGGCAGCTGCCGATGATCCCGGCCAGCGCCGACCGGAAGACCGACAACGCCAACAGGCTGCGGGCGGCGACGGCGCTGACTCGCCAGGTCACCGACGACGGTGGCAGTGTGCTGGTGTTCTGCGGCAGCCGGCGCAACGTCCGCGCGACGGCGCTCGCGATCGCGGCCGACCGGGGTGCCGACATCCGCGGCGTCGACCCGGACGACGTCGGCCACGTGCACCGTGCGTGCGGCGCCGTCGGGGTCGGTCTGCACTACAAGGACTGGGAGCATCGCCGCGAGGCGGAGCGTGCGTTCCGTGACCGGAGACTGGACGTCCTCGTCGCGACGACGACCGTGGCGGCGGGGGTGAACCTGCCGGCGCGGGCGGTGGTCGTCCGCGACACCCGGATCGGTCTGGATCGGATCGACGTGGCGACCGTGCAGCAGATGTTCGGCCGGGCTGGCCGGGTCGGTGCCGGGGAGACCGAGGGCTGGGCGTATCTGCTCGTCGACGAGACCGAGCGGGCGACGTGGCAGAGCCGGCTCGTCGCCGGGTACGCGGTCCGTTCCCGGATCGCCGACAGTCTTGCCGACCATCTGCTCGCGGAGGCGGCGCAGCAGCGCGTCCACACCCTCGCCGACGCCCAGAGCTGGTGGCTGAACACGCTGGCCCACCACCAGAGCACCACCGGTGCCGGCGCCGGCGGCGGCAGCAGCAGCGGCAGCGCGGCCGGGCTCACGCCGGTGCGTGGGGCCGTGGACCTGCTGGTGGAGGCCGGCTGTGTGACGCTGGCCGACGCGCCCGATGCACCCGACACACCCGATGCACCCGATGCACCCGACACACCCGATGCGGGCACGCTGCTGCAGGTCACCGACCTGGGGCGGCTGACGAGCCGGTTCATGGTCCCGGTCGAGATCGGGATGAGGCTGCGGGCCTTCCTCGCGGACGTCGACCCACTCCCCCGGGGCGCCGCGGAGGCCGAGCGGCTGCTGGGGCTCGCGATCGGCGCGGGTGTTCCGCAGTTCGCCGAGGCGCCGGTGACGGACGATCTGCGCCCCCAGGTCGCACGGCTGCTACGCGCCCGCGGTCAGCTGGACCAGCTCGGCAAGCTCGACACCGCGCGCGGCACGCCCGGCCTCGTGCCGTCGACCGTCGTCGCCCCGGGTGATCTGGCGCAGGTCGCGATCGCCTTGGTCGCCAACAGCCCGTCGGTGTTCAGCCGGCCGGCGCGGCGGATCGCCGGCCTGCCGTCCTCGGTCCTGCTGCCGATCCTCAGCGAGACGCCACGCTTTTTCGCCTGGCTGGCGGCGCAGGGTGAGCTGGGCACCGTCGCGCCCTGGGTTGCGGTCACCGCGGGGGATCTCGGGCGGCGCGTCCGGTGGCGGCACCTCGCGCCCACCCGCGGTGCCGGCCGGCTGCTGTGGATGTGCGAGCAGATGGCGACGGCGCTGCGGGCGGAGCGGGTCGTTCCGCTGCTGTTCACGGCGGCGCGCGAGCGCGGTGTGACGGCCCCGGACTGGCCGGTGGGACGTGCCCCGGCCCAGTGCCAGCTCGACGCCCCGGACTATCTGGCGTTGCTCCGGGACCGGACGACCGGCACCTCGGTCACGGAGTCCGACGGGCGGGTGAAGGTCACCGGGCCGAACGGGACGACAGCGGTGCTGTGGGCGGGGCACCGGCGCGACGTCGTCGATTCACCGGCCGGGCAGTGGACGTCCTGGCCGGATGCCGGCGATCATTCGCCCCCGGGGCAGGTGCCGACCGCCCAGGACCGCGGCGTCAGTGTGTTCTCCCGGCGGGGCGATCACATGAGCACGGGATGGCTCGACGTCTACAACGGCATCCGGGATCGGGCCGGGGAGTAGGGTTCTTCACGGATGAAACCTGAGATGACCGGGAACGAGCCTTCCGCCGGGGAAGGCCGCGGCTCCGCAGACGGCCGCGGCTCCGCAGACGGCCGCGGCTCCGCAGACGGCCGCGGCTCCGCAGACGGCCGCGGCTCCGCAGACGGCCGCGATTCCGCAGGCGGCCGCGACTCCGAGGAACTGCTCGCCGAGGATGTCGCCGAGCTGCAGGAGGTGGATCCCGATCCGCCCCAGATCAGCTACAGCGGCACCGACTTCGATATCGAGGGAATCGTCCGTCGGCACGACCGGGGCGACATCGTGGTGCCGTCGTTCGGCAACGACGATCCGAGCATCGAGACCGCGGGATTCCAGCGCGAGTTCGTCTGGAAGCGCAGCCAGATGGACCGCTTCATCGAGTCGCTGCTGCTCGGCTACCCCATCCCGGGGATTTTCCTCGTCCAGCAGCAGGACCGCCGTTATCTCGTCCTGGACGGGCAGCAGCGCATCAGGACGCTGAGCCTCTTCTACGGCGGCAGCATCGGCAACCGCGAGTTCGCGCTGCAGAACGTCGCCCCCGTTTCCGGGATCTCACGTACAGCACACTGTCGGACGAACAGCGCCGCACCCTCGACAACACTTTCATCCAGGCGACCGTCGTCAGGACGGACGGTACGACGCAGTCGCTCGACGGTGTCTACCAGATCTTCGAGCGGCTGAACTCGGGCGGCACACAGCTCACCCCGCACGAGATCCGCGTCGCGCTCTACGCCGGCGAGTTCATCAGGTTCCTGACCGCGCTGAACGACAAGCCGGCCTGGCGGGCGCTCTACGGCCCGCGCTCCCCTCGGCTGCGCGACCAGGAGATCGTGCTCAGGTTCATCGCGCTCTACATCTCGCCCGGCAACTACCGGCGTCCGCTCAAGAAGTACCTCAACGACTTCGTCGGAACCCATCGGGACCTCGACGACCTGCCGGTGGAGCTCATCGAGAAGCGTTTCACCCGGGCGACGGAGCTGGTGCTGGCCGACGCCGGGAGAAACGCGCTGCGTGCTCGGGGCCGCCAGTTGAACGCTTCGCTCACCGAGGCTCTGCTGGTGGGTCTGGCCCGCCGGCTCGACGCCGGTGACGAGCCGAGCGCCGGCCAGGTGAGCATGGCGATCACGAACCTGCTCGGCGAACCCGGGATCGACTACGTGACCACCCGGGCCACCGCGGACGAGGACAGTGTGCGCAGACGTCTCGGATTGGCCACGAGGGCCTTCTCCCGCATCTGAGATGGGCATCGGACAGATGGGCAGCAGAGGGCCGCGCCGCCATGCCCGCGAGGAGTGGCCGCCCGCCGAGACCCAGCTCATTCTCGGTCGTCTCGGGGAGTTATCCGCCCTGGTGCAGGAACAGGCGCGGATCCCGGACAACCAGGAAGTCGCTTCGTGGCTGGCCCGGCTGCTCGTGGTCCGCAGCTGCGGCTATCTGGAGCAGACCGTCATCGTCACCTCCCGGGCCTACATCAGCCGGACGTCCGACGGCATGGTGCGCAACTTCGCGCTGGGTGCGCTGAAACGCGCGCCGAATCCCAGCGCCGACGCCTTGGGAGAGCTGGCGCTGCGTTTCGATCCGGCACTGAAGTCCGAGCTGAGAGCCCTGCTCGGGGCGAACGACCAGCGGTTGAGACGTGAGCTGAACTATCTGGTCGAGCTGCGGAACAAGATCGCCCATGGGCAGAACGAGAACGTCGGCGTGGCCAAGGCGCTGATCCTCAAGGAGGTCGCCTGCGAGGTCGCCGACTGGTACATCCTTCGCTTCCGGCCGCTCTGAGACCTGCCTCACCCCGCGCCGCGGCGATCTCGGCACAGCCGCCTGGCTAGGCTGCCTCCCCGGGTCGGCGAGAGTGCTGCTGCACACCTTTGCTGACGCCACGGCCGGGTTCCCTCGTAGCGTCACCATGGCCCCGCATTGCGGATGGGGTGACCTGCTTTCGCTAGGAAGGGCACGACGATGGCGGATGTATCGGTGCGTCTGCCGGCCGAGGCCGGCACTGAGATCGTCTTGAATCTGTCTCTCTCCCAGGCAGTCCGGCTGATCGAATCCCTCACGGGCAGGGTCGCGGACGTGATGACCAAGCCCGAGCGGGTGGGAGTCGGCCCACGCTGAGCGGAGGTATCGCGCGCTGAGCGGAGGCGACCCGCCTGCCGCGGTGGGCTGAACATCCACTGGTCGCACCGGCCCGGTGCGCCGATGGTGGGCCCATGACGAACACATCGACGCACCGTGTTGCCATCGTCACCGGTGGCTCCCGCGGCATCGGCCGTGAGGTGGCCCGCAGGCTCGCCGCGGACGGTTTCGCGGTCGTCGTCGGGTACGCCGGTCGGACGGACGCGGCGCAGGAGACCGTGGCCGCCGTCGAGGCCGCCGGGGGTGCGGCGATCCCCGCGCAGGCCGATGTCGCCGACGAGCACGCCGTCGCGGGCATGTTCGAGGCAGCCGGGGCGGAGTTCGGCGGGGTCGACGTCGTCGTGCACGCCGCCGGCAGGATGCCTCTGTCGACCGTCGCCGACCTGGATCTGGCGGTGCTCGACGAGCTGTACCGCACGAACATCCGCGGCACCTTCGTCGTCGCCCAGCAGGCGGCCCGCCGACTGCGCCGAGGCGGGAGCCTGATCACCTTCTCGACGTCGATTCTCGGGCTCGCCCTCCCCCGCTACGGCCCGTACGCGGCCAGCAAGGGCGCCGTCGAGGGCCTCACCCTGATCCTGGCCCGGGAGCTGCGCGGCCGGGACGTGACCGTCAACGCCGTCGCACCCGGCCCCACCGCGACCGACCTGTTCCTGCACGGCAAGGACGAGCAGACGATCGCCCGGCTGGCCGCGCAGCCGCCGCTGGAACGCCTGGGCACCCCGACCGACATCGCCGGCGTCGTCGCCTTCCTCGCGAGCCCCGCGGGCCACTGGGTCAACGGGCAGAACATCCGCGTCAACGGCGGCATCGTCTGACGTCCGCCAGTCGTCTGCCGCCAGTCGTCTGCCGTCAGCCGTCTGCCGTCAGCCAGTCCGTTCAGGCCACGGTCGGCCGGTGGGTGGTGAGCTGTGTCAGCTGGCGGAGGAGCTCTTCTAGGGGGAGCTGGCCGTCGAGGATGACGCCTTCGTCGGGGGTCAGCGGTTCCAGGGTGGCAAGCTGGGAGTCCAGGAGCGAGGCGGGCATCCAGTGGCCGGTGCGGTCGGTGAGCCGTTGCCGCAGGACGTCCGCCGGAACGCTGATGTGCACGAACCGGACGTCGCCCGCGGTGCGCAGCAGGTCGCGGTAGCCACGCCGGAGGGCCGAGCAGGCGACGACGCCGCCGGGGTGCTCGACCATCCAGGCTCGGATCAGGTGCAGCCAGGGCCAGCGGTCGTCGTCGGTCAGCGGGGAGCCGGCCGCCATCCTGGCGCGGTTCGCCGGCGGGTGCAGGTCGTCGCCTTCCAGGAAGGGGCGCCCCAGCGTGCGGGCGGCGGACGCGGCGACGGTGGACTTCCCGCACCCGCTTACCCCCATAACCACGATCGTTCCCATGCCAATCACCTTCTCACCTCCTCCTCACCTCCTCACCGCGTCACCTTCCGGCCGACGATATTGGCCTGGCGATCCGTGCCCGCCGGCCGCCTGGCGACCCACCGGGGATCTCGCGCCGCTACACAGCACCGCCAATTCATATCAATAGCGACAAACAAGGCCCGGGGCGTCATCTGACAATCCGCAAGAAGTGAGGTTTTCGGCTGTTGCAGCAGCCAGAATCCTTACTTCTTGCTCAGCAGCGACGGTAGCAACGGCGGCCCGAAGGTCGGGCGGGCACATGTTCAGGTTCGCCGCGGTATTCGTGCCGACGCCGACGGGACGGGGCCGCGCGCCTCGCTGCTCGCGAGGTCGTCGCGCTGCTGGTTGAGGAATCGGCGCAGCTCGGTGCTGGACGTGTGGACCGTGTACGGGAAGTACACGACGCGGGCCCCGACCGTGGCCAGGTCGGCTTCCAGCTTCCGTCCCTTCGGGGTGTCCTGCCAGTCGTCGCCCTTGAACAGGATGTCGTAGCGGACCGCCGGCCACATGGCGAACTTGTCGTGGTGCGAATCGACGACGACCTCGTCGACCAGGCGCAGGCTGCCGACGATCTCGAGGCGTTCGGTGAGCGGGACGACGGGCAGGTGGCCTTTCACCGCGAGGACGACCTCGTCGGTCACCACACCCACGACGAGATGGTCGCAGGCCCCGCGGGCACGGCGGATGATGTTCAGGTGGCCGATGTGGAACATGTCGTAGACGCCGGGAACGTAGCCGACGACGGTCACCGTCGGCCGCCACGCACAGCGTTCACGACGCGGACGTTCACCCCAGGCATGAACGTCGTCGGAGCGGGCGCCGTCGGAGCGGGCGGCCCTGAAGCCGCCGAGGTCGCACCGGCGCCGGTCACGCCGGTCGGGGCGTCGGCAGCGGTCACGCCGGTCACGCCGGTCGGGGCGTCGGCGGCGGTCGCGGCGGTCGCGGCGGTCGCGCCCAGTGCGGTCATCGCGCGGTAGCCGCGCAGCAGCACGCCGAGCAGGTAGAGCGTGTTCGCGGCGGCGAGGGCGGCGTAGGAGACGCAGAACGGGGCGCTGAACGCGGTACCGGCGCCGAGCAGGACGAAAATCAGGCACAGCAGCCCGTAGTCGCTGGGCAGTACGAGAAGCGACCGCCAGACCGGCGCGTGTGTCCCGGGCGCAGCGCCCGACGCGACCGGCTGGCTCCCCGCGACTGGCTGGCCTGCCGAAGCCGAAGGGCCCCCCGAAGCCGGAGGGGCAGCGACGGCCGCTGGGCGGGTCCGGCGCAGGAAGTCGCTGATGATCATTGAGAAGAAGGTGGTCGTGGCGACTGCCGCGAAGGCCAGCGGGACCAGGAGGAACCCGCCGCGGCCGAGGGCGGAGAAGCGGTAGCAGGAGACCGCGACGGACAGGTGCAGCAGCGGGATCTTCGCCGAGTCGCAGACGTGGTCGAGCCATTCGCCGACCGGGCTGCCGCCGCCGCGCAGCCGGGCCAGCTGGCCGTCAGCCGAGTCGAGGGCGTAGCCGATCACGAGGGCGAGGCAGACGGCGACGCCGACGGGTGCGGTCGGACGGACAGTCGCGAGCAGGGCGATACCGCCGAAGGTGAACAGCCCGCTGATGGCGGTCACCTGGTTCGGGGTGAGCCCGACGGTGTAGCCGGCGGCGGCGAACAGCCGGCCTAGCCGCCGGTTCACGAAACGCGAGTAGGCGGGCGCGCCTTTCGGCGACTTCTGCGCGGAGCTCAGCCGGTCCAGGGCCGCGTGGAAACCGGCCGGCGGGGAGGCGCTCACGCGTGCCTCCGATTCCCGAGGCGCAGCGCCTGCCGCCGCGGCGCCGAGCCCGGAAGCGAAAGCGGACCCGAAAGCGGAATCGGACCCGAAAGCGGAATCGGACCCGAAAGCGGAAGTGGAAGCTGGAGCGGGAGCTGAAGCTGAACAGCGGCGGGAACCGAAACGGGGACGGGAACGGGAACGGGAGCGGTGATGGGCCCGAGGTCCCCGCTCTCGGTGAAGCGGCGAAGGGAGCTGGTCAGAGTGGGCCGCCAGTGCGGGTCACGGCCGGCGAGGCGCAGGCAGAGTTTCTCGTAGCCGATCGCGACCTCGTCCCAGTCGAATTTCGCGGCGGCCCGGTTTCGCGCGAGCAGGCCGTACCGCTCACCGATGAGCGGATTCTGTTCGGTCGACTCGAGGTGGCGGGCCAGCTCGTCCGGTTCGGTGAAATAGAAACCGGCGTCGCCGAGCACTTCGCGGTTGAAGCGGTTCCCGGTGGCTATCACGGTGGCGCCCGCGCCCATCGCGCGCAGCAGCGACGGGTTGGTGCCGCCGACGCTGTGCCCGTGCAGGTAGGTCAGGCTGGCCGCGTAGAGCGCGTTGAGCAGTTCCTGGTCGTAGACCGAGCCCAGGGAGATGACCCGCGGGTCGGCGGCGAGGAGCTGGGTGAGGTCGCGGGTGTACCGCGTCGGGTAGGGATTACCGCCGACGACCACGAGTGGATGTCGGGCACCGCTCGCCAGGTATCCGCGGGCGATGAGGTCGATGTTGTTCTCCGGTTCCATCCGGGCGACGACCAGGTGGAACTCCTTCGCGCGCAGGCCGAGCTCGGCGACCCGGGCGGTCGCGGCGGATTCGAGCAGCGGTGCGCCGTAGGTGAGCACGGTCGAGTCCGCGTGGAACTTCCAGCGGTAGTAGTCCGCGATGGCGGTGCAGTCGGCGATCAGGTCATCGGCCCAGGCCACCGCGAGGGCCTCGGCCATCATGTAGTAGCGCCGGCCGGCACCGGCCCATTTGCCGCGGCGCCACTCCAGGCCGTCGACGTGCACGGCCACCGGGATTCTCCGCAGCCGCAGCAGGGGTAAGAGGGGGGCGTTGGCGGCGTTGAAGAGCAGCGCCACGTCCGGCCGGTGCCGCAGGGCGTGCGCGACGCTCACGGTGGTGTGGCTGAGCGTCTCCAGCGATCGGCGGCGCAGCGCCGGCAGCTCGATTCTGCGCATTCCCAGGAATTCGTCCGGTCCTTTTCCCCGGCAGTAGACGGTGACGTCGTGGCCCAGCTCGACGAGCCGGCGGCCGACCTCCTCCACCGCCGTCTCGAAGCCGCCGTAGTTCGCCGGCACACCACGGGTACCGAGCATGGCTATTCGCATTGCGCCCCACCCCACGTTCAGATTCCGTGCGTGCCCCGCAACTAATTTGTTCTTCCGGCCTGGTTGTGCCGTTGGATCTGGGCCGGTGTCAGCGCGGTCGGGTAGATCGCCACCTCGTCGATCGCACCGGCGAGGAAGTTGCTGGTCGGCCGGTCCGGCCAGAAACCCAGGGCGTCCCCGCCGACCCGCCAGTAGCCACTGAACGCCTGGGCGGACGTCGTCGCCGGGTCCTGGCCGACCTGGGCACCGTCGACGTAGAGCGACATCCCCGCGCTGGACAGGGTGGCCACCACGTGGTGCCACCGCCCGTCGTTGTAGGCGCCGGCGCTGGTGATCGTCCGGAAGCCGCCCGGGTTCACGCCGAACGTGACGCGGCCGGCGTTGGTCAGGTATATGTGCCGGTCGTAGCTGAAGGACGTCCCGGTGTTGCTGGCGCCGAATCCGAGGAGCTTCCCGCCACGGGCCGAGGCGGTGTTGAACCAGGCCTCGGCGCTGAACGTGGCCGGCCCGGTCACCGCCGTCGGCGTGGCACCGAAGCCGGTGGAGGTGCCGCTGAAGGTCGAGGCGGTGTCCGCGTCACCGGCGATCGCCCCCGGGGTGCCACGGGTCACGGTGCTCCCCAGGCGCAGGTCCGCGCCGCCTGCCAGGTCGACGGAGGTGGTGGTGCCGGCCGTCTCGCCGAGGCGCCAGTAGTTCGTCGGCCCGTCGGCAAGGACGGTCCGGGCGTAGGCGCTGGTCGGCGCGGGGCCCGCGCCCGTCACCGTCACCGGTGCGCTGGTCGGGCCCGGGGTGATGTTGCCGAGCGGGTCGGACACGTAGACGCGGTAGGTGTGGGTGCCGGCGCTCAGGCCGGTGTCGACGAACGTGGCCTGCTGCGGTTTCCAGAACCGCCCGTTGATCGTCGTGGTGTGGACGGGGCTCGCGGTGTTGCCGTCCCGGACGATCCGGTAGGTGAGGGCCTCGTTGTCGTTGTCGTAGGTCGTCGTCCAGCTGACCCGCGCCGTGCCCGCGCCCACGGCCTGGACGGTCGGGGTGAGAGCCGCGGCGGAGTAGACCGGGCCGACCCGGTTCGGCGCCACCGCGCGGATCGCGAAGCGGACCAGGCCCTGCTGGGGCGTCCCGTTCACGGACGGGAACTCACCGCCGAGCGACAGGTAGCCGCTGTTCCCGGTGATCGACCAGGCAGCCTGACCCTGGCCGGTGAACGTGCCGGCGGCGAGCCTCGGGTACCAGTTGAGCTGCGTCGGGGCCGGGTTGCTGGCGAAGTCGGCGTAGCCGATCAGCGTGTTGCGCCCGACGGTGCCGGTCGCCGCGGTGGTGTGCGCCAGCGCCCGGTAGTAGGACATCGGATCGGTCTGCGGGAAGGCTCCGATGTTGCCGCAGAAGTGCGCGTGCCCCACGTTGTACAGGACGCCGCCGACGGCGAAGTTGTCGTAGGTGTCGCCGTGGCAGTCCTCGATCCAGATCAGGTCACCGGTGGTGGGGTTCGCGGCGAAACTGCCCTCGAGGTTGCCGCTCGTCGCCCCGGACACCCAGCCCGACCCGTAGATGTTCGTGCCGTCGGTGCGCAGGCTGTCGATGCTCGCCTTGTCGCCCGAGTTGCGCACGGTCTTGTTCGCCGCCCACGGCAGGGTCGCGCCGGTGGTGGCGTCGACGGCGCCGAGCCCGACCGCGGACACGCCGTTGAGGGAGTTGAACTGGCCGCCGACGATGACCCGGGACCGGTCAGGGGTCAGGACCATCGCGTTGACCTGGCCGTTCGCGGCCGCCGGCGCCCAGTTCAGCAAAGCCCCGGTGGACGTCGAGTAGGCGGCCAGGCGGGAGCGGGTGTTCCCCATCGCCGAGGCGAAGACCCCGCCGGCGTAGAGGGTCGAGTCGGAGGCGGTCAGGGCGCGTACCGACGCGGCGGCGCCGCCGGTCCAGCCGCTGACGAGTGAGCCGTCGACGGTGTTGAACGCGGCGATCCGGTTGCGGGTCTGCCCGTCGACGGAGGTGAAGTCGCCGCCGACATAGATCCTGCGGCTGTCGGGTGAGGCGGTGATCGCCCGGCCCTGGGCGTTGAGCGTGTGGTTGAAGCCCGCGATCAGGTTGCCGGTCGTGATGTCGTAGGCGAGCAGGTTGCCCCGCGGGGTCTCGTTCACGCCGGCGGCGGCGCCGGCGGGCCGGGCCGCGGTGAAGCTGCCTGTCACGAAGACCGTGTTGCCGACGGTCGCCTGCGCCCACACGACGCCGTTCACCTGGACGGTCGGCAGCGCGTCCGCGCTGACCGTCGCCGGTGTCGACGGGTCGGGTGGCGCGGTGTCCGCCGCGGCGCCCGGTGCCGTCAGCAGGACGGACGCGCCGGTACCGACGGCGGCCAGGGCGGCGACCGCGGCCACGCCGACGAGGCGCCTGGCGAACCTGCCACGCCCGGTAGACCGCTTGTCCGGCTGCCCGACGCCGCCGGCCGGCCGGCCAGGCCTGCCGGCAGGTAAACCTCCGCCTCGCCCTGACTTTCGCCGTGTCACACGCATCACGCTCTTCCCACGCCGAGCGTGACCAGAAGCACGCCCGCCATTGCCCGCCGAAGAATTAACCGCCACACGCCGGTATTTCGGGGAACCCTACACAGCTGCCCACGCCACCTCAACCGTTAAGCATTGCGACGAATTCAGCCGTGCGGCGGCACGTCACGGAAACCGACGAGAACCAACGGCGAGCCAACCGGGCTCGGCCAGAATTTCGTCGACCCGATAAAGAGATCAGGCTGCTTTTTGAAACCGGTGCCGGCGGTGGATGTGCACCAAACGGGACGCCAGCGGACCGCTACGTCAGCGGACCGCCGCGCCGGCAGACCGGCCCCGTCAGCCGACGGGACCGGTGAAGACGACCGCCGGTTTCGTCGGGTCGTAGCTGACGACGGCTGTGACCCTGGCCCGCTGGTCCTCGGGGACGAGGAACACGTAGACGCCGCCCGCGGTACGCCCCGGCTGCAGCGTTCCGGCCAGGGGCCGCACCGTTCCGCCGTCGTCGGGCTGCGCCGGCGTGTCGTCCGCGCCGTAGGACACGGTGATGTTGGCCCCGCTCAGGTCGAGGACCTGCCCGGAGTCATTGCGCAGGGCGAACGTGAAGGCGACGGCGGGCCGGCCGGTGAACTGCCCCGGCCCCTCGCCTGCCGAGCGCACCGGGCTGATGTCGGCCACCGAGACGACGACCCTGCCAGCCCCGGACGCCGGTGCCGTGAACGGTGCCGGGCCGGCGGTCGGTGCCGGCGCGCTCGGCACGGCGGCGAGCGCGGTCGGGAAGGGGCCCTGCTTTCGGTAGGGGTCGTCCCCCGCCCCGTCGTCGTCGCCACCTCCGCAGCCGGCCAGCGCGACCACGGCCGCGAGAACCCCGGCCAGCACCCCGGATTCAAGGACGGATAACGATCTCACGCCGGGAACCCTACGACCCGTCGCGCTTCACCAGCCAGTTCCCGCCCGAGGCGCCGGCGAATTCCATCGATTCCTACGACCTTTTCCTCAGACCACGGACGAGAGACGGATACCCGGCCCTCCGTTATGGTGCACCTGCTTTCCGGCCGCTGAGCCGACCGGCACTTCAGTGCCATCCTTCCCGCGGATTTCCGATGGGCCCGCGGAATACCCGTGACCTCGTTCCGAAGCCCGTCGCGGGCTCCCGAGCCTCGGGCTTCCGCGGCCACCGCCGCTCCCGAGCAAGAAGCGGGGATTTTGGCTGTTGCAGCAACCTGAATCGTCACTTCTTGCGGATTGCCAAGTGACTTTATGTCCCTTTTATCACTATTGGGGGGACTTGATCGGTGGGACTTGCTGGCGCCGTGCGGCGCCGCTGGCCGGTGAAGCGGGAGCGCGCCGGAGTTGTGCTGGTGCAGGCACGAGATGTGCCGGAGCCCTGCTGGTTCCGGCGCCGGTCAGCCCGGGTTTGCCAGGCGGGCCGCGGCCAGCGTGCCGATCAGGGCGTTGATGTGGGCGTGGTAGCGCTCCAGGCCGAACCGTTCGGCGGCGTCGGCGCGCCCCGCCGCCGCCAGTCGGGCGGCGAACGGCCAGTCGTCGAGCAGGGCGCCGACCGCCGCCGCCAGGGCCGCGGGGTCGTCCGGGGGGACCAGCAGGCCGGTGCGTTCCGCGATGACGATCTCCGCGAGCCCCTGGGTGGCGCTCGCGACCAGCGGACGTCCGGCGAGCAGGGCCTCGACCGCGACGTTCCCGAACGGTTCGACCCGGGACGGGACCAGGACGATGTCCGCCGCGCGGAGGAAGGGCTCGATGTCGGGCTGGAAGCCGTGGAAGCGCACCCGGCCGGCGAGCCGAGGGCCGGCGGCGACGTCCCGCAGCTGCCGCTCGTACCACTCGTACCCCTCGAATGTGCTGCCGACCAGGTCGAGCTCGACGTCGCGGCCGGCGTCGCGGAGCCTGAGCAGCGCGTCGAGGGCGACGTCGGTGCCCTTGCGCGGGGAGAGCCGGCCGACGAGAACCAGCCGAGCCGGAGTGCCCGGCCGCACCGGCAGCGGTGACGGCGGTGACAGCGGTGACAGCGCGGGCGATGCCAGCCGGCGCGGCGGCAGCGCGGGCGACGCCAGCTCGGGCGATATCAGGGCGGGCGATGACGGCGAGGGCGGCGACGGCGAGGGCGGCGGCGCTGGTCCGCCGGCGCGTGCGACCCCGTTGTAGACGAGCTCGGTCCGTCCGGCCAGCGCCGGCACGGCCGCGGCGAGGGTGGCCGCCGCGGCGGAGCTGTTGACCACGATCGTCCGGGCCAGCAGCAGCGGGGCGGTGAGGGCGACGCCGACGAGCCGGCCGGTGCGCTCCGCCTCGTGCACGTGGACCAGGCTCGGCAGCCGGCACAGCCGCGCGGCCACCAGCCAGACCGGGATCGTGATCGTGTTCACGTAGAGGACGTCCGGCCGGACCAGCCGGATCAGGCGGACCAGCCGCCCGACCGCGGCCACCATCCGCGCCGCGAGGCCGAAGGCCCGATGCGGGCGCAGGTACCGCTTGCGCAGAACGGGGACGTCACCGGCCCGGACCTCGGCCCCGGCCTGTTCCAGTAGCGGCCACAGCGGCCCCGGGTTCGGCAGGACCACGACCGCACGTGCGCCGGCGGCGACGACCCCGCGCACCGAGTCGAGCAGCATCCGGTCCGCGCCGTACAGCTCGGCGGAGGGATGCGCGAACAGGACCGTCCGGCGGGCCATCAGCCGGCCCCGGCCGGGATCCGCTCCGGCGCCGGCCGGCCCGTCGGGCGCACCGGCACCGAACCGTCGAGACCGTCCGGACCTCCCGCTCGCGCCGAACCTCCGGGACGTCCCGCAGGCACCGGACCTCGTTCGGGCGCCGGCCCCGCGGAACCGGCTTGCCGGCGGGTCAAGGCGCCGGTCCAGCCCACGATCACCGCCAGCAGGATGTTCGCGACGTTGGCGGGTGCCGCCATGTGCTCGGCGGTCAGGCCGTCGAAGAGGAGGAACAGCAGCAGCGCGGTCAGCAACGTCAGGTCCGCCCGCTCGTCCGGCCGGACCCGGCGCCACAGCCCGCGCAGCGCGACCACGATCCCGCCCAGCAGCGCCAGCCAGAGCAGCGCACCGATCGCACCTCCGTCGACCAGGACGTTGACGAACGCGTTGTGCCCGCCGCCGAGACCGATCGCGTCGAGGAAGATCCCGCGGGAGGCGGTCAGCCCCCAGCCGGTCATCGGTTTCCGCTCGAACGCGTCGAGGGCGAGCGACCACAGGTTGGTGCGCTCGTTGAGCGTGGCCAGCTTCTCGGCGGACTCGCCCCGGCTGAGGTAGGACAGGACGACGTCCGAGGAGGTGACCGCCGCGATCGCGGCGAAGACACCGATCGTGACCAGCAGGTCGAGCCGGCGGGTACCGCGGGTGCTGCAGACCATCGCCAGCAGCGCGGCGACGACCGCCCCGCCGAGGGCGCCCCTGGTCCGCGAGGCGAGCAGCCCGGACCCGACGACGACCAGCAGCACCTGGTACGTCCAGGTCGGCCAGATGCGGTGCTCCCGGCCCGGCCGGGTCAGGTAGACGGTCAGGATCACCGTCGCGGCGCCCAGGTAGATCCCGGCGACGACCGGGTGGACGTACAGCCAGGTGAAGCGTCCGGCGGTCTCGCCGCTCACCGGCGGGAACCGGTGCAGCGCACCGAACAGCACCGAGCCGGCGACGGTCGCGGCGAAGGCGTGGGCCAGGCCGTGCAGCTGGGCGCGGCTGGCGTACCGCGCCGCGGTCTGCGCGACGGCCACCGTGAGCAGCAGCTGCGCCGCACGCACCACCGCCAGGCTGCCGTACGGCGACCAGAGCACCGACAGCGCACAGTAGGACCCGAAAACCCAGGCCAGGACGACGACGGTGGCGTTGCGCCGCTGGGCGGGCGCCCGCGCCACGGTCAGCAGCAGCACAACACCGACCGTCGCGTACACGGCCATCTCCGCCAGGATGAACAGGTCAGCCTGCCCGGACGTCGTCGCCTCCCTGCCGCGCATCCGGAGCTTGTAGTCGCTGGCGAGCATGAGCGGGAGCACGACGGCCGCCAGCGCCCACCGGTTCGGGCTGGGAAGGAGCCGGGGCAGCCGCCGCGCGCCCGCGCCCGGCGACCGAAGGCTTCGCGCCCGGGTCCGGGAACGGGACCAGCCCGGGTGCTGGGACCGGTGCCGGTGCCGGGAGCGGGGCTGCTCATCCGCGCGGCTGGCCAGGACGTGCAGGCACAGTGCGCTCCCCAGCCGGGCGACCGCCAGGCCCACCGGGACCGCGACCGGATGCCCTGCGGCCAGAATGACGACCACCAGTGTGACCCCGACCAGCGCGTCGCCGAGCCAGGCCAGGAACACCGTCCTGGTGCGCCGGCGCGCGACCAGCGCGGTCGCGGCGGGCAGGCCGGCCGCGAGTGCGCAGCAGTACGCCGACCAGGCGAGCACGGCGGTGCGGGGCACCTCGACCCCCGGCCCGACGACCAGATCCGCGAACGGGCCGACGAGGAGCAAGGCGACCGCGCCGACCAGCACCGTCGCCCCGATCAGCGCCGCGCTCGCGCGACGGGCCCGCCGGGCGGACGTCGCACCATCCGCCGCGAACGCCGGCAGCAGGACGTTTCCCGCCGCCGCGACCACCGTCTGCGCCGGCGCGACCATCAGCCGAGCCGCCTCGACCTGGCCGAGCACGCCACGCCCGGCGACAGCGCTGATCAGCACCCGCGCCGTGAACAGCAGTGCCGGGGTGAGTCCGGCCTGCAGCGAACGCCACACCGCGAAAGCGGCGACATCGCGCACCAGGCCCGGCGTGGGCCGGGCGGGACGCAGCTGGGCGACCGGGAGCTGTCCGAGCGCGAGCCCGATGGCGAAGGAGGCCCCCGCGCCCATCGCGAAGATCACCATGAGCAGACTGACCGTCATCCCGGCCGCTCCGGCGGCGGTGAGGGTCAGGAGCGTCACCGCGACGTAGCCGGCATCGTTCGCCGCCAGCTTCCAGAACGACAACCCGGCCATCAGCGCCCGGCGCCCGAGCTCCTCGTGCAGCCAGAGCACGATCAGCCCGGCGTACGCGGCCCCGACACCCGGCCCGAGGCCTGCGAGCCCGACCGCCACCCCGAAACCGACCACCGCGGCGGACGTCACCAGGACCCCGTGCGCGACCAGCACGGCGCCGCGCACCGCCGGATCGTCCCGGCCGAGCACGGTCAGCGCGTCACCGACGAACGCGGTGTAGAGCGCCGTGCACAGGACCAGGCAGGAGACGAGCAGGACCAGCGCGCCGAACCGGTCGGCGCCGAGGGCACGGGCGGCGGCGAGCTGCACCACCAGGCTTCCGCCCGCGTTGATGGCCTGTGCGGCGACCGCGCCGCCGGCCCGTCCACCGATCCGTCGGCCGATCCGTCGGCCGGGCGGTCCACCGGGCGGTCCACCGGGCCGTCCGCCGATCAGCCGCGGCCGCCGCGGCCGCTTTGGCAGCTTTGGCGGCTTTGGCGGCTTTGGCGGCCCGTCGCTGCGGGGCATCAGAGCCGGGCGGCGACGGATGGCTTGTGCACCGACGGCCTGTGCACGGGTGACTTGTGCAGGGCCGCGGCTTCGTGCGGCGGGGTTCGGTCAGGCCGGTCCCCGGACGTCCGCGGCCGCAGCGTCTGGGTCCGCTCGACGTCGAAGGCGATCTGGTCGCCGTAGGCGTCCTGGTAGCCGCCACGCACCCGGGGGCCATGGGTGAGCACCACTCCGACCAGGGGAACGGCTGTGGCGTCGGCCTGCGCGCGCAGCCGCCGCAGCGGACCGCCCGGGGTGCGCCAACGAGCCACCGCGATGATCCCGGTCGCGGTCGCGGCGAGCAGGAACGCGTCGGCGGTCGGACCGGTCGCCGGTGTGTCGACGAGGACGATGTCGAAGAGCTTCTTGAGCCGGCCCATCGTCTCGGTGAGCTCCGCCCTGCCCAGCAGCCCGGCCGGGTCGGTGGCCAGCTGGCCCCGGGGAACGAAGGCGAGCTCGCCGCCCTCCGCGGTCGAATACGTCCGTATGGCGGTGGCGAGGTCGGTGGTTCCCCGCGCGAGCTGGGCGAGCCCCACCGCGGCCGCGGGGAGCCCGAACCGGGCGGTGAGCCGGCCGGTTCGCAGGTCACCGTCCACCAGCGCCACCCGGCAGCCGCCGGCCGCCAGCGCCGTCGCGAGGCCCAGGGCTGTCGCCGTCCGCCCGTCCTGGCGTCCGGGGCTGGCCAGCACGTACAGCCCGCGCCCGCCGACCGCGGTGAGCACACCGGCGGCGGCGTGGTGGCCAGGCTGCGGAGAGCTCCGCGGCCCGTCAGCCTCGTCGGCGCGGCCACGATCCCCGGGACGGCCACGTCGCCTGATACCGCCGCGCTCCCTGACACCGCGACGCTCCCTGACACCGTCACGCTCAGCGGAACGGTCGCGTTCCCCGAAACGGCCGCGTTCCCCGGTGGCGGGGACCTCGCCCAGCAGCCGGGTGCCCAACAACCGGGCGGCCGCCTCGCCGTCACCGACCTCGCGCCGCCGGCCGGCCCGGAGCCAGGCCACCGTGCCCGCGAGAAGCACTCCCAGCAGCAGCCCGAGCAGGCCGCCCCGCTCCGCCCGGGCCGCACCACTGGACGGATGCGGCACCGTCGCGTTCTCGACGAACACCGTTCCCGAGCCGAACAGCGCCGCCTCCGTCTGGGCCCGGGCGGCGGTCTGCTGAAGCTCGCCGAGCGCGGTGGCCGCCGCGGCGGCCCGCGCGCTGTCGCCGGGGCCAGGCGTGAACAGCTGGTCGAGCTGGGCCTGCGCCCGTGCCACCGCGGCGAGCTGGCTGTTCACCGTGTCGTTCGTGGCCTGCAGGGTCAGCTCCCGGAAGGCCGCCACGACAGCGTCCGCCCGGCGTTCCGCCTGCTCGGCACCCGAGCCGGTGGCCGTCACTATCAGAACGTCCGCATCCGCGGTGGCGGTGACCTCGACCACCGTCTGCAGCGTCGCCAGCGACGTCCCGTCCTTCAGTGACCGCGCTGCCGTCGCCAGCACGTCGGTACTCTCGGCAAACCTTGCCCGGGCACTCGCGTACCGGCCGAGATCCGCACCGGAGGCACTGCCGCCCAGAATCACCGTGAGACCGCGGGGATTCGCCAGGCCGATCCGGGCGAGGGATTTCGTGGGCGGCGCGGCCAGCACACCATGAATCACGCCGACGAGTACGGCCAGAACTATGACCACGGATGAGGCGAGCCGGTAACGCCAGAGCGACGCCAGCGGCCCGGGGCCGACGTCGTAGTCCGGGTCATGGTCGGAGACCTGCATCACACCCCCCTGGGAGTCGGTAACGCTAACACGAACCCGACAACCGGACGGGAATCAGGAGCAAGAATTGACCATGCAAGCCAAGGCGCATCGCGGCTCGGCGAACGAAGTCAACTACCGCACCGACGCGGCAACGAATCGGTCACCCTTTTATTGCCGTGCACTGAATGATGATCCAGGATTCACCGTGGGACTTCGATACGCTCGCGCTATCCGACAGATCGGACCGATCAGTCCGGCACACTGCCGCACGATCATCAATGTGGTCGTGGATCAGCCCCGCCACGTGCCAGCGCCACGGCACGGCACGGCACCGTCTGCGCGGCGGCGCCGACGGCCGGTTGACACGGGCGGCGCGGGCCGGGTCAGGCGGCGCAGCGTTGGCTGACCCGGGGAACGCCGGAGAGCCCCAGTGGACGCTCTTCCGGCTCACCCGAAAGGTGACAGAGATGTCTGAACCAGAATCGTTCCCATCTTTTTGATGAATGACAGGCGGGCCGCGATCGGTCGTCGCAGGCTCATACGCACCGCGGGTGACCCGCGCCTCCGACATCGTCGACCCGCCACGGCGTCAGGGTGGCTGGTGGAACCCCCAGCCACCCCCGAGACCAGCGGTTTGAGGGCCCTCCGGAAGCGCCCACGGCTCGCCGGGCGGACGAAATCCCACTCCCGCAGGAGTCGGCAAGGTGCGCGGAATCGGCAACTAAAGGGCTCTTCGTGGCTCTTCCAATAAGCACCACGCGGAAGCTTGCGAAACCGGCAAAGAAATGGATGTCAAGAGATCGAGAGGAAGAGAAACGCAAAGCCCTTTAGGTTCACGAACGGAAAGGTCGCGCCCGCGTCGAAAGCTGACCAGCGCTGTCAGAAACACAGAAGTTCGACGAGATGCGCAGCCCACAAGCCCATCCCTCGGCATGCGAGGTACGGGGGCGGGAACGTCCTCAGCCCGCGGCTCCGAGCAGCGTCCGCGGCTGCCGCCGCTTCCGGCCGCGTTTTTCGCCCGGTTCCAGAACAGCCGAAATCTTCAGCTCTTCAAGCTCCGGGTTCGAGCTCAGCTCAGGCTCAGGGCCGCGCCAGCGGACAGTCGCCGCAGGTGCCGCCGCCGGGTACCCGGTAGAACAGGCAACAGCTGCGCCGCACCACGGACGGGACCACCAGCTGACCGTCCAGGGTCAGACTGTGGACCGTCGTGCCGGCCAGCGGTGGGGTCGCGAGCAGCCGCGCGGTCAACCGGCCAACGCCCTCAGCCGTCACCGGAGCCGGAGCCGAGGCCGGACCAGCAGCCGAAACCATGGCCTGAGCCTGCGACTGAGCCGCCGCCACGGTGGTCGTACTGCTCGGCTCGATACGGAGGAACCGGATCAGCATCCCTGTCGCGCCGACCAGCGCGGAGGCTGCGTTCCCCCACAGCAGGCCGAGCGCGAGCCCGGTCTCGGCCCGCACGGCCGCGAAGTACGGCCGCAGGTTCCGCTCGACGATCACCTCGTGGATCAGGTCCGCAGCTTCCAGGTGGTCATCGGCCTGCACCGCCGGCGAGGTCGGTGAGGCCGTGGTCGGTGTCGCCGACGCGGCAGTTGCGGCTGGTGTCGCCGGTGTCGTTGGTGCGGGTCGCCAGCCGGCAGGCCGGTCCACGATCAGCCGGAGCGGCGCTGTCAGCCGCGGCTGCACCCGCAGCACCGCCGGGTCGAGATCGGGGACGATGCCCGAGGTCGCCCAGGTGCCCAGCGCCACCGACCACAACCGGGCCGCATGGCCGAGCGCGAGCGTTGACGCGGCCACCCGCCGTTCGACGCCGCCCAGCCGCTCGTTGACCCCGTCGACGGCCGCGGCGAGCGCGGCGCCTCCGCTGTTGAGCTCAGCGACCGCAACGGGCTCGAACCGAGCATGTTCGACGTTGCTGGCGGAGGCCGTGGGCGCGAGGCGTTCGATGGCGTCCAGAACGTCGGCCTCGAAGTACGGGCTGATGGCAGCAAGGCTCGCCAGCGCCGAGCGCGCCCGCGAACCGTCGACCGGTACCCAGGCAGGACTCAACCGCGCCTCCTGTCGGCATGCACGACGTCCGCAGACGTCCGCACCGGGCGGTGCGCACTCCCTGGCGACCTTATCCTCAGATCTCGCCCGGCAGCAGCGGCAGTTCCAAGCCCCAGCCCCAGCCCCAGCCCCAGCCCGAAGAATTGAGGATTTTCGTCGTTCCAGCGACCAGAATCCCTCACTCAATTCTTGCCACGTAACAACGGCAGCCGAATCGGCAGCCCGAAGCCACGCCTAGTGGATCTGCGGATTTTCATCATTCCAGAGCGAACGCAAAATCCCGAGAAGCCGCGGATCCGGCCTCCGATGTCGACCTGGCGCTCCAGTCCACTCCGCACCACCCGCCGCACGGCGTACCACCGGGGATCCCGCGCCGCCACACAGCGCCAGCAATTCACACCAATAGGTGCAAACGGAGCCACGGAGTCGGTTGACGATCCGCAAGAATTGAGGATCTCGGTTGCTGCAGCAGCCAGAATCCTCAATTCTTGCTCGGCAGCAGCGGCGGCGGTGGCGGTGGCCAGGGGTCTTGCTCGGCAGCAGCGGCGGCGGTGGCGGTGGCCAGGGGTCTTGCTCGGAAGCAGCGGCGGCGGTGGCCCAGGGCTCGGGATCACTGACTACTCGCACCGCGTGCACGGATCGGGAAACTCATCGTGAGCTGATCGATGATGCCTGACCGTGACGGGGTGTCCCGTGCCTGGCATGCCGGGCCTACCAGGCGACGATGTGTACGGCCACGCGGTGCGAAACTGCGTCTGAGCTGTGTCTTCAGTGGGATCGGAGTGGTCAGGTCAGTGCCGTCGCCGTCGCACCCCCGCCCGGTCGACCCCGATGTCGACCTGTCCGATCCTGACGAACGGGCGGAGCTGCGGCCCGGCCCCTGGCCGGTGCTCGGAGCCATCGCCGTCGGTGGTGCGCTGGGGGCGCTCGCCCGCCACGGGCTCGCGGTGACCTTCCCGCACGAGCCGGGCGACTTCGACGGCGCGACACTGGCGATCAACACCTCCGGGTGCTTTCTCATCGGTGTGCTGATGGAACTGGTCGCGACCGTCTGGGCGGGGCGGCGGCTGGTCCGGCCATTTCTCGGCGTCGGTGTGCTCGGCGGTTACACGACGTTCTCCACCTACGTCGTCGACGTGCAGCAGTCGGTCGACGCGGGCGCGGTCGACACGGCGCTGGTGTTCCTCGCCGTGTCGGTCGTCGCCGCGCTCGCCGCCGTCGCGGCGGGTTCCGCCCTGGCGGAGCGCGCCCTGCGCCGGGACCCTCCGACCGACCCTGGCCTCATCGCCGACCCTGGCCTCATCGCCGACCCTGGCCTCATCGCCGACCCTGGCCTCATCGCCGACCCTGGCCTCATCGCCGACGTCGGCCCCGACCTAAGCCCTGGTCTGAGCGCCGACACCCATGCCGACGCCGGCGGCGGCGCTCGGGACTGCGACGGAGGCGGAAGCGGAAGCGGAGGTGGTGCGCGGTGACCGTTCTGTGGGTCGCGCTGGGGGCGGCGCTCGGAGCGCCGCTGCGGTATCTCACCAACCGGGCGGTCCAGTCCTGGCACCGTTCGGTCATGCCCTGGGGCACCCTGGCCGTCAATGTCGTCGGGTCACTGCTGCTGGGGTTCCTGGTCGGGCTGCCGGCATCCGCGGCGGTCCGGGCCGCCGCCGGCACGGGGCTGTGCGGTGCGCTGACCACGTACTCCACGTTCGGGTACGAGACGGTGCGGCTGGCTCGGGACGGCGACCGCCGCCAGGCCGTCCTGAATGTCGCGCTGAGCGTCAGTGCAGGTCTCGGCGCCGCGTTCCTCGGCGTGGCTCTCGGCCACGCGGTCGGCGGGCCCACCGCGTAGGCCACCGCGACCACCACGGCGGACCCTCCGGCCGGGCGATGCGGGTTCGCCCCGCGAATCCCCAGCGCGAATCCCAGCGCGAATTCCCAGCGAAGGCGGTGCGCCGGGCGTGCTGCCAGCCATACGTTCGTTCGGCACCGTCGCGCACGGCGGGCACCCGGCCCACGAAGGGACAACGATGAGAGAGCAGCGCCGAGGCCGCAAGATCGCCATGAGCCAGGCCGAGATCGACGACTTCCTCGCCGAGCAGCGGACCTGCCGCGTGGCGACCTCAAGCCCGAGCGGCCCTCATCTGACACCGCTGTGGTTCGCCTGGGACGGTACGTCGCTGTGGCTGAACTCGGTCGTGAAGAGTCAGCGCTGGACGGACCTTGAGCGGGATCCGCGGGTGGCGGTGGTCGTCGACACCGGTGACGCGTTCACCGAGCTGCGCGGGGTGGAGATCCGCGGCCGGGTGGAGAGCGTCGGGGACGTCCCGCGCAGCGGCGCCCCCGACCCCGACCTGGAAACCCCGGAGCTGCTGTACGCCCGCAAGTACACCGGTGGCGACAAGATGCACTACGACGGCCGGCACGCGTGGCTGCGGGTCACCCCGGAGAAGCTCACCAGCTGGGACTTCCGGAAGATGTAGTACCGCGCCGCGCAGCCAGCTGTGCCGCGAGGCCAGCTGTGCCGCGAGGCTCAGAGCGCGGAGAAGGCGACCTCCGTCGACTTGATCAGGGCGGTGACCGGTGTGCCCGGGGTGAGGCCCAGGTCGTCGGCGGAGGCGCGGGTGATCGCCGCGGTCAGCTCGACGTCGGACGAGAGGGCGACGCGGGCGAGTGCCATCGCGCCGCCGGTGTCGAGGCCGACCAGGGTGCCGCTGAGCTGGTTGCGGATGGTCAGCCCGGACGTCTCACCGGTGGCGAGGGAGACGTCGGTCGCCTTCACGAGCACCTCGACGGCGGAGCCGATTCCGACGCCGACCTCCTTGATGGCGTCCATGGTGACCGCGGAGGTGACGATTTCACCGTTCGGGAGCTCAATGCGAACGGTACCCATCACCGTGCCACTGGTTATGTCGGACACGGTCCCGGTCAGCCGGTTACGGATGCTCAAGGTCATGTCTGGGACAGTAACGAGGTCCTGTTGCGGTCCGGTTGCGTCCGCGCGGAAGTGCCGCGGCCGGTGTCACCTGACCTGGTCGGATCCACACCATCGTGCGGGTGGCCCGACCGGCGTGGCCGCGTGCACATCCCGAATCGGATCCCGGTTTCCGGCTTCCATGGGCCGGGCGCCGGAATCGGCGATTCCGGAAGCGGTGGTCGTCGGGTTCGGCGAATATCCGGGGCCCTCGGAGCTCCCCTGAGTCCCCCGAGGATTCCCGCGCTGTTCCGACCCGGGAATCGCCCAGCTCACCTCCGGACCGGGCCCGGTTCCGGCACCGGGCCCGGCGCAGGTCCGCGCGCGGACCTGGCATGCGGGAGCGGGTCAGGAACCCACGCGCACCAGGGTGATCGAGGTGATCCACGAGACGTACCGGCCGCCCTTGGTGTCGGAGGGCACAGTCAACCGCGGGCCGACGTCGGCGAGGGAGACGCCGTCCTCGGTCGAGGCGACGAGGGCCTGGACGCCACCGAAGCCGGAGGTGATCTCGGGCCAGGACAGGACCGACTCGTAGCCGTCACTGGCCTTGACCAGCACCGCGTAGCGCAGCAGGTCGTTCTTGACCTCGGTGCGGAACTTCGGCACGGCCGCGGTGATCAGGTCGACGAGCTTCGCACCGGTGTAGGTGTGGGTCTGCGTGCCGGAGCCGCTGACGAACGAGACCGTCTGGAATTCGGCCTTCCCGGTGGCCGGGGCGACCTCGACACGACGCGACCCGACTGGCGCGAGGCCCGTGCGGTTCGTGCCTGGCGGGACCTGCGCCGCGCCTGCGCTACAGGCTGGGCAGCCGCTCCGCACGCACTTCGGGCAGGACCTCGTCGAGCAACCGCCGTACGATGACGTCGGCGTCACCGGTGCCCGGCACCGGCGTGAAGATGAAGTGCCGGACGCCGGCGGCGACGAAGTCCCGCAGTTTCCGGATCACTTCGGCTGGCGTTCCCACCGCGGCCACGCTGTCGATCATGGCATGAACATCCTGGTTGTAGTTGCCGCCGATGGTGCGTGCCGCCTCCTCACGAGCGCGCCGGCCGTCGCTGTCGACGTTGACGAAGACGAAGGCGTACCACTCGAACCCGCGCAGATCGCGGTCGATCTCAGCCGCGACGGTGCGGATCGTCTCGACTGACGCGGCGTATCGACGCGGCGAGTACAGGTAGGGCATCCACCCGTCGCCGATCAGCGCCGCACGTCGCATCGCCGGCAGCTTGCGGCCGGCGACGACGATCGACGGTCCGCCGGACTGCGCCGGTGCGGGGTGGACCTTTACATCCCGCATCGCGTAGAAGGGCCCGTCGTGGGAGATCTCCTGCGCGGTCCACAACCGCCGCAGGAGCGGAATCGCCTCGTCCAGCCGCCGCCCACGCTCATGTATGGGCACCTGGCATGCGCGGAACTCCTGCGGATACTCGCCCCCGACCCCGACCCCGAGGACGAGCCGGCCTCCGGTGGACCGGTCGAGGTCCGCCACCTGCTTCGCGATGATCGCCGGCGGGTAGAGCGGCAACAACAGGATCGAGGTGCCGAGTCGCACCCGGTCGGTCACGGCGGACAGCCGCGCGAGGTTCATCATCGCCTCTGGCGACGGGTTACGTGAGGCTATGTGGCCCCCCGTCCACAGCGAGTCGACCCCGAGTTCCTCAAGCTGGGCGGCTCGTTTGAGGTCGCCGCCGGCAACGAACCCGACCTCGACCTTCTGCCCCGTCCGGATCATCGGAACACACCCCCCCTCATGACAAGTGCCTTCCGGCGGCCGCCACGGGCGACCGGCATCCGCGACGCTGGCTAGCGTGAGCGGGTGGGGGCGACCGACCCGGCGCGAGGGCGCTGCGTACCTGCTGTCGGCGCTTCCGCAAGATCGATCACTGTGGAGCCGTAGGTTCCGATCACTTCCTGTTGCATCTCGGTGATGTGCTTGCGCATCTCACGGTTTGCCCGATCACTGTCGCCGGCGGCGATCGCCGCGATGAGGCGCCGGTGAGACGCGATGGCCCGCCGTCTCATCTTCATGTTGTCGGGGTGGTCCTCGGTGTCGAGGATGACTCGGGCGACCCGGGACTCCTGGAAGCTCCAGACCGCCTCCAACGTGCCCGCGAGCAGCGTCATGGTCGTATTGCCGCACAGTTCGGTGAGTCGAAGGTGGAACGCCTGCGCCGCCTCGGTGAACGCCGAGGTCGTGGGGCACGTCGCGCTGTCGTCGACGAGGCGCGTGAGCTCGGCGACGACAGCTCGACGATCGGGCAGGCCGGCCGCCAACGAGGCGCAGCTCGGCTCGATCGCCAGCCGAGCGGTGGCCAGGTCCTCGTGCGTGACGCTGTGAGCCTTGAGGGTCAGTGCCAGGTGATATGCGGCGCTGGCGGCGGTGGGTCGCCTGACCACGCCACCGCCGACCTTCCCTCGTCGAATGCGAACGAGGCCTTCGGTCTCGAGAATCCGCAGTGCCTCACGCACGCTGGGCCTGCTCACCTGGAACTCGTCCTGCATGTCCGACTCGCGAGGGAGTTCGTCACCGTCGCGGAGCTCGCCACCCACGATCCGTCGCCGGACCTCGGCGGCAACGAGCTCTGCCACCTTCGGCACGTGGACGAGCGGCGCGCGGCGGTCAGCTGCAAGCTGCTGCTCGGACTGCCCCATGAGACGTCGACTCTAGCAGCCTCGTCCGCGCCCTACGAATAAAAGATATTTACTTGTCCTGCAGATGATCAATATATATGATTAAGATATTGAGATCGCCCGTTGAGATCATCACCTCGATGGGTGCCGGGAGCTGTCGTCATCCGGCGACGCCCGCGAGTCGTCGCCCTGAGGCCCGCACCGCGCGGGCAACCGTCGAGATGCCAGAGGGAGGGCCATGCCTGATCTCGAGATCGAGGTCAACGGCGGTGTCGTCGTCTATGAGTTCGTCGGGCCGGAGAACGGCGAGATCGTCGTCCTCACCCCGGGAGGCCGCTTCAGCAAGGACGTGGGTGGCCTGCACGAACTCGCCAACGCGCTGGCCGAAGGTGGCAAGCGGGTCCTGCTGTGGGACCGGCCGAACTGCGGCAGGTCCGACGTGCAGTTGTATGGGCGTTCGGAGTCGCACATGCGGGCCGAGACCCTCGGTCTGATGCTGCGGGCGCTCGGAGTGGAGCGGGTCATCGCGGCGGGCGGTTCCGGCGGCGCACGGGACTCGATCATCTTCACCATGAGGTGGCCTCAACTGGTCCGGAAACTGGCCTTGTGGTCGATCGTCGGTGGCACGTTCAGCACCATGTCGCTCGCGCAGGTGTACGTCATCAACGAGCTGCGCACGGTGCGAGCCAGGGGCATCGAGGGCGTCATGGAGACATCGGGCGCCGCGGGCGGCTGGGCCGAGGCCATCGCCGCGAATCCACGTAACAGAGATCGGCTGCTTGCTTTGGGGAGCGAGCAGTTCGAACGAGTTATGAACCGGTGGCTGGACGCGTTCGTGCCGAAGCCCAACGAGCCCATCCCCGGGGTAAGCGACTGGGAGTTCGACCAGATCAAGGTACCCACACTGATCATCCGCGGTGGCGAGAAAGATTACGACCACCCGAAGCGGACGTCGCTGGAAGTGCACTCACTCATCGAGGGATCCCGCCTGATCGAGCCTCCCTGGCCCGAGGACGCCTGGGAGCGCGCCGTCGCCGCGTCACTCGCGGGCACAGGCGACCTTTTCAGCCCGTGGGTGCTGGCGGCACCCGTCCTCCTGGAGTTCTTCGACGAACCGTGACAGGACGAGCCAGCTTGCTCGTGGGACCTCCAGTCCCGTGTCCGAGTCGGGTCCCCGGGCGACCGGTCACGGAGGCTGCTGCCGGGAGACGTCTACCGCGGCCGCAATCGGCTTTGGGCTTCGGAAGAACAACAGAACGAGCCTGCCGGCGGATCATTCCGCCCGAATGCACCCTTCTCGCCACTATGCGGCGCCCGTGGTGACGGATTCCCGCATGCCCGGGGAACCGTCCAGCGCAATGACCTCCGACCACCTCGCCGCGGACGAAATAATTGCCCATAAGAACCCATTCACCATTGCCCGCCACTCAGTCAAAGGCTAGCATCGGACACCATGACGAACAGTGATCTCTTCATCGTCGACTCCGACTCCCACTGGTCCGAACCCGCTGATCTTTTCACCAAGCGCGCACCGGCCGAGTTCCGCGACCGGGTTCCGCGCGTGGAGACGATCGACGGGCAACAGATGTGGGTCTTCGACGGAAAGCCTGTCGGAAACTACAGCGCCGGCGGCGTGATCGGCCGTGACGGCAAGAAGGAAAGCGCCGAAAAGGCCTTATTCGAGTGGACGATCGACGAGATCCACGTCGGCGCCTACGACCCGAAGGTCCGGCTCCAGGTCCTGGACGAGTGCGGCATCGACGCCCAGATCATCTTCCCGAGCACCATCGGGCTCGGGGGCCAGGGCCTCGGCCTGGCGGACGACGCCTCCCTCACCCGGCTGTCGATCGAGATCTACAACGACGCGATGGCGGAGATCCAGAGCGAGTCGGGCAACCGCCTGCTACCGCTGCCGCTGATGCCGGCATGGGACATCGACCTGTGTGTCAGCGAGGCGAAGCGGGTCGCGGCGCTGGGGGCGCGCGGGGTCAACATGACCTCGGACCCGCAGGACCTGGGTTCTCCGGACCTGGCGAACAGGGCCTGGGACCCGTTCTGGGAGACCTGCACCGAACTGCGGCTGCCAGTGCACTTCCACATCGGCGCCAGCATCACCGGCATGACGTTCTACGGGAAGTACCCGTGGGAGTCCCACGGCCCGAACACCAAGCTTGCGATCGGTGGCACGCTCCTTTTCATCGGTAACGCGCGGGTCGTGACAAACCTGATTCTTTCCGGTATCTTCGACCGCCACCCCGACCTGCAGACGGTGTCAGTGGAAAGCGGCGTGGGCTGGATCCCGTTCATTCTCGAAGCGCTCGACTACGAGATGGCGGAAAACGCTCCGGCAGAGCTCGCACAGCTGAAGAAGATGCCGTCGGACTACTTCCGCAGCAACATCTACGCCACATTCTGGTTCGAGAACAACCGAAACAGGCTGCCAGATCTCATCGAGGCAGTCGGCGAGGACCGGATCCTGTTCGAGACCGACTTCCCGCACCCGACCTGCCTCTACCCGGATCCGTTGCAGAGCGTCGAGACGAAGATGGCAACCCTGTCCCACGACGCGCGCGCAAAGATTCTCGGCGAGAACGCCAGGAAGCTCTACCGACTCTGAGTTCCAGTCAGCCAGCCACCAGCGCCGATTCACGCGGCCGACCCGATGGCAGTCGTACCCTCGCGCCAACCACCAGACCCCAGGCGGGCGCACAGCGCGGTGGTCAGCGCGCCTTCGGAGCATGTGCGAACCGCCTCAACACCGAGAACGGCGACGATCTAACACTCCCGGCGGCGTACGGGTTGGGCTACCACGCCTGGCCGCCGGGTATACGAGTCGTCATCCGGTGGGAACGCCCGCACCCCGGCTCCCAGCTGTGCGTCACCGACGGCCAGCACCGACGTCCAGCGCCGATGGCCGGCGCCGACGGCCTCGGCGGCTGATCGACGTGGATGTTCGGCGCGATCCAGGATGTCGGCCCGCGTGGTCTCCGCAGGTAGGGGGCATCTGCGCCGGGATGGGACGGGTTTAGCGTCGTACGCATGCTGCCCCTGGAGTTGCAGAACGTCGACCGGGGTCACCTGCGGGCCACCGTGGGTGACACCACCTACCGGCGTGGGCTGCAGTACGCGCAGCAGGGCGCCGTCCTCCAGATATCGTGGCGTCCGGCGGGAAACACCCTGGCCGGCGTGGTCGCGGGAAGCCACGGAGAGCGGTACCTGACCACCGTGCAGTTCACCGGCGTCGGCTCCGGAGAGCAGTGGTGGTTCGACATCGGGCGGTGCACCTGCCCGGTCGGCGTCGACTGCAAGCACGCCGTCGCGCTGGTGCTGGCGGCGGCCACCCGCGCCGGCGGTTCCGGTGCCGATGCCGGTTCGGGCGGTGCCGGCGGCACCCCTGCTCGCCGGTCTGGCGCCACCGATGCACGGGACTGGGCGTCCTCGATGTCGGCCCTGATCGGCGAACGGTCGGCCACGGACGAGCCGCACGGAACGACGCCGCTCGCCATCGAGCTGACGCTCTCCGCCGAGTCCGCCGGAGTGCCGGCGGCGCGGTCGAGCCGTGGCGGGCGGGCCCGTCGGCGCAGTGGTGCAAGGGGCGCCGCAGGTCACGGGGCTGATCGCGGCGGCGAGCCGTCAGTGGGTGTGCGGGCGCGACTGGTGAAGGCGGGGAAGACCGGCTGGATCAACGCGCTCCCGTGGTCGAAGCTGAACTCTCCGTACGGCGTCTACCAGCGCGACGGCTATCTCCCGGCGCACCTGCGAATTCTGCGGGAGATGTACGCCGTCTACCTTTCCGGGCAGGAGGAGACGGGGTACGGCGCCTATGTGTACGGCGACGTGAAATACCTCGACCTCGGCGCCTTCACGAGTCCGCGGTTGTGGCCGCTGCTCGACGAGGCCGCCGCGGCCGGGGTCCGGCTGGTGCACGGGAACCGGCGGCTCGGCGACATCGAGCGGTACGGTTCCGCGGAGCTGTGCCTGGACGTGACCTCAGCCGATGCCGAAAGCGAAGGCGATACCGAAGCCGGTGCCGGAGCCGGAGCGGGAGCCGCGGAGCTCACCGTCGCTCCCCTGCTGTGCCTGACCGACGTCGACGCGGACGCTGACGCGGATGCGGCGTTTGCGGTGGCGACGATCGCGTTTATCGGCGATCACGGCGTCGTGGGTATCGACGGGGCGGAGATCGCGGCCACGGATCGTCCTGAGGACTGGCACCTGCGGCTCGTCCGGCTGAGCGTGCCGGCCTCCGCCGCGCTGATCCAGCTGACGATGGCGACCGAGGTTCTGCGGATTCCGGCCGCCGAGCGGCCGCGATTCGTCGACGAGTTCTACCCGCGGCTGCGCCGGGTGGCCCGGATCATCTCCAGCGACGGTTCGTTCGAGCCGCCGGTGATCACACCTCCGGAGCTGGTGATGCGGGCGGATTTCGGCCCGGGCCACGCCGTCGAGATCGCCTGGGAGTGGGCCTACATGGTCGGCGGCGCCCGGCAGCGCACACCGCTGCTCAGCGACAGCGCCACCACCACCACCACCACCGCCACGGGCGGGTTCCGTGACGAGGTGGCCGAGGCCGAGATTCTCGCCGGGCTGCGGCTGCCACCGGGGTCCACCACGCTGCTGTCACCGGGCGGGGGTGGCGATGTGCCCTGGCCGCCGGACGCCGAGTACGTCTCGTCCGATCCGGTGCGCCTCGCTGGTGTCGAGACGATGCGGTTCGCCACCGGGCTGCTCCCGCTGCTCACCGAGGTCGACGGTCTCACCGTCGAGGTCGGTGGGCGTCCCGCGGACTACCGCGAAGCCGGGGAGCTGCTGCGGATCGAGGTGTCGACGGACGACGTCCCGGGTGAGACGGACTGGTTCGACCTCGGTGTCGCCGTCACGCTGGCCGGGCGCGAGATCCCGTTCGCGGCGCTGCTGGCGGCGCTGAGCCGGCAGGAGTCCCACCTGCTGCTCGACGACGGGGCCTACCTCAGCCTGGACCGGCCGGACCTGCGCGCGCTGCGCACCCTGGTCGAGGAGGCGAAGGCGCTGCGGGACGCCCCCGGCGCCGGCGCTGGTTCCGGCTCCGGCTCCGGCTCCGGCTCCGGCGGGGAGCTGCGCATCAGCCGCTTCCAGGCCGGGCTGTGGGAGGAGCTCACCGGCATCGGCGTGGTCGTGCGCCAGGCGGAGGCGTGGCGCCGGCAGGTGTCGGGCCTGCTGGCACTCGACGCCGCCGGTGCCAAGGAGCCGCCGGAGACTCTCCAGGCCACGCTGCGGCCCTACCAGGCGGACGGGTTCCGCTGGCTGACCTTCCTGTGGGGATGCCAGCTCGGCGGCATCCTCGCCGACGACATGGGGCTCGGCAAGACGGTGCAGTCACTGGCGCTGATCTGCCACGCCCGCGAGACCGACCCGGGGCAGCCGCCGTTCCTCATCGTCGCGCCGACGAGCGTGGTGGCGAACTGGGCCGCGGAGGCCGCCCGGTTCGCGCCGTCGCTGCGGGTGGCGGCCGTCACCGACACGCTGCGTCGCCGCGGCGAGAGCCTCCCCGAGATCATCGCGGGCGCCGATGTGGTCGTGACGTCCTACACGCTTTTCCGCCTCGATATCGAGGCGTATTCAGCTGTCTCCTGGGCCGGCCTGGTTCTCGACGAGGCGCAGACCGTCAAGAACCACCAGTCGAAGGCGTACCAGTGTGCGCGGCTGCTGCCCGCGCCGTTCAAGCTGGCGGTCACCGGAACGCCGCTGGAGAACAATGTGATGGAGCTGTGGTCGCTGTTGTCGATCACCGCGCCGGGGCTTTTCCCGAACCGCGGCCGGTTCGACGCCTACTACGCCCGCCGGATCGAGAAGCAGGGTGACGCCGAGCGTCTGGCGCAGCTGCGGCGCCGGATCCGACCGCTGATGCTGCGGCGCACCAAGGAACAGGTCGCGCCGGAGCTTCCCGCCAAGCAGGAGCAGATCCTGGAGGTCGAGCTGCACACGCGGCACCGGCGGATCTACCAGACCCATCTGCAGCGTGAACGGCAGAAGATCCTGGGCCTCATCGGCGACCTGAACCGCAACCGGTTCACCATCCTGCGGTCGCTCACGGCGCTGCGGCAGCTCAGCCTGCACGCCGGCCTTGTGGACGACGAGCACGACGACACGCCCAGCGCGAAGATCGACGTCCTGCTCGAGCAGCTGCGGGACGTCGCCGACGGCGGGCACCGGGCCCTCGTCTTCAGCCAGTTCACCCGGTTCCTCGGCAGGGTCCGGGAGACACTCACCGCCGCCGGCATCGAACACTGCTATCTCGACGGCTCGACCCGCGACCGTGCCGGGGTCCTGCGGCGGTTCAAGGAAGGTTCCGCGCCGGTCTTCCTCATCAGTCTCAAGGCGGGCGGATCCGGGCTGAACCTGACCGAGGCGGACTACTGCTTCCTGCTCGATCCCTGGTGGAACCCGGCGACCGAGGCGCAGGCGGTGGACCGTACACACCGCATCGGCCAGTCCCGCAATGTCATGGTGTACCGGCTCGTCGCCAGGGACACCATCGAGGAGAAGGTGATGGCGCTGAAGGCACGCAAGGCCGAGCTGTTCTCCGGCGTGATGGACAGTGGCGAGTTCGTCGACACGGCGCTGGACGCCGACGACATCCGCCAGCTCCTGTCCTGACATCGGGGACATTCCCGAAACAGAGCCGCAGCACGGATCCACATGGCGGGTCCACCGCGAAGAACCCGCCGTGCTTCAGGTCCGCTCCTCGCGGGCATCAGGCAGAGTACACGCGCTTTGGTCCGCGTTTTCGGACACCAGGCCACGGATCGGAACGGCACGGACTCCGGGGGGAGACATGCTGCACTTCTCCGATATCTCAGTGCACAACACCTTCTTCAACGCAGACGTTTACAAGAACGCCGGCCACAACCTGATCATAATAAAGGCGACCGAGGGGGCGACCTACGTCAACGAAAGATGGGAGGGGTGGGTCAAGGACGCCCGCCGTGCCGGGCTACGCGTCGGCCACTACCACTTCGCCTCCATACGGGACAGCGCGGACCAGGCAACACACTTCCTGAACGTGGTGAACCGGAACTACCGCAACGACGACATCCTGGTGCTCGACCTGGAAAAGGCGTCGCTCCCGGCCGCTCGCCGCGGCGCCCTGGCCCGCGACTTCCTCGACAGGGTGCCAGGCGAGAAGTGGCTTTATTCAGGAATATACTATCTCCAGGAGGGAGGGGTGAAGCCTTTCGGCACACCTCTCTGGCTCGCCTCCTACACCGACACCTGGCGAGACAGCCTGCTCCCGCATGGTTGGGACAAACAGACGTTGGTGGCATGGCAGTACACGTCCACGGGCTCGGTCTCGGGCATCGGGCGGGCCACCGGAGGGGTCGACTACAACGAGTGGTATCCGACCCGCGCGCAGCCGGCCAATCGTTTTCACGGGTACCCGGTGCTGCGCCAGGACGCCCGGGATCCGCACCGCAGTACCGGCTTCCCCGACCGGAGCGCTCCGGTACAGACGCTCCAGCGCGCCCTGAACAGGGCGTTGAAGCGCCAGGAGGGGACCCCGGAGTGGCTGAATCCGGACGGCGATTTCGGGCCGGTGACCCATCAGGTCGTGCTGCACTACCAGCAGGAGAAGGCCCTGGCCGCCGACGGCGTGGTCGGTAGCCTGACGTGGTCGAGCCTGGACTCCGCTCTCGACGCGGAGGAGCACGGCTGACGACCAGGCCGGAGGATGACCGGTCGGAGGCCGCTATCCCGCGGCCAGACCGGTTACGGCGGCCGTGATCCCGGCCAGGCCGCGGTCGAGGATCTCGGCGCGCCAGGTCTCCTCCGGCGGGTCGAACGCCGCCCGGACAAGCCCGGCCACGCGCGCGACCTGTTCCTCGGCCGCCTCGGCGCGGTGCAGCCAGAGCCAGTTGTCGGCCTGCAGCGCCCGCAGGACCGTGATCGCGTCCTGGGTGCCGAACTCCAGGGTGATCGCGGTCAGCTCGGTGCCGGGCAGCTCGTCCATCAGTGCCCGCGCGGAGTTCCCGCCGATGCGCGTCGAGCTGGACGTCCCATCGTCGGAGTCCGTCAGCGCCGGCTCGTACCAGGCGCGAGCCCGGTCGAACGCGGCCGGGTCCTCGCCGCCGCGGAAGATCGGCTCCGCGGCACCGCGCGCCCCCAGACCGGTGTGCAGGTCGAGGTAGGCGATCCGGTCGTAGCCCGTCAGGTGCTCGCGGATGATCGATCGCCAGGTCGTGTTCGACCAGCAGGGCTCGGCGCCGCCGTAGAACAGGCCGTCGGGGTGGTGGTACTGACCGGCTGTGATCGCGAGCTGGGTGGCACGCTCCCCCGCCGCGGCGAGGTGCGCGAAGATGCGCTCGTCGGCCGCGGCGTGCGCGGGACCCTCCCAGTCGGCCCGCGGGCCTCGGCGTAGGTGGTGGAGAAGTACATCCAGCCCTCCAGACGATCGCGGGGCGCGGCTCGGGCGGGTTCGGGTTCGGGTTCAGGTTCGGGGCGGTTCCGCGGAACCGCGGAACCGCCGTGTTCAGGCCGGTTCCGCGGAACCGCCATCCGCCACCGCGGCAGCCGGGACGGACTGCAGCGGCGGCGCCGCCACGGGTTCTGCGCGGCGGCCGCGGATCTGGCCGAGCGCGGTGACGGCTGCCGTGATGCCGATGAGCAGAGCGAACAGCCCGCGGTACCCGGCCGAGCCGACGACGGCCCCGGCGACCAGCGGGAAGACCAGGATCGCCACCTCGAACAGCAGGCCCGCCATCGGCAGCATCCGGGCTCGTTCGGCGGGCCCGGCGAGGTTCACCGCCCGCGCCTGGAAGGCCGGCAGCCCCAGGCCGTAGGTGCAGCCCAGCGCGAGAGAGGCCACGCAGTAGAACACCGGACTCGAGCCGACGAAGACGAACGCGGTAGGGCCCGATGAGCAGCAGGACCCCGTAGGCGGACGAGGCGAACAGCACGCACCCGATCAACAGCCCGAGAACAGCCTTCTCGGCCGGCGATCGCCGCTGTCTGCCCGACGCGGTCTGGGCGGTCGTGATGGTGTCGCCCTCCACTCCCACCCGATGGAGCCGCAGTCACGCCAACACAGAAGCCTGCAAACATAATTTGCGGATCAACTATAGCCTTTTTCCCGTATCTACGGAACACATGCGCAGGCTTTCGGTGTCAGGCGTGAAGCCCGCGTACGTCCGGTATGCGATCTTTTACGCATTCAGCCATCCGAGGCGCCCGCACACCACGACAATGCCCGGATGGCTGGAGACGACGCGGGCCCAGAGCTCCCGGTCGAGCTCACCGACGCGCTGCGGCGTGCCCCCGACGCCTGGGATCAGTGGTCACAGCAGAGCGACGAGCTGCGACGGACCTACGTCCAGTGGGTGGCCGGTGGGCACGGACGGCCAGCGCGCCGGCGGCGGGCCCGCCGGACGGCGGAATACACCGCCCGCGGCGTTCTCATCCGATCGGTGCAGCCAGCCCGGGAACGCAGCGTCTCCCGCGAGATCGGTGCGGCGGTCCTGTGGTGGATGATCACCACCCTCGCGGTCGGCGCCATCGAGCTGCTGCTGGCGAAACTGCTCTCAGAGCGGTTCTCCTGGACGGACCTGCGCCACCTCGCCTGGACGTCCGCCTTCACGGCCATCGGGGTCGCCGCGCCGGCCCTGTGGCGCCACCGCCGGGCGCCCGTCGACCCCGCCGGATGACGCCTGGGCACAGCCCCGGGTTCCGTTGGAAATCTGACACTCATGGCTGGTTTTCGTGGCAGGTTCGGCTGTCGCGTTCGCGTGCCTATAGGGCTCCTCGTGGCCTTCCACGGAACGCCTGTTGACTCCACCGGAGGTACTGGCTCCGCAAGCCCCCGCCCGCATCGTCGGCCTCCACCAGACGCAGCGCGGATCCGGCACGGATCCAGACACGGCGCGGGTGGGACGGGGCGGCGGACCTCGGGGGGCTGATCCGTGGCGGTGACCGCGGTCCCGGCGAGCCGGTCCCGTCAGCGCCCGAGCCTCGCTTCAGACACTGGTGTCACTTCTCCCGACCGGCGCAGGCGCTCGCGCGACCGGCGCAGGCGCTCGCGCGAAATGCGGCCTGTCACCCGACTCGCGGTGGTCGCACCAGGGAACACGCGCCACGCCCGTAAGAATGGACGGGGACAGGGACACCCGCACCCGAGGCGCTCCAGGAGGGCCTATGCAGCGGACCGCCACCAGCCGCCACTACCTCATGGTCGAGCCGACGTACTTCGACGTCGAGTACTCGATCAACCCCTGGATGCACCCGGAGCTGCCGACCTACCCCAAGGTCGCGCTCGAGCAGTGGTCCACGCTGCGCGACCTGTATCTCGAGCTCGGGCACCGGGTGGACGTCCTCGAACCCCGCCCCGGCCTGCCCGACATGGTGTTCTCCGCCAACGGCGCGACCGTCGTCGACGGGCGGGTCCTCGTCGCGCGGTTCCGCCATCCGCAGCGGCGCCCCGAATCCGACGTGTTCCGCGGCTGGTTCACCGACCACGGGTTCAGCGTGGTCCGCCAGGCACAGTGGACGAACGAGGGCGAGGGCGACTGCCTGACCGCCGGGGCCCACATCCTGGCCGGTTCCGGCTTCCGGACGACCCCCGAAGCCCACACGGAGATCCAGGAGTTCCTCGGTCTGCCGACGGTCGGCCTCACCCTGACCGACCCGCGCTACTACCACCTGGACACCGCCCTCGCCGTCCTCGACGACGACCTGATCATGTACAACCCGCAGGCCTTCAGCGCCGACAGCATCCGCCGGCTGCAGGAGCTCTACCCGGACGCCATCACCGCCTCCGCCGACGACGCCGAGGCGTTCGGCCTCAACGCCGTCTCGGACGGTCGTCACGTCGTGCTCCCCCACGGCGCCACCGGGGTGATCGCACAGCTGCGCGAACGCGGCTTCGAACCGATCGGCGTGGACATGTCCGAGCTGCAGAAGGCCGGCGGCGGCCCGAAATGCTGCACCCTGGAGCTGCGCGGCACCGCCTGATCCGGCCAGGCCTCGGCCCGCCCCGCCCCAGCCCCAGCCCCAGGCTGGGGCACGTTCAGATACCGGTCGGCGGCTCCAGCACCGCACGGGTCGCCTCCATCCAGTTCTGGCCGGAGAGCCTGCGCAACGCGCTGACGAGGGTCGCCCCCAGATCGAAATCCGGGGTGATGAGCCACTGGGCCTGCAGACCCTCCCAGGTCGCCACGAACTGTCGAGCGACCTCGACCGGGTCGAGGCTCGGGTGGGCCTGCCCGCCGCGCTGGCGGTCCGCGACCAGCCGGGCGTACGTCTCGACGGCCACCCGGTAATGCTGGGCGAAGTAGGCCTCCGCGGGGTGGCCCGGGATCGCGGCGAGGCCGGAGAGAACGGCCCGTAGCCGCAACACGGGCTCGCGACCGGCAGCGCCCCGCACGTGTGCGGCGAGCGTGTCGAGGTCGAGCCCGGGCAGGCCGGCCCCGGGCGGCACGCCGTCCTGTTCGGCCTGGGCCACGGCCACCTCGTCGTCCCGCTCCAGCGCGGCCACCAGCAGATGATCTTTGCTCGGGTAGTGGTACAGGACCGTGGCCTCGCTGGCGGCGACGCGCCTGGCCACCTCGGCGATCGTCACCTGGGCGTGCCCCTTCTCCATGACGAGGTCGAGGACCGCCGCGGCGATCTCTCGTCGGCGCCCGGCCGTCCGGGCGTAGCGGCCGCGCGAGCGGCTGGACGTCGATGCCATGTACCGAGCATCGCCCATCCCAACTCTGATCTGACATGAAGGTCCCGGGGCCTATCCTCGCCCGAAAAGTTTGTTTTGTACCTTTGCTTCTCCTTGCTGGCGACTCATCTTTATGGTTCGCTCAGTTTTCATAACGATCAAGATCGACGATCGGTGGCGAGGAAGTGAAGGAAGTGAAGGAAGCCCTGTGATGAGGTCATTCAGAAAGCCCACGCCTCACGGCCGGACGATCCGGCTCGTCGCGGTCGCGCTCGCAGCGGGCCTGCTCACCGCCGCCTGCACATCGGACGGAAAGCCCGACGCCGACGCCACACCCGCGGCGACCGCGTCGTGGAAGAGCAACGTCGGGCGTCCCTTACAGATCTCGACGCCGCTACCCGGCCAGCCGTGCCGGACCAGGGATGACGGCACGCCCGTGGTCACCGGCTCCTGCGTCGACCCGAAGCTGAACCAGCCCTACGTCGACAAGGACGAGCGCCGCTCGGTCACCGACCCGGAGACCAAGGTCAAGGTCGACTTCCGCTACGTGCACGGAGGCTTCAGCGGGACCGAGGCGACCTTCGCCTTCTACTTCCCGGAGCGCTACGCCGGGCGGTTCTTCCAGTACACCTACCCGACCCTGACCACGGACGACGCGGGGCCGGCCACGATCGCGTTCGCCCTCTCGAACGGCGCCTACCTGGTCCGCACCAACAACGCCGGCGGCCTGCCGAAGGCCGGCGAGCTGGGCGGCTACCGCGCGAACGCGGCCGCCGCGAACCTCTCGCGCACCGTCGCCGCCCAGGTGTACGCCGACTCCGCCAGGCCCCGCGGCTACATCTACGGCGCCAGCGGCGGCGCCTACCAGACCATCGGCGCCCTGGAGAACACCGAAGGCGTGTGGGATGGCGGCGTGCCCATCGTCCCAGGCACCCCGAACGCGATTCCGAGCAGCATGACCACGCAACTGCTGGCGCTGCGGGTGCTTCGTGACAAGCTCCCCCAGATCGTGGACGCGATGGAGCCCGGCGGCAGCGGCGATCCCTACGCCGGGCTGAACACCGAACAGCGGGCGGTGCTCAGGGAGGCCACCCGCCTCGGGTTCTCCCCGCGCGGCTGGTGGGACCACGCCGAGATGGACGGCGGCGCCTTCTACGCGGTGGCCGGTGGGGTCCGCATCCTCGACCCGACCTACGTCGACGACTTCTGGAGCAAGCCCGGCTACGCGGGAACCGATCCGGCGTCCTCGGCCGGCACCGCCCGCTTCCAGTACGACGCCGAGGTGACGGAGCTGGTCGGGAGCCCTCCGACGGGGCTGCGGCTGTCCGGGGTGCCGACCGGTGACCTGACCGGCGCGGACATCGTCGTCACCAGCGGCGCCGCGACCGGCAAGTCCGTCATCGCCGCGGGCTCTAAAGGCACCGAGGTCACCTTCCGCAAGGATGCGGACGCCGCCACGGCTGCCGCGATCGGCGCGATCCGTCCCGGCGACCACGTGCGCCTCGACAACTCGTGGCTGCTCGCGCTGCAGTACTACCAGCGCTATCAGGTTCCCTCGGCGGACATGTACGGCTGGAACCAGTTCCGCGGCTCGGACGGCGCGCCGCTGTATCCGCAGCGGCCGATCCTCGCCGGGCCGACCTTCGCCCAGGCGGCGAGCGGGGCCGTGCCGACCGGGAAGTTCCACGGAAAAATGATCATGCTCGCCTCGCTGCTGGACGTCGAGGCGTTCCCCTGGCCCGCGGACTGGTACCGCACCCAGGCACAGACCACCCTCGGCTCAGGGCTGAACGACAGCTACCGCCTGTGGTACATGGACAACGCGGTGCACGGCTCACCGCGCGACGACGCCGCCGAGACGCATGCCGTCAGCTACGGCGGCGAGGCCCAGCAGGCCCTGCTCGACCTGGACGCCTGGGTCACCCAGGGCACCGCACCGCCCGCCAGCAGCACGTACACCGTCGACGGCGACTCTCAGGTGAACCTCGCACCCACCGCCGAGCAGCGGAAGGGAGTACAGCCCGTCGTCAACCTGACCATCAGCAAGGTCGGCACCCGGGAGATCAGGCCGGCGGCGGTGCGTGCCGACGCGAGACCGGATGAGGCCGTCA
Organism: Parafrankia sp. EUN1f; assembly: GCF_000177675.1. Taxonomy (GTDB): domain Bacteria; phylum Actinomycetota; class Actinomycetes; order Frankiales; family Frankiaceae; genus Parafrankia. The sequence continues at coordinate 69,040 of NZ_ADGX01000022.1, forward strand.
CCCTCGCCGTCTCCACCCAGGCACCGCCCGGCAGCGGGAAGATCGTCAGCATCGAATGGGACTTCGACGGAAGAGGCACATTCCCGGACCAGTCCAAAATCAACAAGCCCGACAGTTCCGTCCAGACGTCCATCAGCCACACCTTCACCAGGCCCGGGACGTATTTTGCGGTCGTGCGGGTGACATCCGAACGCAACGGCGATGCGGCGGCGCCCTACACGCTCGTTCAGAACATCGCCCGCGCCCGGGTCATCGTCAGGTAGGCCGGACCGACCAAGGCAGCTTCAGCGCCGGCACGCCGGCACGCCGCGGTGCCGCAGCAGTGCGGCACCGCGGCACCGCGGCGTTCGTGCGGTCGGCAGGAAAAGCAGTCGTCACGGGCTCGGGTGGCGGGACAGAATCCCCCCATGCTGACACCCTCACGGAGCGCCCAGCGGGTGACCAGAGACCGCGCCGCGGTACACGCCGTGCTCGACGAGGCGCTGACCTGCCACGTCGGTTTCACCGTCGAGGGCCGACCGCACGTGCTGCCGACCCTCCACGCGCGGATCGGCGAAACACTGTATGTCCACGGTTCGACCGCGGCCCGCCTGCTCACCGCTGCGCGGCCGGAACCGCTGCCCGTGTGCGTGACGGTCTCGCTGCTCGACGGCCTGGTCCTCGCGAGGTCGGCCTTCCACCATTCGCTCAACTACCGTTCCGTCATCATCCACGGGAACGCCGAGTACGTTCTCGACCCCGCGGCGAAGGAACGGGCGCTGGCCGCACTCGTCGACCGGGTGGCGGTCGCCCGTTCGACCCAGTGCCGCCCGCCCACCTCGAAGGAGCTGGCGGCGACCGCCGTGCTCGCCCTCGACCTGGACGCCGAATCGACGGACGTCGCGCTCAAGGCCCGCACCGGGCCACCGAACGACGACGAGGCCGACCTCGACCTGGGCTATTGGGCAGGCGTGATCCCGCTCCGCCTCACCGCCGGTTCCGCGGAACCGGCCTGTGACCTGCCCACGCCCTCCGGCCTGGCCCCCTCGTTGCGCTGACCTGGCTCGGCCGAGCCCCCGCGCCGGACGCTCTGGCAGCATCAAAGCCGTGGCACAAAGACAGGCAGTGGTGGCCGTGCTGACCAGAGCCGGGCGGGTCCTCGTCATCGAGCGGGGGCCACGGACGGAGCGATCCGGCTACTGGGCGCCGCCGAGCGGGCGCATCGAGCCCGGTGAAAGCCAGGAGGAAGCACTGGTCCGGGAGGTCAGAGAAGAGGTCGGGCTCACCGTGACCCCCGGCGCCAAGGTCTGGGAATGCGACACCGACAACGGAACCTTCCGGCTGCACTGGTGGACGGCACCGGCCGAGACCGGCGAGCTCGCACTCGACCCGGACGAAGCAAGCGCCGCCCGCTGGGTCACCCCGGCCGAGTTCCTCGAGCTGGAACCCACCTTCGCCGGCGACCACCCGTTTTTCGTAGAGGTTCTCCCGGGCCTGCTCTGACCGCGCCGCGACCTGGCTGCCCGCGGGTTCGGATGTGGGCAGCCAGGCGAAGTCAGGCGGAAATCAGTTCTGAAGGGCTCAGCAGGTGCCGAGCATGGTGGTCAGGGCGGACTTCTCCGCGCTGTCGACGGTGAGGTTGTAGTAGTACTTCACCTGGACCCACGCACGCGCGTAGGTGCAGCGGAACGAGGTGAGCGACGGCTGCCACTCGGCCGGGTCCTTGTCGCCCTTCGACTGGTTGACGTTGTCGGTGACCGCCCACAGCTCGGGGCCGCCGAGGTCGTTGGCGTAGGTCTGGCGCTGCGCCGTGGTCCAGGCCCAGGCGCCGGACGCCCACGCCTCCGCCAGCGGCACCATGTGGTCGATGTCGACGTCGGAGGCGGACGTCCAGGTCGCGCCGTCGTACGGGCTGTACCAGGAGCCGGAGGTCGCCGCGCAGCTGCTGTTCACTACGACACCGGTGCCGTCACGCTTCAGGACCTGCTCGCGGGTGTTGCAGGCGCCGGAGATCGTGATCCAGTGCGGGAAGAGGTCACGGTCGTAGGTGGAGGAGTGCGACTCGGCGGCGACGGTCAGGGAGTTCAGCCGGCTCAGTGCGGTGCTTGCCGAGGGGATGTTCGGGGGCGTCGCATTCGCCGGCGCGGCGGCGAGGAGCACGCCGACCAGCATGGCAACGACGGCGACAGCCGCCGTCTTGAAGACACGAGGGGACACCACGCTCTCCTGACTGGCCCCGCCGGGGCCGGAGGGAATTCCGGTCCAGGTCCGGCGAAACCCGTCCAGGAGAATCCCAGACAACCGATCAGGCAGAGCAACCCGAGAGCGAATATGCAGTAAATCTTCGCGGCGCATTTCAACCGGACGTGAAACTGGGTCCGAAAACCGCAAAACCGAGATGAATCCTTGGTTTTGATCAGGAGCGCGGCCGCGAAACCCGGCGCCTCCGATGCCTCCGCTGCCTCCGCGTGCGCCCGGGATCAGCTCTCGCCCGCCGCCGCGGGCTCGGTGGCCGCGAAGGCGTTGAGGCTGGGCAGCGCGTTGCCATCGCGATCGAACATCGCCAGGTTCGCCGCCGGCATCGGTTCGCCGGGTTTCGGGCTCACGGTGAGCCACGCCGGTTCCCACACGAAGAAGCCCAGGCCACGATGGTCGGGCACGTCACGCAGGATCTGGCGCAGCTGGGTGAGGAACTGTTCCTGGCCGGCTGGTGTTGCCGGCAGGGCGGCGCCGTCCGGTAGCTGGTCGGGGGTGCTTACCCAGTCACCGGGCTTCGCCGCGGCCAGGCTCCGCGGGTAGGCCGTCTCCGCGATGAGGATTCCGCGGTGGTAGCGGGAGGCGAGCATGTCGAGGTTCGCGCGCAGGGCGGCCAGCGAGCCGTTCCAGAACGGGTAGTAGCTCAGGCCGATGATGTCGAAGGATGCGGCACCGGCCTGGATCAGGCTGTCGAAGAAATAGCGGGACAGGCCGCTGTCCCCGCCGCTGTCGACATGAAGGACCACCGGGAGATGCCGGCCCGGCGCGCCTTCGCGGGCACCGGCGATGGCGCTGTTCAGCAGGGCCGCGAGCCTCGCCCATCCGTCCGCGGTGCCGGCCCGGACGGAGCCCAGCGGCCAGAGGATTCCGTTGGTGATTTCATTGCCGATCTGGATCATATCGATCGGGGTGCCCTGCGCGGCGAACCTCGACACGAGATCCCGGGTGTAATCGCCGATTCTCTGCTTCATGGCCGCCAGGTCGGACCGGGGCCATGACGCCGGCGGTTCCTGCGCGTGCGGATCGGCCCAGAAATCCGAGTAGTGCGGCACCAGCATGATTTTCAGCCCGGCGCCGCGCGCTCTCCTGGCGAGTGTCAGCGCCGATTTCTCGTCGCTGTAACCGGCGGGCGGGTTGACCCAGACCCGCAGCCGGACGTAGTTCCCGCCGTGGGCGGCGAGTATCCGCTCGATGGGACGCCGCTGCCCGCCGTCAGACAGGGCGGTGCCGGCGGCCTCCTCCTGCAGGGTGAAGGAGATGTCGGCGCCGCGGACACCGAGGACCTCCGCCGAGCGCGCACCTGGCCCACTCAGCACTGTGACCAGCACCGACACCACCGCGAGAACGAAGACCAGGATCAGCGGCAGGGCTACCCGCGCAGGTGGGGCCACCCGCACGGTCCGTCCCCGCATCGGTGCCCGCCCCCTCCCGGCCGACCGGCCCGCGGGCTCCGCGATCTCGGGGCCCAGGGCCCGCGCGACCGCCCGGGCCCTACGGACAACGCCTCAGGTCTCGCAAGATACCTGGCCACGAAAAGCTTTCCCCATCCAGTCGAAAGTGATCTCAGCTATCGCCGCCAGCAGCGGCGAATGTGAGCAGAAAAACAGAGTGACCTGCGTTACCTGATTACGCCCCGGCGCCGGAGAGCGTCCGTCTGGCAGCGGTGTGCATCAATTTTGCCAAGCCGTCCCGGATGGCCTAGCGTGACTATCCATCCGGACTACGCCGATCTATTCCTCGGCTCTCGATCGGATGCGGGAGGGGGCTGGACGTTGCGACGAGAGTTCATTCGTCGACTACTCGCGCGTTCAGACCGACGGGTCCGGGAAATGTGACCTGCGTCATTCATCGGCAGCCCACCTGGGCTGCCAGCAGGCGAATCCGCCACACCGCGGGAAGTTCTTTCGCACCTGCCGCGGGCCCTGGCACCTGTCCGCGCATTCGGTGACCCCGAGACCGTCCAGCCGCTCGCTCGTTGTTTTTCGCCGCGTGATCAATGGTGCGTGGTTCGTGGGGGGAGAGACTGGTGCGTAGCCCGCTGCGTGACGGTACGACGTCGGCGTATTCGGCCGGACCCGGGCCCGGTGCAGGCATCAGGGCCGCGGTGCCTCATCAGGCCGAGGCCGCGGTGCCCTCCCAGGCCGAGGCTGCGACGTCCTTCCTGGATCTGGATGACGTCACGGTGCTGCTCTCGGTCGGTGGTGTCGACCAGGTAACCGTGCCGGTACAGCGGCGTCCGCGGGTGCCGAGCCGCGGCCGCGGGCGGACGGCGGCGGCCGACGGTGCTGGAATTCGGGTCCGGGCGGTGGCCGTGATGAGTCGGTCGCAGGCGTGGCAGTACCGGCTGGTCGTGGTCTGCTGGGTCGCCGCGGTCGTCTTCTTCTGGCAGTGGTGGCTGCGGCCGGGCAACATCGGCTCCCCGCCGCTGTTCGTGTTGATGTCGCTGTCCCTCTTCTACGTCGGCACGTTCCTCGCGACGATGTACCTGATCTTCGTGGGAAACATGCGGCGGCCCCTTCGCATCCCGGTGCGGCGGGCGGAGGATGCCGGGGCGATCGGCCGGGTCGCGGTGGTCAGCCTGACCGTTCCCGGCTCGGAGTCGCTGGAGATCGTCCGGCGTCAGCTGGTCGCGATGAGCCGCATCACCTATCCGCACGACAGCTGGATCCTGGTGGACAAGGTCCCCTCGCCGGACATCGAGGAGATGGCCCGCTCGGTCGGCGTCCGATATTTCTGCCGGCATGACGAGGCCCGCTGGGGGAAGTCGGGTGTGGCGGGCTGGAACCGGCGCTTCCCGCCCTTCAAGCGCAAGACGAAGGCCGGGAACGTCAACGCCTGGCTCGATGCCCACGGCCACGAGTACAGCCATTTCACCCAGCTTGACATCGATCACATTCCCAACCCGGACTACCTGCACCAGGTCCTCGGCTACTTCGCCGACCCGAAGGTGAAGTGGGTCCAGGCACCGAGCGTCTACGGCAACTTCGAGCACTGGACGGCCCGCGGCGCCGCCGAGCAGGAGCTGGGCCTGCAGGGCCCGCTGCAGATGGGCTTCTACGGCTTCTCCCGGACTCCCTTCATCATCGGTTCCCACTGCACCTACGACACCGCGGCGATCCGTGAGATCGGCGGTTTCCAGCCGACCCGGGCCGAGGATCATCTCGACACGGTCTGCCTCGCCGCGCGCGGGTATCAGGGTGTCTTCGTCCCCGACGTCATCGCGGTGGGCGACGGGCCGGAGACGTTCGAGACCTATCTTTCGCAGCAGTTCGCCTGGGCCTATTCGATGATCGAGGTTCTGCTGTGGCACACACCGCGCCTGCTGCGGAACTACCGGCCACGGCAGGCGGTTCAGTTCCTCTTCTCGCAGACCTGGTACACCTTCTGGTGCCTGTCTATGGTGACCCTCTTCGCGCTGCCGCTGGCGGCGCTGTGCCTGAACTGGCGCATCGCGACGATTCACTACCTGGAGTTCATCGTCCACAGCCTGCCGCTGAGCGCGGTCGGGGCGGGTGTCTGGTGGTGGAGCCGGCCGTGGCACGTACCGCGCCGGGTGCGTCTCACCTGGCGCGGAATCGTGCTGCACGCGGCCCGCTGGGTGATCGTCCTTTCCGCGCTGGTACAGGTCGTGATGCGGGTCAAGAAGCCGTACATGATCACCAAGAAGGGTGTCGGTGACGACGCCGGCGCCATGTCGCTGCGGCTCGTCGCTCCCTACATCGCCATGGTCGTGCTGCCTTTGGTGGTCTGCTGGTTTCACCTCGCCGTCTACGACGAGGGCGCGACGGCGGGGTATCTCCTGTTCGCCCTGCAGGACACGCTGGTGTTCCTGCTGGTGCTGGGCTTCGTCGTGGCGCAGGAGGTCCGGGCCGCGCCGGGCAGCAGCGCGCCTTTCGCCATGCGGCTGCGCCGCCAGGCCCGTCCGTTGCTGACGACGGGCCTGCTCGCCGCCGCGGCAGTGGTCACCGCGGTCGCCTGCTGGCCCCCGATCTGGGACGCGATCTCGGCGATCTGAGCCCTGCCCCAGGGGCCGTCTCTACCGGCGCGGGATGATCGGTGCGTCGCGGCCGGTTCCGCCGGTCGCCCGCGCTCTCGCGCCGGTGGTCGACTTCTCCTCGTGATATTCCTGTTCGACGTTGACCTCCCACACGTCGTGCTCGGTGCCGTCAAGAATGTTCTCGACGGTGCGCATGGCGGTCAGCATCGAATGGTCGGCGTTGTTGTACCGGTGCATTCCGTTGCGGCCGACCGGGTACACGTTCGGAGCGTTCTCCTCCAGCCAGCGCCGCATGATGTCGACGTTGCGCCGGTAGTACTGGTCGTAGGTGGGGTATGCCTTGGGAACCCGCACGACATAGCCGGTCTCGACCATGCCAGGGCGGACCAGCCCGAGTGCTTCCAGCTCCGCGGTTGCGAGCGCGACCAGCTCGCTGTCGGGCTTCGTCCACATGTCGTCGCCCTCGAACACGAAGAACTCCAGGCCGAGGCAGGTGCGGCCCTCCTTGACCAGATACGGCGACCATGACCCGTAGTTCTGGATACGGCCGACCCGAACTCCTGGATCGTGGATGTAGATCCAGTTGTCCGGGAAGCTGAACTCCTGCGGCACGATCAGCGCGACCGTCAGATAGTCGCGGTAACGCAGATCGTCCGCTGCCGCCAGGACGTCCGCCGGCGGGGGCGGGTCGATGCTTTTGAGCAGTGCCGACATCGGCATCGAGGAGATGAGGTGGTCGGCGGGCACCCGGTGGTGCTGCCCGGACCCGGTGGTGACGGTGACGGCGACGGCTCGCCCGTCGGCCCGGTGGATCGTCGTCACCGCGGAGTTCATGACGACCTCTCCGCCCATCTTCTCCACCTTGCGGGCGGCCTCCTCCCACATCATCCCCGGTCCAAGCTTCGGGTAGCGGAACTCCTCGATGAGGCTGGTGATGTTCTTCTGGTTGCGCTTCGGGAGGACCGCGTTCACGATCGCCGCGGAGAGGGAGAGGTTCTTCACGCGCTGGGCGGCCCAGTCCACGGGCATCTCACTGACCGGGATTCCCCACACTTTCTCCGTGTAGGTCTTGAAGAACGTCCGGTAGAGGCGCCAGCCGAACCTGGCCACCAGCCACGACTCGTAGTTGGCGTCCCGGTCTCGCGGCGGACGGATCCTGGCCCGCAGATAGGACCCGATGGCGAGGGCAGCCTCGCGCGGCCCGAGATTACCGAGGGCGTTCAGCGACCGCAGCGGGTAGTCGTAAAGCTTGCCCTGGTAGTAGATCCGGCTCATCCGTGGCCGGAGCAGGAAGTCGTCGGCGGGCAGAATCTCGTTCCAGAGCGCCTCCACCTCAGCCACCTTGGTGAAGAACCGGTGCCCGCCGATGTCGAACCGCCAGCCGTCACGCACGACGGTGCGGCTGATCCCGCCGACGACGTCGTCGGCCTCGAAGACCGTCACCGCCGCGCCGCGGGCGGCGAGCTGGTAGGCGGCGGTCAGCCCCGCGGGGCCGGCACCGATGACGGCGGTGTGCGAACGCTCAGCCTCGGTCAATTCGTCTCCTTCGGCAGGGCCCCGTGGTGGCCGGCGACGCCGCGCCCACGCACCCGGAGCGCCAATCAGGACGTGATCGTCTAGAATTTTAGACAGGAGCGTCCAAGACTAGGCTGAAGGGGTGCCCGAGCGAGTCCCACCAGCCCCACGTGCGCCCGCACGGGGCCGCCCGGCCAAACGTGAAGCGATCATGGCTGCGGCGTTGGAACTCTTCGTCCGCCAGGGCTATGCGTCCACCACTCTGGAGGACGTCGCCGCGGCCACACCGGTCTCCCGCCAGACCATCTACAACCACTTCGGCGACAAGGAGACCCTGTTCCTCTCCGTCATCGATGAGCATCTCAGCGCGACGCTGGAGACCTTGCGCGAGGCGACAGCGCACTTCCCCAGTGAGCTGCCCGACCCCGAGGTCTATCTGAACGAGCTGGCGCGCCGGATCATGGCGACCTTCCTCCACCCGCGCACCGCCGCGCTGCGGCTTCTCCTACAGACCGAGGGACCGCGAAATCCGCAGCTGACGCAGCTGTGGCGCCAGCGCGTCGCCGCGCCCGTCTGGTCGGAGCTGATCGGCCAGCTCGCTCGCCTCGCCCACGGCGGCGCGCTGCTCATCGACGACCCGGCCCGGGCGGCGGGCCACTTCGTCGCCCTGGTCAACGGCACCGTCTGGGAGATGACCGAGCTCGGCACGTTCGCCGTCTACCACCCGCCCGAGCTCGACGATCCCGCCCTCGACGCTGCTCTGCGCTCCGCGGTGGGGCTCTTCGTCCGCGGCTACGCCCCGGGCGACCGCCCCGCCGGCTGAGGGGAACCCGCGCCGCCACGCAGCGCCGCCAACTCATACCAATAGAGAAAAATGGTCCTGGCAATCCGCAAGAAGTGAGGATTTCGGTCGTTACAGAAGCCGAAATCCTCATTTCTTGCTCGACAGCAGCGGCAGCCAGCGGGCCCGGATCAGCCGATTCTCACCGGGAGGCCCGGGCCGCCGCGGCGTCCGGCGACCCTTCGAAACGGCCGACGCACCGGTGCGTGGAGTGGGGACGGAGGCGGAGAAGCCGTGGCGCAGGATGCGGGCGATCATCGGCGGCCGCAGCAGGCTGGAGGGTGGCTCCACCAGGTTCGCCAGGCGCATGAAGGTCCGGGCGACGGTGGGGTCCAGGTGCGCGGCGATGTGAGCGCGGCGGATGTAGGCGTTCATGATCCGGACCCGCGGGGTGCGGTTGCCGACGACGCCCGGGTAGTTCAGGTCGGCGTTGGTCGACATCTGCCAGGCGAACTCGATGCGGGTGACAGCCTCCTGGTAGAAGCGCCGCGGCAGGTCGGCGCGGCCCGCGCGCAGGCAGCCGGCGAGCGCCTCGGCCTGCTGGGCGGCGACGGTCATCCCCTGCGCGTAGATCGGGTTGAGGCTGCAGGCGGCGTCGCCGATGACGAGGAAGCCCTCGGGCGGCGCGGCCAGCCGCTCGAAGAAGCGGCGCACCGATCCGCGGAACCGGTGTGGGACGGGGTCCTCCAGCGGCCGGGCGGTGGAGACGATCTGGTGGACGTCCGGCACCGGCATGGTGGACGCGAACGCCTGGAAGCCGGCCTCGTCGAGGGGTGGGTGGTCGCCGAGCATGCCGCCGAGGGTGACGTGCCAGCGGTTGCCCTCGAGCACGATCGCGCCGCCGCCGCGCCAGCCCGGCATGGTCGAGACGACCACACCGAGGTCACCGTCGAGGTGCTCCGGGCGGCGTTCGTAGGTGCGTGAGGCGTAGCCCAGGTCGATGTCGATGCGTTCCTCGGCCGGCCGGTCGCAGCCGATCTCGGCAAGCCAGTCGGGAGCGCGCGACGCCCGCCCGGTCGCGTCGACGACGAGGTCGGCCGCGATGACGGTCCCGCCGCGGGAGCCCTGGGACGCGTCCTGGCCGTTGCCGGCTGCGTCCTGGATGAGGCGGGCTGCGTCATGGCCGAGGTGGGGCGCGTCCTGGCCGTTGCGGGGTGCATTCTGGCCGAGGTGGTCGATCGCGGCGGCGGTGGCCGCGTCCGTGGCCGTGACCCGCACGCCCACCACCCGCCGCGCGCCGTCGGGTGCGGCGGGTACGGCGACCAGGCCGGACGCGGAGACACCCGCATGGATCTCCACCCCGGGCATCGCGGCGGTGCGGGCCCGCAGGGTGCTTTCCAGCAGCGGCCGGCTGGCCAGCACCGTGGTGAGGCCGGTGGACGTCGGATGGACCCGCAGGCCGCTGAGGTACCAGCGGGATCGGGTCAGGACCTCGGTGGTCGGCGCACCGAGGCCGACGAGCTCCGCGGTCACCCCGGGATACAGGTCCTCGATGATCCGGCGGCCACGTTCCATGAGCCCGTGCAGGTGGCGGCCCTGCGCGGTGCCGCGGCGCTGGAGCACCCCGGTGAGCTCGTCGCGGTCGAGCACCACCACCTGCTCGTAGCTGTCGGCGAGGACTCGGGCGGCGAGGATGCCCGCGATGCTCGCTCCGAGCACCACCGCCCGCCCACGGCGCTCCGAGCTGGAGCTACCTGCGTCTGCCACATCGCCCTCCACAGCTGTCGGCCTGCGATCAGCAGCGCGACCCACAAGGATTCAGCAGCGAAATCCTGCCCATCGCGAAAATCGGCGGTCAAGGTGCTCGACCGAAATCAATCACATTATGAAAACCGCCTATCGTTCGCCGTCTCGATACCCGGCGCCTTACGGTTTTCGCACGGCTTTCCGCAGCAGGAGGTTCTCGGTGGACGCGTCAGCCGCATCACCCGGCGTATCAGACACGGTCGACCTGACCGAGACCATTCTCTCGCTGTTCGGCCTGGACCACCGGGCCGACCCCTATCCGCTGTGCCGGAGCCTGCGTGAGGCCGGCCCGCTGCACCGCACGCCGCTGGGCCTGTATCTGCTGACCCGGCACAGCGACTGCGTGGCCGTCCTGCAGAACTCGGCCTGGAGCCACGCCGACGAGGCAGCGCAGCTGCACGGGGACGTCGAGGCGCATGAGGCGGCCTCCGAGCTGCCGACCTCGTTCCTCTGGATGGACCCGCCGGACCACACCAGGCTGCGCCGGCTGGTCGGGAAGGCCTTCACCCCGCGGCTGATCGCCGGCCTGCGGCCACGCATCGAACGGCTCGTCGACAACCTGCTCGACACCGCGCTGGCCGCGGGCGAGTTCGACCTCATCGAGACGATCGCCTACCCGCTGCCGCTCACCGTCGTCTGCGAGCTGGTCGGGGTGCCGGCCGCCGACCACGCGCTCGTCCAGCAGTGGTCCCAGTGGCTGGGACGCGGCTTCGACCCGGATGCCCTGCTCACCCCGCAGGAGCGGGCTGAGCGCAGCACGGCGGCCCGCGACTTCCAGGCCTACTTCCGGGAGCTCATCGACGAGCGTAAGCGCCAGCCCGCGGACGACCTGCTCAGCGCGCTCGCCGCCGTCGAGGACCAGGGCGACGTGCTGACCGAGCTGGAGCTGCTGACGTCCTGTGTGACGACGCTGGTCGCCGGCCACGAGACCACGGTGAACCTGGTCGGCAACGGCATCCTCGCGCTGCTGCGCAATCCCGACCAGGTCCAGGTGCTGCGCGATCGGCCCGATCTCGTCCCGGCCGCGGTGGAGGAGCTCCTGCGCTACGACCCGCCGGTGCATCTGACCACCCGGTCGGCCACCCGGCCGCTGACCATCGGCGGGCGCACGTTCGCCGAGGGTGAGGGAGTCGTCGTTCTCATCAACTCGGCGAACCGTGACCCGGCGGCGTTCCACGATCCGGACCGCCTCGACGTCACCCGGTTCCACCAGCGGACCCCGGTCCCGCCGCACCAGCTGGCGTTCAGCCTCGGCATCCACTACTGCCTCGGCGCCCCGCTCGCGCTGCTGGAGATGGAGATCCTGCTCGACCGCCTGCTGCGCCGGGCCCGGACGCTCGAACTGCTCGACGACGACCCGCCCTACAAGCCGAACATCGTCGTTCGTGGTCTGGCCGCCCTCCAGATGGCCGCCCGGACCTGACACCGATCTCCTGACACCGATCTCGGAGGGAGGACCGATGGCCTCGACCCTGCCCGCGGACGACGTCACCCGGATCCTGCTGGATCTGTTCAGCCCGGCGAACCGCGCCGACCCCTACCCGCTGTTCGCGCAGCTGCGCGAGGGCGGGCCGGTACACGAGACGCCGCTCGGCATCCGGCTGGTGACCCGGCACGCGGAATGCACCGCGGTGCTGCAGAACCCGTCCTGGGGGCACAACCAGGGTCCGGACGGCGCGTTCCGGGGCGGCGACTCGTTTCTTTTCATGAACCCGCCGCAGCACACCCGGCTGCGGGGAATGGTCAGCAGGACCTTCACCCCGCGCATGATCTCGGGGCTGGCGCCGCGCATCGAGCGGCTCGTCGACCAGCTGCTGGACGCGATGG